>NZ_JBEPTK010000002.1:316944-633889 GCF_040549485.1 Constrictibacter sp. MBR-5
CCTCTTCTCCGACTTGCTCGGCATGCCGACGATCTGGGTGCCCCACTCCTACAGCGCCTGTTCGCAGCACGCACCGAACGAGCACATCCTGCTCGCCGAGGCGCGCGAGGCCCTGGCGATCATGACGGGACTGTACTGGGACCTGGGCGAGAATCCGCCGCGAATGTGAGGGGAAGGCGGAACCGGACCGCGTCCCGGTCCCGCCTCGAAAGCCGAGTGGGCTGAGCGACCCGCGGCCGCTCAGCCCTTCGCCTGGGGGCGGATGATGTCGCGCGCTTCGGCCGGGCTCACGACGCCCTTGGTCTCGACGATCAGGCGGTAGCTCGCCGGCTCGCGGTGCTTCGCGAAGTTGAAGACGTTCGCCTTATAGGAGTTACAGAGGTCGAGGTCGCAGCGGGCAAAGATCAGTTCGTCGCCCTGGGTCGCGGCCTGTGCGACGGTCTGGCCCGAGGGCGCGATGATCTGGGTGCCGGCGATCATCGGCACGCCCTCCTCCGGCCCGGCCTTGGCGACGCCCACCACCCATGTGCCGTTCTGGTAGGCGCCCGACTGCATGACCAGCTGGTTGTGGAAGAGCGACAGGTCGTCGTGCTCGGGGGTGGGCGGGTTGTGCACCGGCGTGTTGTAGCCGAGGAGGATCATCTCCACGCCCTGCAGGCCCATCACGCGATAGGTTTCCGGCCAGCGGCGGTCGTTGCAGATGCACATGCCCAGCCGGCCGCCGAATACCTCCCAAACGCCGAATCCAAGGTCGCCGGGTTCGAAATAGCGCTTCTCCAGGTGCTGGAACGGCCGATAGCTTTCGTGTTCAGCATGACCCGGAAGGTGGATCTTACGGTACTTCGCGACGAGGGCACCTGACTTGTCGACGATGATCGAGGTGTTGAAGTGGTGGCGGACGCCCGCTGCGTCGGGCGGCGTCAGTTCGGCATAGCCGAACGAGAAACCGATGCCGAGGCGCTTCGCCTCGTCGAACAGCGGCTGCGTCTCCGGCCCCGGCATCTCGGTCTCGAAAAAGCGGTCCATCTTGGCCCGATCCTCCGCGAACCAGCGGGGGAAGAAGGTGGTCAGCGCGAGTTCCGGATAGACGACGAGATCGCAGCCGGCATCGCGCGCCTGCCGCATCAGCGCGATCAGGCGAACGACGACGTCGGCGCGGCTCTCCTTCAGCGCGATCGGCCCCAGCTGGGCGGCGCCTACGGTCACGATACGGGGCATTCGACGATCCTCGGGCGGCGTGCGGTGGCGGTGAGCCCACTGTAGGGGCGCGTGCGGCCGGCTGCCAAGCGCGTCCCTGGCGCGGCTCCCCGCCGAGCACGAGTCATGCCGTGACGGACCAAGCCCCTATTTGGCCCTCGTATGGCTGGCATGCAATTCGCAGGGGCTACCGCGAACGGCCTTGGGCCTCGGACGCGATAGGGGGAAGATCGCGATGTCGTTTCTCAGCAGGATGAGCCTCACCCTCGCCGGTACCACGGTATTCGCCGCCGTCGCGTTGACAGGAGCTGCGCCCGCACAGGCGGAGAAGGTGCTTCGTGCGAAGATGCACTCGGACCTGACAGTGCTCGATCCGATCGCCACGACTGCCTACCAAGGCTTCTCCGGCGGTTGCCAGGATAGCGCCTGGTTCGGCTGGCCCTGCGACGAGACCATCGAGAAGCTCCGCAGCGACTTCGCTTCCGAGAGCGATCCGGAGAAGAAGAATGAACTCGCCGCGCGGGTCCAGGAGCGCGCCTACGAGATCGTCACGCACCTGCCGCTCGGCCAGTATTTCTCGCCGATCGCGTACAGCGACAAGTTGAAGGGCGTCTGGCCGTCGGTCGCGCCCGTCTTCTGGGGCCTCGATTTCGAATCCTGATCCTGCGAGCGGGCGGAACGGGCGATGTTCCTTTTTTCTGGTCCGGCGAATACTGTCGACCGTCCCGGTCCTGCTGACGGTCGCGGTATTCGTCTTCCTGATCCTTCGGATCGGGCCCGGCGACCTGGCCGCCGTGCTGGCAGGCGATACGGCTTCCCTCCAGCAGATCGAGGAGATCCGCACCCGGCTGGGGCTCAACGAACCGCTCTACAAGCAGTTCGCGATCTGGATGGGGCAGCTGGCGACCGGCGACCTGGACGAGAGCTTCTTCTTCAAGATGCCGGGGAAGGCAGGCTGACATGACCTTCAGGTCATTGCGGGTCGTTTCGACCGTCCAGTTCGATAAACCGGCTCTACTCGACAAATCGGATTGTTCGATTGCCGGCAGACTTCTAAGCTTTCATCCCACGATAGTATCGCGGCGCAGCCGGAGGGACCTGCGCAAATGCGTGGAAGCCGACCGCAGAGTCGGCTGCCACAGCCGAACTGATGGTTCGGTGGCTTCAAAATCCATAACAAGGAGGCATTCGTGAAGGGTATCAACACCAAGGTGGCAGGACTCCTCGCGGCGACGGCGCTCGCCGTTCCCGCCGCGCTCCTCTCGGGCGCCAGCAGCGCGGAGACGGTTCTTAAGGTCATTCCGCACGCCGACCTGAAGAACACCGACCCGATCTGGACCACCGCCTACATCACGCGCAACCACGGCTACATGGTCTACGACACGCTGTTCGCGCTCGACGAGGACTTGAAGCCGCAGCCGCAGATGGCGGAGGGCTATACCGTCTCCGACGATAAGCTGACCTGGAAGGTCACCTTGCGCGACGGCCTCAAGTTCCACGACGGCGCACCGGTGAAGGCCGAGGACGCGGTGGCCTCGCTGCAGCGCTGGGGCAAGCGCGACGGTATGGGCCAGAAGCTGTTCGAGGCGATCGAGAGCATCGCGCCGGTCGACGACAAGAGCTTCGAGATCAAGCTCAAATACCCCTACGGCCTGGTCATCGATTCGATCGGCAAGATCAGCTCGAACGTGCCGTTCATCATGCCGAAGCGGCTGGCCGAGACCGATCCCTTCACCCAGGTCCCGGAGATCGTCGGCTCGGGACCGTTCAAGTTCGAGAAGGAGCAGTGGGTCCCGGGCAGCAAGGTCGTCTACACGAAGTTCGCCGACTACGTGCCGCGGAAGGAGCCCGTGAGCGCCGCCGCCGGCGGCAAAGTCGCAAAGGTCGACAAGGTCGAGTGGCTGTACATTCCCGACCCGAACACCGCGATGAACGCGCTCATCAGCGGCGAGGTCGACTATTACGAGCAGCCGCCGATCGATCTCCTGCCGATCCTGCAGCAGGCGGATGGCGTGAAGGTCGATCGCCTCGACCCGCTGGGCAGCCAGGGCATGCTGCGGATGAACCACCTGCATCCGCCGTTCGACAAGCTGAAGGCGCGCCAAGCGGTGCTGAAGGCGATGGACCAGCGCGAGTACATGCAGGCGGCGATCGGCAATCCGGATTACTGGAAGGTCTGCCAATCCTACTACTCCTGCGGCACTCCCATGGAGACGACCGTCGGCTCCGAGCCCTATCAGGGGAAGGACATCGAGGGGGCCAAGAAGCTGCTCGCCGAGTCCGGCTACAAGGGCGAAAAGGTGGTCATCCTGCACATGACCGACATTCCGGTGACGAACGCGGCGACGCTCGTGACGGCGCAGAACCTGCGTGAGGTGGGCTTCAATGTCGAGATGCAGGCGATGGACTGGAGCACCGTCACGTCGCGCCGCGCCGTGAAGGAACCGCCGGAAAAGGGCGGCTGGAACATCTTCCACACCTGGTGGATCGGCGGGGACATTGCGAACCCGGTGATCCATTCCGGCATTGGCGCCGGCTGCGAAAAGGCGTGGTTCGGCTGGCCGTGCGACGCCAAGCTGGAGGAGATGCGGACCGCCTTCGCCAAGGAGACAGATCCGGAGAAGCAGAAGGCGATCGCCGAAGCCATTCAGAAGAGGAACTACGAGGAAGTCGTCACCCACGGCAACTTCGGCACCTTCTTCACGCCGGTCGCCTATCGGGAGAACGTCTCTGGCATGATCAGGTCGCCGGTCCAGTTCTTCTGGAACATGGCTAAGAACTAGAAGGACGAGCGTTGGACGGGGGCCGTTCGGCTCCCGTCCGGGGAGGCGCGCCGAAACTTTCGGAGAGGAGTCTGGGGTATGGGGTCGATGTTCAGAACAGTCCTGCGTACGGCGGCGGCATTGTTGCCGCTTGCGCTCCACGTGTCGTCTTCGGCATCCGCGGAGACGACGCTCCGGGTCGTGCCGCATGCGGATTTGAAGAACATCGATCCGATCTGGACGACCGCCTACATCACACGCAACCACGCCTATCTCGTCTGGGACACGCTGTTCTCCCTCGACGAGAACTTCCAGCCGCAGCCGCAGATGGTCGACGGCTGGAAGACCAGCGACGACAAGATGGAGTGGACGTTCACTCTCCGTGAGGGGCTGAAGTTTCACGACGGCACGCCGGTTACGTCGGCGGACGTCATCACCTCGCTGGAGCGCTGGGGCAAGCGCGACGGGATGGGCCAGCAGCTTTTTGCTGCGACGGAGACTCTCGAGGCGGTCGACGACAAGACCTTTCGTCTGAAGCTGAAGTCGCCGTTCGGACTCGTGTTGGAGTCGTTCGCCAAGCTGAGCTCGAACGTGCCGTTCATTATGCCGAAGCGGCTGGCGGAGACGGACCCGTTCAAGCAGGTGCCGGAAGTCGTCGGTTCCGGCCCCTTCCGCTTCATGAAGGAGCAGTGGGTGCCCGGCAGCAAGGTCGTCTACGCCAAGTTCGCCGACTATGTGCCGCGCAAGGAGCCTCCCAGCAACGCATCGGGGGGCAAGGTCGCCAAGGTCGATCGCATCGAATGGCTCTACATCCCCGACCCGAACACCGCGATGAACGCGCTCATCAGCGGCGAGGTCGACTACTATGAGAACGCGCCTGCCGATCTCGTCCCGATCCTGCGCCAGGCCGAGGGCGTGAAGGTCGAAACGCTCGATCCTCTGGGCAACCAGGGCATGCTGCGGTTCAACCATCTCCATCCGCCGTTCGACAAGCCGGAGCTGCGCAAGGCCGTCTCCTATGTCTTCGACCAGGAGCAGTTTCTGCAGGCGGGCGTGGGCGATCCCGCCTTCTGGCAGAAGTGCTATTCCTACTCCGCCTGCAATGCGCCGGTCGGTACCGACGCCGGCGCGGTCAAGCAGCCCGACATGGCTAAGGCGAAGGAACTGATGAAGACCGGTGGCTATGACGGCACGCCGGTGACGATCCTGCAGGCGACCGATATTCCGGTGCTGAACGCTGCGGCGCTGGTGACTGCGCAGGGCCTGCGCGAGGCGGGCTTCACGGTCGACCTACAGGCGATGGACTGGGCGACGGTGACATCGCGGCGCGCAGTCAAGGAGCCGCCGGGGAAGGGCGGCTGGAACATCTTCTTCACCTGGACGCTGGCCGCAGACCTGCTGACGCCGCTGGCCACGAACATGAGCGCGGGATGCGACAAGGCTTGGTTCGGCTGGCCGTGCGACGAGAAGATCGAGACGTGGCGCGCCGCCTACCCGCGGGCGACGGACGATGCGACGCGCAAAGACCTGGTCGAGAAAATCCAGGAGCGGAACTATACCGAGGTGCTGACGCACCTGCCGATCGGCGCTTGGTTCAGTCCCGTCGCCTACCGCAGCAACCTGTCCGGCGTCGTGAAGTCGCCGGTGTCGCTCTACTGGAACATCGAGAAGAAGTGACGGTGGACCTGCGGTGCGTTCGCGCCGCCGGATCTTCCCCGAAGCCATAACCAGAGAACTGAATGTTCCGCTTCATCCTGCAGCGCATCTTCGCCACAATCCCCGTGATGTTCGTGGTGGCGGTCTTCATCTTCCTGATGCTCCGCCTCAGTCCCGGCGATCCGGCGACCGTGATCGCCGGCGACTATGCGACACCGGAGGCGATAGCGCGGATCCGCGCCAATCTGGGTCTCGATGAACCGCTTCCGGTGCAGTTCGTCGCCTGGATCGGCAACCTCCTCACCGGCGACCTGGGCATATCGATCTTCTCAAACCTGCCGGTGACGACCCTGATCGCCCAGCGCGTCGAGCCCACGGTGGCGCTGGCGTGCACCACGCTGATCCTGATCCTGGTCGTCGCCGTTCCCCTCGGCACGATCGCGGCGTGGAAGGCGAACACCTGGATCGACCGCACGATCATGATCGGGGCGGTGCTGGGCTTCTCGATCCCGGTCTTCGTGCTCGCCTACATCTTCATCTACATCTTCGCGATCCGCTTCGGCTGGCTGCCGGTGCAGGGCTATGTCAGCCCATCCGTGGACGTGGTGAAGTTCGTGCGGCACATGGTGTTGCCGACGGTGGCGCTCAGCGGGTTCCTGATCGCATTGATCGCGCGCATGACCCGCGCCAGCGTCCGCGAGGTCCTGGACGAGGACTATATCCGCACCGCCCACGCGAAGGGCCTTACGGAGCGGGCGGTCCTGATGCGGCACGCGCTTCGCAATGCGGCCGTTCCGATCGTCACGATGATCGGCATCGCCGTAGCCATCCTCCTGAGCGGCGTGGTCGTGACCGAGACCGTCTTCAACATTCCCGGTCTCGGACGGCTCGTCGTCGATGCGATCCTGAAGCGCGACTACCCGATTATCCAGGGCCTGATCATCGTGTTCTCGTTCGTCTACATCCTGATCAACCTGATCGTGGACATCATCTACACAGCCCTCGACCCGAGGATCAGATATTGAGCCAGCAGGCGAGCGCAACAGTGATGGGCGGCGCGAAACGGCCCGGTCTGGCGGTCATGGACCTGTTCCGCCGACATCCGACGATGATGCTCGGCGGCGCTATCCTCCTGGTGATGGTGCTGGGGGCGCTCCTTGCTCCCTGGATGTTCACCGTCGACCCGATCAAGTTCAATCCGATCAACCGCCTCAAGGTGCCGTCGGAGACGTTTTGGTTCGGGACGGACATGTACGGGCGCGACGTCTACAGCCGCGCGGTCTACGGCACGCGCATCTCGCTGGCAGTCGGCGTTGCCGTCGCGATTCTCAGCGTGGTCATCGGGCTCGCGATCGGCCTCGTCTCTGGCTACATGCGCACGCTCGACCACATCATCATGCGGGTGATGGATGGCCTGATGGCGATCCCGGCCATCCTGCTCGCTGTGGCGCTCGTCTCGCTGTCCGGGGCCAGCATCGTCACTGTCGTCATCGCGATCACCATCCCGGAGGTACCGCGCGTCGTGCGGCTGGTGCGAAGCGTGGTGCTGTCGGTGCGTGAGGAACCCTACGTCGAGGCCGCCGTGGCGGCGGGGACGCCTCTGCCGCTCATCCTGATCCGCCATGTGCTGCCGAACACGGTCCCGCCGCTCATCGTCCAGGCGACCTACATCTGCGCCTCCGCGATGATCACGGAGGCGATCCTCAGCTTCCTCGGTGCCGGCACCCCGCCGGAAATCCCGAGCTGGGGCAACATGATGGCCGAGGGCCGGACGTTCTTCCAGCTGGCACCCTGGATCATCTTTTTCCCAGGGGTAGCCCTGGCACTGATCGTGCTTGCCGTGAACGTCCTCGGCGACGGGCTGCGCGACACCCTCGATCCCCGCATCGCCAAGCGTGTTTAAGGAGCGCCCGCCCGTGACCGCATCGAACGGACCCTCCATCGAGCCGGTTCTGCGAATCGATGGCCTGACCGTGGCGCTGCCCGGCAACGCCGATCGCAAGAATGCCGTCCAGGACGTCAGCTTCGACGTGAAGCCGCAGGAAATCCTATGCGTGGTCGGCGAGTCCGGCTCGGGTAAGTCGGTCACCGCATACACCGTTATGGGCCTACTTCCGAAGCGCCAGCTGACGCCGACAGCGGGCCGCCTGCTGCTGCAGGGGGAGGATCTGCTGAAGGCGACGCCCGCGCGCATGCGCGAACTGCGCGGTAGCCGCATGTCGATGATCTTCCAGGAGCCGATGACGGCATTGAACCCGGTGATGCGGGTCGGCGATCAGATCGAGGAGGTCCTGAAGGTCCACAGCACGATGTCGCCGCAGGAGAGGAGCGAGCGCGTCCTGGGCATCCTGCGCGACGTGCACATGCCGGATCCGGCGAGTATCCGGAACGCCTATCCGCACCAGCTCTCGGGCGGCCAGCGCCAGCGCGTGATGATCGCCATGGCGCTGGTGATGGAGCCGGCCCTGCTGGTCGCCGACGAGCCGACCACCGCGCTCGACGTGACGACGCAGGCGCAGATTCTGCGATTGATGAAGGATCTGCAGCGCGATCACAATACCGGCGTCCTGTTCATCACCCACGATTTCGGCGTGGTGGCGGAGATCGCCGATCGCGTCGTCGTCATGCAGAACGGCCTCGTCGTCGAGACGGGCGACGCGCGGAAGGTGCTGCGCAATCCGCAGCACCCGTACACGCGCATGCTCATCTCCTCGGTTCCGAGCATGACGCCGCGCGCGCGTCGACCCGATCCGACGTCGGCGACGGTTCTGAAGACGCACAATCTGGAGATGGTGTACGGCGGCAAGTCGTTCTTCCAGAAGTCACGGATCGTGCGCGCCGCGCATGAGGTGAACATCGACGTGAAGCGCGGCGAGACGCTGGGGATCGTCGGCGAGTCGGGGTCCGGAAAATCGACGGTAGCCCGCTGCATCGTGCGTCTGATCGAGCCGACCGGCGGCAACATCTATCTGGACGACGCGGATATCGCGCACCTGCCGACCAGCTCGCTCCGCCGGCATCGCAAGCGCGTGCAGATCGTCTTCCAGGATCCCTATCGGTCGCTTAATCCGCGCCGCAGCGTCGGCGACTCGATCGCCGAGGGGCCGATGAACTTCGGCCTGTCGAAGGCCAAGGCCTGGGACCGCGCGAAGGACCTGATGACACTCGTCGGACTCGATCCCAGGGCCGTCGACCGCTACCCCTACCAGTTCTCGGGCGGGCAGCGGCAGCGCATCTGCATCGCGCGCGCGCTGGCCATGGAGCCCGAACTGCTGATCGCCGACGAGGCCGTGTCCGCCCTGGATGTCTCCGTGCAGGCGCAGGTCCTGGAACTGCTCGACGACGTGCGCAAGAAATTCGACCTCGCCATGCTGTTCATCACGCACGACCTGCGCGTGGCCGCTCAGGTCTGCGACCGCGTGGCGGTGATGCACAAGGGCGAGGTGGTGGAGTACGGTACGGCGACGGAGGTTTTCGCCGCACCTCGTCACGCCTATACCCGTTCCCTGTTCGACGCGGCACCGGGGAAGGACTGGGAGTTCGGAAAGTTCGAGGCTGCCTGAGGCCTCCGCGGCGTCAGTCGGCCCTGCCGGAAGCCGCAAAAACCTCGACGAGGCGGGGGCACATCTGTTCGAGGTCGCCGGGGTTTCGACTGGTGATCAGGTTACCGTCTACCACGACGGGCTCGTCACGAACGGTGGCGCCAGCGTTTTTTAAGTCGACCTGGATCGCCTTCCAGCCGGTCATCGTCCGCCCGCTCGCAAGGCCGGCGGTGATCAGGACCTGTGGGCCGTGGCAGATCGAACCGACAGGCTTGCCGCTGCGGAAGAAGTGCGTAACGAAATCGATCATCCCCTGGTCGCTGCGCAGCGCGTCGGGGTTGTAGAGACCGCCGGGAATGAAGAGCGCGTCATAGTCGTCGGCGCGCCCAGCCGTCAGCGGGACGTCCACATCCACCGTCTCTCCAGGCTCCAGGTGACGATAGCCGCGCACTGTCCCAGGCTTCAGCCCGACGATATGGACCGTCGCTCCCGCCTGCTGCAGCGCCGCGCGCGGCTCCGACAGTTCGACCTCTTCAAATCCGTCCGCCGCGATGATCGCAACCTTCTTTCCCGTCAGTTCGCCCGACATTCTGCGATTCCTGTTCCAAATGGCGCCGGCCAATGCCAGCGCCGGAGGAACATTCATCAAGCGCTACAGTTCCGGCGGCCGGAACACGCTGCAAGCAGCCGAAGTGATCGTCAGGAGGATAGGTCCTCGGCCCGCGTCGGCGCCGGGTCGACGATGCGAAGGCCGCCGGGCACGACCTCCATAATGGCGAGACCGCGGTCGGCCGTACCGTCCGGCCGGAAGCGGAAATAGCCGTCGGCGCCGGCGAAGCCACGCGGATTGGTAATGGCCTGCTGGTCGAAGCGCGCGTTCGGCGACTTGGCGATGAGTGCAGTCAGTGCCGTCGCATCATAGGCGAGAGTCGCGATGCGCGGAGGCTTGCCGCCATAGTTGCTGGCGTAACGCCGCTCGAATTCGGCGCGCTTTTCAGGTGGCACGAGGGCGAACCATCCGCCGTTCAGCAACGGCTCCTGGTAGAGGGTGTTGCTGGGATGGTCCCACTGGCTGGTCCCGAGGAACTTCGTGCGCGACGGCTCGATGCCGGCCGATTGAAGCTGCCGAGCCACGTCATTGAGAGCAGGGCCGCTGAAGGGCAGCAGGATCGCGTCGTAGCTGTCACCTTGCGCGAATTCCCTGGCACCGCTGGCCACGGAAGCCGGATTCTCCGGTACGATGATGGTTCGTGCCACGGTGCCGCCATAGCGGCTGGCGCTCGACTGCAGCGCCCCTACGGCGAGGCGGCCATAGGGGCTGTCCGGCGCGAACGCGCCCATGCGGCGCAGGCCGCGGCTGCTGGCATAGGCGACAGCGCGCTGCACCTCCTGGCCCGGGAGGAAGCCCATCAAGTAGACGCCGTTGCCGGCGACCATCTGGTCGTTGGAGAAGGCGATGATGTTAACGCCGGTGCCGCGGGTCGCGTTGGATGCCGCGCGCACCGAAGTACTCAGCAGCGGGCCCAGGATCAGCTTCACGTTCTGGCGCAGCGCGGTGCGGGTCGCTTCCGCGGCGCCGTCGGGAGTGCCCTGGGTGTCCAGCGGGACCAGCGTGAAATTATCGTCCGCCACATCGAACACCGCCATCTGCGATGCCTTCAGGAGGGCCTCGCCAATGGCGGCATGTTGCCCGGACAGCGGCAGCAGCAGCGCCACCTTCACCTTCTCGGCAGGCTTGCTGGTGTCGGTCAGCAGGTCCTTCGGGAGGTAGGGCGGCACCTGGCTGGTATCGTAGCGGGGGGCCGGCTGTTGTACGTTGCCGCCGCTGGTGCCGCTGCTGCCGCATCCGGCGAGGAGTGCCGCGGCGCAGACCAGCGCCGCAGCGGCAATACCGCGGCTCCTCGCCTTGACTGCAGCGGCGACCGGTGCCGGTCGGTTGGCGGGGCAGGGGGGTGTGTTCACAATCTTCCTCCACGAACCGACGGCCGAACGGGATCAAACCTAGCTAACGGGTCCGGCGGGAGCAAACGGCAATGGACAGCAGGGGTTCCGAATCCCCGAGCGATGCAGCTTCGATCACGCCCGGCCTCTATCTGGTCGCGACGCCGATTGGAAACGCGGACGACATCACGCTACGCGCGCTGCAGGTCCTGCGCGGTGCTGACGTTGTCGCGTGCGAGGATACGCGTCATACGGGCCGGCTGATGCAGCGCTACGGCATCGCCGCGCGACTGATCCCCTATCATGATCACAACGCGGACGAGGCTCGGCCCCGCCTGCTGTCGCGTCTTGCGGAGGGCGGCAGAGTGGCGCTCGTCAGCGACGCGGGGACGCCCCTCGTCTCCGATCCCGGGTTCAAGCTGGTGCGCGAGGCGCGGGCGCAAGGAAGTGCCGTGACCGCGATCCCCGGTGCGTGCGCCGCAGTGACGGGACTTCAGCTGTCGGGGCTGCCGCCGGACAGGTTCATGTTCGCGGGGTTTCTGCCGCCGCGCCAGTCGGCGCGCAGGACCGCCCTGGGGGAGCTGCGCGCCGTTCCGGCCACTCTCCTGTTCTACGAGAGCCCCAACCGCTTGGCGGATGCGCTTGCCGACATGGCTGAGGTCCTGGGGGACCGGCCGGCCGCGGTCACACGCGAACTGACGAAGCTGTTCGAAGAGGTGGTGGAGGGTCGCCTATCGGAACTGGCGACTCGCTACCGGAACGAACCTCCCAAAGGCGAGATCGTCGTCGTGGTCGGCGGTCCGGAGGCGCCGGCTGTCGATGCGGTGGACGTGGACGGGATGCTGACGGCGGCTCTCGCCACCTCGGGCGTGCGCGATGCGGCCGCCGCCGTGGCCGAGGTCACCGGCCTCCCCAAGCGTGAACTTTATGCCCGCGCCCTGGCGCTCGGACGTCGCGAGTAGTCATGGACGACCCCGCGCGCGCCCTGCGGTCGGCGCGGCGCCGCGACCGGGAATCCGCCGGGCGCCGCGCGGAGACGGTCGCCGCGCTCTATCTGCGCTGCAAGGGCTATTGTATCGAGGGTCGGCGCGTCCGCACGCCGGCCGGCGAGATCGACATCGTCGCTCGCCGCGGATTGCTGCTGATCTTCGTGGAGGTGAAGGCTCGCGTCGCCCACAAGGCCGCGCTCGAGGCGGTCACTCCGCGGCAGCAGCGACGCATCGAGCGGGCAGCCGCATGGTATGCCGCAAGGCGCAACCATCTCGCGGCACCGACGATGCGCTTCGACGTTGTCGTCATTCGGCCTTGGCGTCTTCCATCGCACCTACGCGACGCATGGCGGCCGCCGGGCTGAACCGAAGGGGCTTGAACGCGGCGCTGTCCGCGAGGAACCTGTGACGATGGATCTGGATATCGATGCCGAGACTTACCTGCGCGGCCTCGCGCAGCAGCCCGACGCCGAGATCGATATCGGCGAAGCTGCGCTGGTTCTCGCCGCCTGCGACCGGCAGCGCGTGGCGCTCGATCGCTATCGCGACCACCTCGGGACCCTGACCGAGGAGGTCGGCGCGGCCGCGATGGCCGTCGACGGCTTGGAGGGGCGCGTTGCGGCGTTACGTGCCGTCTTCGTGGAGCGGCACGGCTATGCCGGCGACACGCTGACCTACGACGACCTGCAGAACGCAAACCTGTTGCGCGTGATCGATCGGCGGAAGGGGTTGCCTGTAGCCCTCGGCATTCTCTTGCTGGCGGTGGCGCAACGCCTCGACTGGGACATGGTCGGTCTGAACTTCCCCGGTCACTTCCTGCTCAGGCTCGACTGCGGCGGTGCCCGAGCGATTCTCGACCCGTTTGAAGGCTGCCGAGAACGCTCGGTGCCGGACCTGCGCGAACTGCTGAAGGCCGGCGGCAGGCCCGATGCCGAGCTGCTGCCGAGCCATTATGCGCCGGTCGGGCGACGCGACGTGCTGCTGCGCCTGCAGAACAACATCAAGCTGCGGCTACTGCAGTCCAAGGATGCCGCGCGTGCCCTTCGCGTCGTCGAACGGATGCTGTGGATCGCTCCGGGCGTACCGGAGCTAATGCGCGAGGCGGCGTTGCTGAACGTTCATCTCGGCCGCCTGCAAACCGCGATCGCCCAGCTGGAGGCTTATCTGGAGGTCGAGCGCGGACAGCAGGCGCGGCACCGCATGGCGACCCTGCTCCAGGATCTGCGCAATCGCCTGAACTAGGATGGTGCTCTCGATTGAGGCCGGCCCGTTCGGCGGGCTATAACCGCGGTCGCCCAACCCGCGTGCGAAGGGACGTATCCGCGATGAGCCTTGCCGTCGCCATCCAGATGGATCCGATCGAGACGATCGACATCGACGCCGACAGTACCTTCGCGCTCGCGCTCGAGGCGCAGAAGCGGGGATACGGTCTGTTCCATTACCTGCCGCAGAACCTGGTTTTCAAGAGCGGCAGGCTCTATGCCCGGGTCAGGCCGCTGCGGGTGAAGCGCGAGCGGGGTCGGCATTTCGAGTTCGGCGACTCGTCGGTCGTGGACTTGGCGACTATGGACGTGATCCTGATGCGCCAAGATCCGCCATTCGACATGGCTTATATCACCGCCACCCACCTGCTCGAGCACGTCCATCCGCAAACCCTGGTGGTGAACGATCCCGCGAGCGTGCGCAACGCACCGGAGAAGCTGTTCGTCACGCATTTCGAGGGCGTCATGCCGCCGACGCTGATCACCGCCGACCGGCAGGAGATCATCGCGTTCCGCGAGGAGCACGAAGACATCATCATCAAGCCGCTGTTCGGCAATGGCGGCGCCGGCGTCTTCCACATCACGCCGGGCGACGAGAACCTGACGGCGCTGCTGGAACTGTTTACGACGCTGTATCGCGAGCCTGTAATCGTCCAGCGCTATGTCCCGGAGGTGCGCGCCGGGGACAAGCGGATCATCCTTGTCGATGGCGAGCCGGCCGGCGCGGTGCTGCGGGTTCCGGCCAGGGGCGAGGCGAGGGCGAACCTGCATGTGGGGGGCAAGGCGGTAAAGACGACGCTGACGCCGCGCGAGGTCGAACTCTGCCACGCCATCGGACCGACGCTACGCGACCAGGGCCTCGTGTTCGTCGGCATCGATGTCCTTGGCGACTGGCTCACCGAGATCAATGTGACTTCGCCGACCGGCATCCAGGAGATCGAGCGGTTCGACGGAACGAACGTCGCCGGTCTGATATGGGACGCGATCGAGCGCCGCTACCAGGAGCAGCGCTCGTCGCAGTCCGCGTAGGAGGGCGGCGGAGCGTCAGAAGCGGTAGCGGATACCTGCACCGACGATCCACGGGTCGAGGCGGGTCGTCGCGTTGATGGCGCCGTCGTTGACGCGGACGTCCGGGCGCAGCCAGAGGTGCTTCACGTCGAAGTTTGCCACCCAGTTCGGCGCGATCTCAATATCGAGACCGGCATTCAGGGCCACGCCGAACGCATTCTTCACGTCGACGTCGGTCACCGGCGCACTGCGGCCGCCGCCCTCGGCATAGAAGACCGTGTAATTCACGCCCACCCCGATATACGGGCTGAAGCGCTCCCGGGGCAGTGGGTGATACTGCAGCGTCAGTGTCGGCGGCAGGGCCCAGACGCGGCCCAGGTCGACGTCGCCGAGCGCGGAATCCTTCACGTCGAGCTCATGTCGCGTCGTGGCGGCGATCAGGTTGAGCGACAGGGTGTCCATGAGGAAGTAGGTGAAGTCGATCTGTCCGGTCCAGGAATCGGACGCGTCGGGCTCGCCGCCGATCGTTTCGACATGGCCACCGGAATGCGGCAGCACGCCGATCACGCTGGCGCCGATCAGGAAATCGCCCGCATGCTTGCCGCGGACAGCCTCCTGGGCGTGCGCGGGAACGGCGGCGGCAGCGATCATGGCGGCACCGGCCATAAGGCCGAAAAGGCGGTTCATTGTCTCGGTTCCAGTCTCCAGGGTAGGTGGCCGCACGCTAGGCGGACGGCCGACGCACCGGCTTGATCCGGATCAAATTTCCAAGGTGCCCTCGGGCGAATGCCGAAATGTCGCAGGCAAGCCGCGCGCTGGCACGGCAGTCGCATCCCTTGGCCGACATGCCGCTTCGCGCCTACGATCGCGGTGGTGCTTGAAAAGGATGAATGTGATGGGCGATACCGAACTCTGCTTCACGCCGGCGGCGACCCTGGCGGCGATGATCCGAAGCAAGGAGGTATCGCCGGTCGAGACGACGCGGGCCGTGCTGGATCGCATCGCCGCGGTCGACGGCAAGGTGAATGCCTTCGCAGCACTGGATGCCGAGGGCGCGATGGCGGCGGCGCGCGCCGCGGAGGCGGCAGTGATGGGGGGCGGCGCTCTTGGCCCGCTGCACGGTGTCGTCGCGACGGTGAAGGATCTGGCGGACGTGGCCGGCCTGCCGACCGAACGCGGATCCTACACCGCCAAAGGCAAGATCGCCGACGTCGACACGCCGTTCGCGGCGCGGCTGAAAGCCGCCGGCGCAGTCATCCTAGGCAAGACGACGACATCCGAACTCGGCTGGACCGGCGTGAGCCGCAGCCCGCTGACCGGGATCACACACAATCCCTGGCGGCACGGACACAATGCCGGCGCTTCCTCCGCAGGGGCGGGCGCCGCCGCGGCGGCCGGCTTCGGGCCGCTGCACCAGGGGTCGGACGGTGCCGGCTCGATCCGCATGCCAGCCCACTTCTGCGGCGTCTTCGGCCTGAAGCCGACGTTCGGGCGGGTGCCGAACTGGCCGGTCCCGAACAACGACCAGACGTCGCACAACGGGCCGCTGACCCGCACTGTGGCCGACGCCGCTCTGATGATGAAGGTGATGGCCGGCCCCGCGCCGCTGGACCACTGGACGCTGGAGGCGCCGCCAGCCGACTACAGCGCCCGCCTCCGTGAAGGGATCTCTGGCCTCAGGGTCGCCTACAGCCCTGATCTAGGTCACGCGCGCGTCGATCACGAGATCGCCACCCTCGTCGCGGACGCCGTGAAGGCGTTCGCCGGGCTGGGCGTGACGGTCGAGGAGGTGACGCCGCACTTCGAGACGGACGGGCCTGAGCTCGTTCGTTTCATGTGGTCGACGCAGATGGGGACCTACGCGCCGTTCCTGGCCGAGTATCGCGACCGCATGGATCCGGGGCTGGTCGCCTGCATGGAGGAGGCGGAGGGACGCAGTGCCGCGGAGTATCTGGCGGTTCGCGGACGCAAGCTGCGCTACATCGAGAGCGTGAACCGCTTCTTCCAAGACTGGGATCTGCTGCTGACGCCGGCCGTGTCCGTTGCGGCCTTTCCGGCGGAGCGCCTTCAGCCGGCGCATTGGCCGGAGCATCCCTGGGATTGGATCAGTTGGGCCGAGTTCTCCTGGCCGTTCAACTTCTCCGGCACCCCAGCTGCCAGCGTTCCGTGCGGCTTCACCAAAGACGGCCTACCCGTCGGCCTCCAGATCGCCGGCCGCCGCTTCGCCGACCTGACCGTGCTGCAGGCAGCCGCAGCGTTCGAGCAGGCTCGTCCGTGGGCGGACAAGCGACCGCCGCTTTGAAGCGAAACGGCCGCCCCGATCCCGGCGCGGCCCGCAGTGCCTGACGGCCGCGTGCCGCCGTTACGAGCGCTTGCGGCCGGTAATCGCGCCGAAGATCAGGAGCACGATGACGGATCCGACCACGGCGCCGATGAGGCCGGCGCCGTCGGCCGGGCCGTACCAGCCGATCGCGCGGCCGAGGAAGGTCGCGACGAAGGCGCCGACGATGCCCAGCACGATGGTCAGAATGATCCCGCCCGGATGCTTGTCGCCGGGAATGAGGAAGCGCGCCAGGGCACCCGCGATGCCACCGATGATGATCATCCAGAGTATCGACATGTCTTTATCCCCCCTCAGATGGCGCCGGGCGCGATCTCGCCGCGGCTGTCGTCGACGATGCCGCTGTCGGCGATGGCGGCCTTGAGCGGGCAGTAGCCGGCCGCGCCGCGATAGGCGAGATAGGAGCCGGCCGCGACGGCGAGCGCGCTCAGGAACATGTTGGGGCGCGGCTGCGTGCCGGCCGCCGCCAGCATCAGTCCGCCGACCACGCTCACCGCCCGTTCGCCCATCGAGAGCTCGGGGCCGCTGTTCAGATAGTCCGTGATGCTGGAGTTCATGCGTTCATCCTTGGCTGGTCGACACGGACAAACGCATCTCCCCCGGCATCGTTCCGATCGGACGGACTGCCCGGCCGCCGATGCCGCCGCCTATTCGAACGTCCGCTCCTTCCAGAACGGGTACCAGTCGGGCATCTCGCTGCTCGGCTTCATCGCGAACTTCGCCGGGCGCTTCTCCAGGAAGGACTGGATGCCTTCGCGGGCGTCGGCGTTGGCGCCCATGTAGCGGATGCCGCGGCTGTCGATCTTGTGCGCCTCCATCGGGTGGTCGGCGCCGGCCATCTTCCAGAGCATCTGCCGGCAGAGCGCCACCGAGACCCCGGACGTGTTGTCGGCGATCTCGCGCGCCAGCGCCCGGGCCGCCGGCAGCAGGTCGTCCGGCTCGTGGATCGAGCGGACGAGGCCGCCCGCCTTCGCCTCCTCGGCGTCGAAGATGCGGCCCGTGAGCACCCACTCCTGCGCCTGCCCCATGCCGACGAGGCGCGTCAGGAACCAGCTCGAGCAGGCCTCCATGACCAGGCCGCGGCGGCTGAAGACGAAGCCGAAGCGCGCCTTGGTCGAGGCGAGGCGGATGTCCATGGCCAGCTGCATGGTGACGCCGATGCCGACCGCCGGGCCGTTGATGGCGCCGATGATCGGCTTCTTCATGTCGTACATGCGCAGCGTCATGCGCCCGCCGCCGTCGCGCAGCCGGTCCTCGCCGTCGACGAAGTCCTTCTTCGCCGCGTCGAACGTCTCGCCGCCGGCCGACAGGTCGGCACCGGCGCAGAAGGCGCGGCCGGCGCCGGTGACGACGATGGCCCGCACCGCGTCGTCCCTGTCCGCCCGGTCGAGTGCCGCGATCGACTCCTCGCGCATCGTGGCGTTGTAGGCGTTCAGCTTGTCCGGCCGGTTCATCGTGAGGGTGAGGATGCCGTCCTCCACCTCGTACAGCAGCGTCTCGTAGCTCATGGTCGCGCTCCGTTCAGGGATCGCAGCGAGTAGTGCCGCAGGCCGAAGCGGCGTGCAATGCGGGTGCGGCGCCATCTTCACCGCCGTCATTGCGAGGAGCGCAGCGACGAAGCAATCCAGAGTCGGTGCGCCGGACTGGATTGCTTCGCCTTCGGCTCGCAATGACGGAAGGGGTTGGCGGCCCTACGCCTCCCACTTCCGCGCCATCTCCGTCAGCAGCTTCCTGTCGATCTTGTTGGTGCTGGCCAGCGGCAGTTCGTCCATGAACTCGACGTGGCGGGGGTGCTGGTAGGGTGGGGCGTTGGCGAGGGCGTAGTCCTTCACGTCGCGCTCCGTGATCTCCGCACCCTTGGCTGGCACGATGAAGGCGGCGGGCTTCTGGCCGCGGATCTCGTCGGCGACGGGCACGACGCAGGCCTGCTCGATCGCCGGGTGGCGCTCCAGCATCTTCTCCACCTCGCCCGGATAGATGTTCTCGCCGCCGCAGACGAACATGTCGTCCGCCCGCCCGACGAAATAGTAGAAGCCGTGCTCGTCGCGCCGGAACACGTCGCCGGTGATGTAGTAGCCGTCGGGCGTGATCGCCTCGGCGGTCTTCTCGGGCATGTTGTGGTAGCCCGGCATGCGCGCCGGGTTGTCCTGGTGCAGCACGCCCTGGTCGGCGTCGTAGTTATCGCCGTCGACGAGGCGGACGCGCACCTCCGGGTCGGCGAGCGGGTAGCCCACGCACAGGTCCGGCGTCGGGATGCCCTCCGGGTGCGGGCCGAAGCTGGTCGGCCCCGCCTCGGTCGTGCCGTAGCCGTAGGCGATGCGGCTGCCGGCGAAGGTCGCCCGGACGCTGTCGATCAGCGCCTGGGTCGCCGGCGCCGAGCCCATCGCGACCACCTTCACCGAGGAGAGGTCGAGGGTCGCCAGCAGCTCCTTCTCCTGGAGGATCAGCGCCAGCATGGTCGGCACCGAGGTCAGCCACGTCGCCCGGTGGTCGGCGATGGCGCGCAGATAGGCGGGCGCCTTGAACTGCGGCATCAGCACGATGGTGGCGTGCGACCACAGGGCGTACTTGCTGATCGCCAGCGCGTTCATGTGATAGAGCGGAGCCGCCACCAGGAAGCGGTGGGCGCTGGCGTCGGCGCCGCGGCCGCGGGTGCGGATCACCCAGAGATGGCCGTAGTGGGTGAGGGGCACGCCCTTCGGCCGGCCCGTCGAGCCGGAGGTGTAAAGGAACATCGCCACCTCGTCGTCCGCCGGCCGCACAATTTCGAATGGGCCGGGGTCGAGGAAGGCGCGGTAGCCGGCGGGACCCTCGTCGTCGAACGAGACCGTGGTCAGGTGCGTCGGCACCATCGGCGCCCGCTCGGCGTCGGCGAACACCAGCTTCGCGTCGCAGTCGGCCAGGATGAAGCCGATCGTCTCGCGCGGGAACTTGTGGTTCACCGGCACGGCGACCATGCCGGCGCGCATGATGCCGAGATACGTCGCCAGGAATTCGGTGCGGTTGATCGCCAGGATCCCGACCCGCTCGCCGCGCCGGATGCCGCGCCCCACGAGCCCCCGCGCCACGGCGTCCGCCTCGGCGTCGAGCTCGCGATAGGTGAGGCGCCGCGGCCGCGCCTCGTCGAGCAGATCGATCAGCGCCAGCTTGTCGAGGTCCCTGCTGCGGTCGATCAGGTCGCCGAGATTGCCGGTGTGCGCCATGCGCCAGTCCTGTGTGCGGTCGGAGGGAAACGGACGCGCATCAGAATGCAGGACCCGCGCCATGCGCAAGGGGCTGGATGCCGGACGGGGCACGAACGGCGAGCGTCCCGGTCGCCGCGGCGGGGGCCGGTGGGGGCGAAGCCGGGACCAGACGAGGGCCAATTCGGGCCAATTGGAGCCAATTGGAGCCAAGTGGCGCTTGTTCCGGCCCGTGGAGGCCGATCCCGCGCGTGACGAGAATCGGTCAGTATTTTGATTTAATTGAGAAATCGCGGATGCGGCGGTCGCGGTGCGCAATTTTCTGCTCGATGCGTCAGGCGGAACGGGTGCGAGCGGTGACCCTTCCGTTCCGGCAGGGCCGTGTGCCGACCCATGTTCCCTTTCATTCCCTTTCCTTCCTTTTCGTGGGGCGAGCGCGGGCCCGGCGGATGCAAGGCGACCGCCTGTCGGCGGGGGAGCCCTCCCGATGTCTTCACGGCGTGCAACAGCGATCCCCGCCCAGACGGGGTTATCCATGTAAGGAGTAACTTCCTGCGGACAATGCGGGCTGGAAGCGTCCGCCGGCCGGGACCGTCGGATTGCGGCCAGCCATCCATACCGAGCGAAAGGGATTGCCTATCCTATCCCCCTGGGTAGGATAGCCTTATGAAACACACGTCGCACCCGGACATCGTCAAACGGCTGAAGCGCGCCACCGGACACCTGACCTCGGTCATCGCGATGATCGAGAACGAGCGCCCCTGCCTCGATCTGGCGCAGCAGCTTCATGCCGTCGAGCACGCCATCGGCAATGCGAAGCGTGAGCTGATCCACGACCATATTGACCACTGCCTGGTCGATGCGACGGAGGGTACGGGACGAGCGGCCCGAGAGGCGCTGTCCGAGTTCAAGGCCCTCACGAAGTATCTCTAGGAGGCCGGGTGGCTTCGTTCACCGATCTTCCGCAGCAGGGTGCCGGGCACGCGTGGCTCTTCATTCCGAGCGCCATCCTGCTCGGCGTGCTGCATGGTCTGGAGCCGGGGCACTCCACCGTGCCCAGCGGCGATCACCGTCCTGCTGCTCTGCCTGCAACTGAAAGAACTCGCCCTCGGCGCGACCATGGTGATGGCGTTCTCGGTCGAGTGGCCATTACCCTGGTCGCGGTGGGAAGCATGACCGCCCTGAGCGTGCGTCACGCAACGCGCCGCTGGACGTGGCTCGCCACCGCCGCACGGCGTGCGCCCTACGCCTTCGGAGCCCTCATCATCCTCGTCGGCGTCTATGTCGGCGTGCAGGGCTGGCTGCACTTGTCCGCCGCCCCTTTTTCCTGAGCCGCGGCTCGGTACCGCTCGAACGGAGTAACCAATGGTTCCGCATGGCCCGCGATGGTCCCTTCTCCTCGGTCTGCTCGCCGCGCTGTGGGTGCTCCCGACGGCCGTGGCGGCGCATGCCGTCGCCGAAGGCGACAAGGGCTACATCCAGGAAATAACCGGCGTCCACCTGATGCCCTTCGTGTATCTGGGCGCAAAGCACATGGTCACCGGCTACGACCACATCCTCTTCCTGCTGGGCGTCATCTTCTTCCTCTACCGGATGAAGCATATCGCGGTCTATGTGAGCCTGTTCGCGATCGGGCACTCGACCACGATGCTGCTCGGCGTCTATTTCGACATCGGGATCAACAGCTACCTCATCGACGCCATCATCGGCCTGTCCGTCGTCTACAAGGCGCTCGACAATATCGGCGCATTCCAGCGCTGGTTCGGTTTCCAACCGGACACGAAGGCCGCGACGCTGATCTTCGGCCTGTTTCACGGCTTCGGCCTCGCCAGCAAGATCATCGACTACGACATCGCCAGCGACGGGCTGGTCCCGAACCTCCTCGCCTTCAATGTCGGCGTCGAGATCGGCCAGCTTCTGGCCCTGGGCGCGATCCTGATCGCGATGGGCTTCTGGCGGCGGCACCCCAGCTTCTGGCGCCACGCCTATACCGCAAACGTCGCGATGATGACGGCCGGCTTCATGCTGATCGGCTATCAGCTCACCGGCTATGCCGTCTCCTGAACGATCGAGAGGAACCCTCATGTACAACACCGATATGCCCACCCGCGCCGAACTGCCCACGTCCCGGCAGCTCCTGCGATCGACCGGCATCGCGATCGTGACCGCGGCGGTGCTGCTCGTCACTGTCGTGCTGCCGTCCGAGTACGGCATCGATCCCACCGGCATCGGGGGGGCGCTCGGCCTGACGGAAATGGGCGAGATCAAGTCGCAGCTCGCCGACGAGGCCGAAGCCGACCGCCTGCGCGACCTGCAGAACGCTCCCGCGACAGCCCCGAACCCGGATCGGCGCTCCGGTACCATCGGTAGTGTCTTCGCGTCACTGCTGATCCGTCCGGCGGCGGCGCATGGCCCCGGCGCGATGCACGGCCACGATGCGAGCACCGTCCAGAATGCCTCGGCGGCCCGGTCCGACG
Source organism: Constrictibacter sp. MBR-5 (assembly GCF_040549485.1). Taxonomy (NCBI): domain Bacteria; kingdom Pseudomonadati; phylum Pseudomonadota; class Alphaproteobacteria; order Rhodospirillales; family Allostellaceae; genus Constrictibacter; species Constrictibacter sp. MBR-5. The sequence goes on from NZ_JBEPTK010000002.1 coordinate 339,302, forward strand.
AGATGTCGGTCACCCTGAAACCCGGTGAGGGCACCGAGGTGAAGCTCGAGATGACGAAGGGCAGCGAGGCGACCTATTTGTGGCGGGCCTCCAGCGGTGTCGTGAATTTCGACCTGCACGGCGACGGCCCGGGGAACGCCGTCAGCTATGAGAAAGGGCGGGGCGTCAAGGGCGACGAAGGTGTCCTGAAGGCGGCCTTCGACGGCAATCACGGCTGGTTCTGGCGCAACCGCACCAAGGCCGACGTCACCGTCACGCTGCAGGTGCAGGGGGAGTATTCCAGCCTCAAGCGCATGGATTGAGAACGCGGGCCGGCGGTGAAGCCCCGGCCGACGTTCAAATGCCAAGGGCGAACCGCACTACCAGCCCCAGCGCCGCCGTGATGCCCAGCGTGCGCAACACCCCGAGCCTGAAGGCGAACAGGCAGGCGGCGGCGGCGATCGTCAGCGCGAGCGCCGCGGCATCGAGGGTCGCCCCGATTGGCAGATCGAAAGCCAGCGGCCCTGCCTCTACCCGGTGTTGTTCGCGAAACAGCACGCGCAGGCCGAACCAAACGGCAAGATTGGCGACGACGCCGACAACGGCGGCCGTGATCGCCGCCAGTGCGCCGGCGAGGGCCTGGTTTGCCTGCAAGCGTTCGATCAGTGGCGCGCCTAGAAAGACGAACACGAAACAGGGCGCGAAGGTCACCCACACCGTGAGGATCGAGCCGACGATGCCGCCCGGCACGCCGCTCAAGGCTTCCGGGGCACGGTAGCCCGCCAGGAAGCCGACGAACTGCAGGACGAGGATGAGCGGCCCGGGGGTCGTTTCGGCGAGGCCGAGCCCTGCCAGCATCTCCGGCGCGGTCAGCCATCCATAGGCCTGCACCGCGTCCTGCGCGACATAAGCGAGCACCGCGTAGGCGCCGCCAACGGTCACCACGGCCATCTTGGAGAAGAACCAGGCGATGTCGGCATAGGTACCGCCGACCACCAGCATGAGCAGCGCGACCGGCACCAGCCATAGCACCAATCCGATCCAGCCGGCCCGGCGGGCGCGGGAGGCCTGCCGGTCCAACCGACCTGGATCGGTGGCGAGCACCGCGTCGATTAGCGCCGGGGCATCATCCTTCGCGTCGCCATGGCCGCCGGCCGTGAACGCTTCGGGCCGGAGATAGCCGACGACGCCGGCCCCCAACACCACCAGCGGAAACGGCAGACCGAGAAAGAACAGGGCGATGAAGGCGGCCCCAGCCAGTGCCCAGCCTGCCGTGCCTCTGAGGGCGCGGCGGGCGATCCGCAGCAGCGCCTCGACCACGATCACCAGCACGGCGCATTTGAGGCCGAAGAACAGGGCGTCGACCACCGGCACATCGCCGAGGGTAGCGTAGATCAGGGACAAGGCGAGCATGACGAGCGCGCCGGGAATGACGAACAGCAAACCAGCGACGAGGCCGCCGCGCACGCCATGCATGGTCCAGCCCAGATAGGTCGCCAGTTGCTGCGCCTCGGGTCCAGGCAAGAGGGTGCAGAAGTTCAAGGCATGCAGGAAACGGCGCTCGCCGATCCATCGGCGTTCGCTCACCACCTCTCGGTGCATCAGGGCGATCTGTCCCGCCGGGCCGCCGAAGGAGAGCAGTCCGATTTTAAGCCAGACATGGAAGGCTTCGCCGAAGCTCGGCAAACGTGCTTCCGCCGCGACATGCGCCGGTATCGAGGCCACGCCGCCAGTCGCTTCCAGGGCGCCGTCGCTCATGTGCCTGCCCCTGCGGCCGGGCGTATCGGCGGCGACGGCCAGTTGTGGGTTTCCGCTGTCGCATCGCGCGCCCAACGGTAGAAGGCATCATAGACGATCATTGCCGCATCGAGCTGGGCGAGGTCGTCGCGATAGAGGCGTGACAAGCCCAGAGACACGGCCAACAGCCCAGCAGCCTGGGGAGCGAGATCAAGCCGGTCCGTATCGGCGCCGCGCACGATCAGCGCGAGGCGGTCCAACGCCTTCGAGCGCAGCCCGAAGCTGTCGACCATCACGTCAAAGGTGCATTGCTCACCGCGATGGCTCCAGAACACCCCCTCGATATCGAAGGGTGTAGCGCCGAAACGCTCCGCCACTGGCTGCACCTCGGGCGCGGCAACGAACAGGAACATGGCGGAGGGGTCGATGAACCGGCGGATCAGCCAAGGGCAGGCGATACGGTCGATCTTGGGTCGCGCACGCGTCACCCACAGAGTGGACCCCTCGGCATCGCGCGACGGCAGATGCTCGGGCCGGACGAGAAGGCTGCCGGTGGCGGCCCACGCCTCGAACCCGCCTTCCAGCGTTTCCGCCTGGGCGCCGCTCTGGCGCAGCCACGCGGCCACCCCTTGGCTCAGCTTCTGTCCCCGCTGGCAGACGACGACGGCCGATTTCCCGGCATAGGCGGACGCCCATGCCGCAACGGCGCGATAGTCACGGCGGATGGCGCCGGGAAGTTCGCGGGGATCGGCCGCATGGTCTTCCTTGGTGCGCACGTCGATGATGACCGGCGCTTCGGGCGTACCGACCAGCCGAGATAATTGTGCAGGCGTAATGACATCCGGGGCGGCCATAGGCGTCCACTCCTGAAGCTGGAGATTGGACGCGATGCTTCGGCCGAAGCCTCACGGGGTGATCGCGGATGCCCCCTTAGAGAAGAGGATCGCACGGTTCTGACGGGCGTCAAGATGCAATCTTGTGGACCGTCCGGCAGCGGCACTGCTGCGTCCAGCACCACGCTGAACCTTTCGCGAATCAGGCGGGGATTGGCCCGCTTCACGTTGACCGACAAGCGCCGGTGCGGTCGCGGCGTCAGCGGCCGGAGATGTCCTGCTCCATCAGCCTGCGGATATAGCGGGTGTAGCGTATGCCGCTCTCGCGGGCGCCTCCGAGCCGTTGGCCCGGAACGCCTCGTCCTTCGAGACGCGGCCTTGGGGCCGCTCCTCAGGATGAGGCGTTCCTACTGGGGCGTTTGGTCCTGGTGTGACGGTGCGGTAGGCCCTCGTGCTGAGGAGGGCAGGCCGGAGGCCCGTCCTTCGACGGGCTCAGGACAGGTTCTGGAAGCGGGGTGGGCACGATCCCATCGATGCCTCCGTGCCGACGTCTTTGCCCCTGGGCCCGCGGGTCAAGCCCGCGGGCGACAATGGAAGAGAGGGGCGACAATGGAGAGAGGGGCGATAGTGGAGAGGGGGCGGCGGTGCGAAACGACTGCGCGCCGCGGCGCGCGGTGCGCGGTGCTCCGCCCCCTGCGGCTTGCCGCTTGCATCGCTTGCTGCTACCCAAGCCCCATCCTCTCGTCTGACATTTCTGCGCGCCAAGGAGATCAGGTATGAAGGCCGTCGTCCTCCACCAGCACGGCTCGGTGGACAATCTCACATTCGAGCCGTCCTACCGCGACCCGCAGGTCACCGAGGGCCATGTCGTCCTCAAGGTCGGGGCGACCTCGATCAATTATCACGACGTGTTCACCTGCCGCGGCATGCCGGGCATCAAGGTGCCGCTGCCGATCATCCCGGGGCTGGACGTCGCCGGCGAGGTGGTCGAGGTCGGGCCGGGGGTCGATGGCTGGAAGGCCGGCGACCGGGTGCTGGTCAATCCGATCCATCCGCAGAAGGGCCTGATGGGCGAGATGCTGGACGGCGGCATGGCGGAATACTGCCTGGCGTCGGGCAAGCAGCTGATCCGCATCCCCGAGGGCGTCACCTTCGAGCAGGCGGCGTCGCTGCCGGTGGCATACGGCACGGCGCACCGCATGATGTTCACCAACGGCCACATCAAGGCCGGCGAGAAGGTGCTGATCCTGGGCGCCAGCGGCGGCGTCGGCACCTGCTGCCTGTTCCTGGCCAAGATGGCGGGCTGCGAGGTGATCGTCGCGTCGCAGGCGCAGGACAAGCTCGACAAGCTGAAGGACCTGGGTGCCGACCACGGCATCTTCTACGACGGCTTCGAGAAGAAGATCTGGGAGATGTACGGCAAGCCGCACCGCCGCACCTTCGACGGCGGCGTCGACGTGGTCGTCAACTTCACCGGCGGCGACAGCTGGGTGCCCTCGATGCGGTCGCTGAAGCGCGGCGGGCGGATGCTGACCTGCGGTGCGACCGCCGGCTACGACCCGAAGACCGACATCCGCTTCATCTGGACGTTCGAGCTGAAGATCCTGGGATCCAACAGCTGGACCGTGCAGGACCTGGAGACGCTGATGGAGATGATCGCCGACGGGCGGCTGACGCCGGCCATCGACCGGGTGCTGCCGCTGGAGCAGGGCCGCGAGGCGGTGAAGATCCTCGAGGACCGCGCCGTCCTGGGCAAGGTGATCGTGCGGCCGTAAGGCTGACCGTAAGGATCGGGGCCGGCAACCCGTCGCGCCGAGGCATGACCATGGTCGTCCGATGAAGCTGAGCGTCCTGGACCAGTCGCCGATCCGGGTCGGTGCCACCGCCGTCGATGCGCTGCGCGAGAGCGTGGCGCTGGCGGTGGCGGCGGACGGGCTGGGCTATCACCGCTACTGGGTGGCCGAGCATCACGGCAGCGGCGGCCTGGCGGGCTCCGCCCCGGAGATCCTGATCGGGCAGATCGCCTCGGCGACGACGCGGCTGCGCGTCGGCTCCGGCGGCGTGATGATGAACCATTACAGCGCGCTGAAGGTGGCCGAGACGTTCCGCGTGCTCGACGCCTTCCATCCCGGCCGCATCGACCTGGGCCTGGGGCGGGCGCCGGGCAGCGACCAGATCACGGCGGTGGCGCTGTCGCCGGCCTACCAGCCGATTTCGATCGAGCATTATCCGCGGCAGATCCGCGACCTGCTCGACTTCCTGCACGGCAGCGTGCCGGGCGACCACCCGTTCGCGCGGATCAAGGTCATCCCGGACGGCGCCACGGTGCCGGAGGTGTGGCTGCTGGGCTCCAGCGACCAGAGCGGCATCCTGGCGGGCTTCCTGGGGCAGCCCTTCTCCTTCGCGCACTTCATCAACGGCGAGGGCGGCACCGACGTGATGGAGGCCTATCGCCGCAACTTCCGCCCGTCGCCGCAGCTGGCGGCACCGAAGGGCAGCATCGGCGTGCACGTCGTCTGCGCCGAGACGATGGAGGAGGCGGACCGCCAGGCGAAGCCGCGCGACCTGTGGCGGGTGCGCGCCGACTACGGCAACCGCGGCTCGATCCCGACGCTGGACGAGGCGCTCGCCCACGACTACGCGCCGCACGAGATCGAACGGATCGCCTTCAACCGGAAGCGGCAGGTGATCGGCGATCCCGCCTTCGTGCGCGCACGCCTGGAGGCGCTGGCGGCGGAATACGGCGTCGACGAGGTGGTGGTCGTGACGATCACCGGCAGCTGGGAGGCGCGGCTGCGCTCCTACGAGCTGCTCGCCGCGGCGTTCGACCTGCCGGCGGCGGCGGTGCGCGGGGCGGCGTAGCAATTCCGTCGCGGAAGCGTAAAGTCTCCTGGGGGAATACAACCCGCCAAGGAGGGAGAGATGCTCGCCGGCTTGCAGGACTGCATCTCGCAATCGGAACTGACCGAGGAAGAAATCGAGGCGATCGCCGAGCACGAACACCTGCCGGAGATGGCCGCCCTCGAATACGGCAACTATCTGCTGCACCGGCCGGACGGTCCGCCGGCGATCAAGAAGATCATCTTCGAGGACATCGAGGCGGCGAAGCGGCGCGGCGACCGCGACCATGCCCTGGCGCTGAAGCTGGTGCTGCGGCGGTTCGTCCAGGAGCATCCGGACGCGCAGTAGCGGCAGCGCCCTTGGCCGCGGAAGGGGCCCGCTATTCCTTCTTCGCCGCCGGGTCGAGCAGGTCCTCGCTGTCCGTCTGCGACCGCTCGCGCGCGATCTCGGCGTCGAGATGGGTGTCGGGCGTCAGGTCGACCCCGGCCGCGGCGGCCGTGCCTGCAGGTTTCGGGGCGGGCTTTGGCGGGCGCGCGGGCGGCCGGGCCGCATCGCCGGCCGTCGCCAGCGCAGAGGTCAGGTTGACGCGGTAGATCGGCTCCGGCGTCTCGATGCCGGCGGCGCCGAAACGCGCCAGCACCTGGCGGATCGCCTCGCTGCGCACCTTGGGGAAGGCGTGCCGGCGCTGGTCGACCCAGGCGATGATGTAGAGGGAGAGGCTGGAATCGCCGACGGCCGAGATCCAGGCGTCGGGCGCCGGGTTCTGCAGGACGCCTTCGACCGCGCCGACGGTCTCGATCGCCAGCGCCTGCGCCGCGGCGAGGTCGGTGTCGGTGGCGAGGCCCAGGGTGAAGTCGAAGCGCCGCTCCGGATTGCGCGTGAAGTTCACGATCACGCCCTTGAAGACCAGGGCATTCGGCAGCCGCACATGGTTGCCCTCGGGCGTCAGCAGGATGGTGGCGCGCGAGGTCAGGCGGACCACATGCCCCTCGCGTCCGTCGATCTGCACCAGGTCGTGCGGGCTGAACGGCTGGCGCAGGCTGAGCAGGACGCCGGCGACGTAGTTCTCGACCATCTCCTTCAGCGCGAAGCCGACGACGAGGCCGGTGACGCCGGCCGCACCCATGACCGCGCCGATCAGCGCCGTCGCCTCCAGGATCTCCAGCGCGAAGACCAGGCCGACGATGACGACGACGGAGCGCACGACCTGGGCGACCAGCTGGCGCACGAAGCGGTTCGGGCTGACCCGCCGGTAGAGCGCCTCGCGCGCCGAGAGCCAGCGCGCGACGAACCAGAACAGGACGAAGACGGCCAGCGCCAGCGCCAGCACGGGCATGTAGACCAGATAGTCCTCGGCGCGCGCGGCGATGCGGTGCCAGGCGCGGCCGGCCTGGCGGGCGACGTCCTCGCTGACGCGCAGGTCGTTGCGCACGTCGAGCACGCCGTCGATCCGGCCGGCGAGGGTGGCGGCGCGCTCGCGCTCGCCGGGCGACGGCACCTCGCCGCTCAGCCGTGCGACGCCGCCCTGCACCGACACCTGGACCTGCTCGAACGTGTCGTAGTTGCCGAGCGTCGCGCCGATGCGGCCGGCGATGGTCGCGTCGGTCGGCGGCGCCGCCGGTTCCGCGGGGGCTTCGACGGCGGGCGGGGAGGGCGCCGGCGTCTGGGCATCCGCCGCCGTGCCGCCGACGGCCAGGAGGACGGCCAGCAGCGCCACGCGCAGCAGCCGGCCGGCCTCGTTCGTTCGCAGATGTCCCGAGATCACCCCGTCAGCCCCCGCATGCGCACCGCTTCGTCGTCGTCCATATAACCGCCGCGGCGCGAAAGGGCAGGGCGGGCCGCCTATCCCCGGCCGCCCGCCAGCTTCGCCGCGTCGGGGCTGCGCCGCAGCCGCCACATCGCGATGCAGCCGAGCAGCGGCCCGACGGCGAGCGGCGCGAAGGCCCAGCGCCAGCCGACGGCCTCGACCAGGCCCGGCATCATGTGGATCGTCGGCAGGGTCAGCAGGAAGCCCAGGCAGGTCTGCAGCGTCAGCATCGTGCCCACCCGCGCCGGGTCGGACAGTTCGGCGACGCTCGCCGAGAACTGCGCGGAATCGCCGACGATGGTCACACCCCAGACGAGGCAGAGCGCGGTCAGCAGCAGCGGATGCGCGCCGAACAGCAGCCCGGCGGCGATGCAGCAGGCGCCGCTGACCGCCATCGCGCCGATGGTGAGCGTCGTGCGCCCGATCCGGTCGGCGATCAGCCCGCCGCCGACGCCGCCGATGCTGCCGGCGCCGATCATGGCGAAGGTGGCGAGGCCGGCCCATACGGCGGTGCCGGTCGTGGCGCCGCCGGCCGCCTCGGCGAAGCTCGCCGCCAGGAAGACGCCGATCCAGGCCCAGACGGCGTAGAGCTCCCACATGTGGCCGAGATAGCCCAGGGTGGCGAGGCGCGCGCCGCGGTTGCGCCAGATCTCCAGCACGGCCGCCGGGTCGAAGCGCGGCGCCGGCCGGTGGTTCGGGCCGAGGCGGAACAGGCGGATCAGCAGCGCCGCGACACCGGCCGACAGGGACGCCGCACCGATCGTCAGGCGCCAGTCGACGCCGCCGAGCGCGTTGAACAGATGCGGCACCGCCGATCCCACGGTCAGCGCACCGACGAGCAGCCCGACCATCAGGCCGAGGTCGCCCTTCGCCCATCCCGCCGCCAGCTTCATGCCGACGGGATAGACGCCGGCCATGGCGATGCCGGTGACGAAGCGCAGTGCGACGACCGACGCCCCGTCCGGCGGGACCACGAGGATCAGCGCGTTGGCGGCGGCGCCCACCAGGGCGGCCCACATGAACAGCGCGCGCGGGTCCCAGCGGTCGGGCAGGCCGAGCACGGCGCTGACCAGCGTGCCGGCGACGAAGCCCACCTGCACGGCGCTGGTGAACAGCGACTGGGCGAACGGGCTCAGCGCCGCCTCGGCCTTCAGGGCGGGGACGATCGCGGTGCCGGAGAACCACAGCGCCAGGGCCAGCACCTGAACGGCGGCGAGAAGGGCGAGGTTCGGCCACTTGGCCGCCTCGTCCGGAGTGCCCGCCGGTTCCGCATCCCGAGACATCGTCGCTCCCCCGTCCGCCGGTGGTGGCGGCGGGCCAGTCTGCTGCGGGACGCGGCGCGCGTAAACGCGTCGGAACCGGTGCCGCCGCCGCGGGTTGGGCGTGCTGGACAGCCATACGGAGCCTCGACATGAAAGCCATCGCTCTGAACGCGACGCTGAAATCGTCGGACAAGCCGTCCTCGACCGAGCGGCTGCTCGGCGACGTGCTGGCCGAGATGCGCCAGCTCGGCGTGACGGGGGAGATCGTCCGGCTGGCCGACCTGAACATCAAGCCGGGCGTCACCTCGGACGAAGGCGAAGGGGACGAATGGCCGGCGCTGCGCAGGCGGATCCTGGATGCCGACATCCTGGTGATGGGCACGCCGATCTGGCTCGGCCAGCCGTCGAGCGTCTGCAAGCGGGCGCTGGAGCGCATGGACGCCTTCCTTGGCGAGACCGACGACAGGGAGCGCATGCCGTCCTTCGGCCGCGTCGCGACCGTCGCCGTGGTCGGCAACGAGGACGGCGCGCACCATGTGACCGCGGAGCTCTACCAGGCTCTGTCCGACGTCGGCTTCACGATCCCCGCCAACGGCGTGACCTACTGGGTCGGCGAGGCGATGGGATCGGTCGACTACAAGGACCTCGGTGCGCCGCCGGAGAGCGTCGCCGCGGCGACGAAGATGCTGGCGATCAACGCGGTGCACCTGGCGCGGCTGCTGAAGCAGACTCCGTATCCCGGGAAAGGCTGACCGCACGGCTGACTGGGCGGGCCGATACTCGACATGACCGTGCGCCGGGATACTGTCGTCTCTCGGCACGTGCCGTCCGCCGTCTCTCGGCACATGCCGCCTGCCGGCGGGACGGCGGCAGTATCTTCGGCCGGAGGACGCGCGGCATGAGCGAGTATTCACCCCTCAGCCTGAAGGTGCCGGAGCCGGAGGTGCGGCCGGGCGGCAAGCCCGACTTCAGCGGCGTCGCCATCCCGCGCGCCGGTTCGGTGCGGCGGCCGGCGGTCGACGTGGCGCCCAGGGACATCCGCGACCTGGGCTACACCATCATCCGCGTGCTCAACCGCGACGGCGAGGCGGTTGGGCCATGGGCCGGCGGGCTCTCGGACGAGGCGGCGCTGCAGGGGCTGCGCGACATGATGAAGGTGCGCGCCTTCGACGCGCGCATGCTGATGGCGCAGCGCCAGGGCAAGACGTCCTTCTACATGCAGTGCCTGGGCGAGGAGGCCATCGCCTGCGCCTTCCAGCACGCGCTGTCGCCGGGCGACATGAACTTCCCGACCTATCGCCAGCAGGGGCTGCTGGTCGCCGGCGGCTACCCGCTGGTCGACATGATGTGCCAGATCTACTCGAACGAGCGCGACCCGCTGCACGGCCGGCAGCTGCCGGTCATGTACTCGTCGAAGGCGCACGGATTCTTCTCGATCTCCGGCAATCTCGGCACCCAGTACATCCAGGCTGTGGGCTGGGCGATGGCGTCGGCGATCAAGGGCGACACGCGCATCGCCGCCGGCTGGATCGGCGACGGCTCGACGGCGGAGTCCGACTTTCACGCCGCGCTGGTGTTCGCCTCGACCTACAAGGCGCCGGTGGTGCTCAACATCGTCAACAACCAGTGGGCGATCTCGACCTTTCAGGGCATCGCCAAGGGCGGCTCCGGCACCTTCGCCGCGCGCGGCCACGGCTTCGGCATCCCGTCGCTGCGGGTCGACGGCAACGACTATCTCGCCGTGCATGCCGTGGCGCAGTGGGCGATCGAGCGGGCGCGGCGCAACCTGGGGCCGACGCTGGTCGAGTACGTGACCTACCGCGCGGCGGCGCATTCGACCTCCGACGATCCCTCGGCCTACCGGCCGAAGGAGGAGTCCGACGCCTGGCCGCTGGGCGATCCGATCGAGCGGCTGAAGAACCACCTGGTCGTGCGCGGCGTCTGGTCCGACCAGCGGCACGCCCAGTATGCCGCCGAGGTCGAGGCCGAGGTGATCGCCGCCCAGAAGGAGGCCGAGCGCCACGGCACGCTCCACTCCGGCGGCAAGCCGTCGGCGCGCGACATGTTCGAGGGCGTCTACAAGGAGATGCCGCCGCACCTGCGGCGCCAGCGGCAGCAGGCCGGGGTCTGACATGCCGCGCATGACGATGATCGAGGCGATCCGCGACGCGATGCACGTGTCGATGGAGGCCGATCCGAACGTGGTCGTGTTCGGCGAGGACGTGGGCTATTTCGGCGGCGTCTTCCGCTGCACCCAGGGACTGCAGCAGCGGTTCGGCGCCGCGCGCTGCTTCGACACGCCGATCAACGAGAGCGGCATCATCGGTGCCGCCATCGGCATGGCGGCGTACGGGCTGAGGCCGTGCGTCGAGATCCAGTTCGCCGACTATGTCTATCCCGGCTACGACCAGATCGTCTCCGAGGCGGCGCGCCTGCGCTATCGCTCGAACGGCGACTTCACGGCGCCGCTGACCATCCGGATGCCGACCGGCGGCGGCATCTTCGGCGGCCAGACCCACAGCCAGAGCCCGGAGGCGCTGTTCACCCACGTCGCCGGCATCAAGACGGTCGTGCCGTCCAATCCCTACGACGCGAAGGGCCTGCTGATCGCCGCGATCGAGGACGACGATCCGGTGATCTTCCTGGAGCCGAAGCGCCTCTACAACGGGCCGTTCGACGGCCATCACGAGCGGCCGGTGACGCCCTGGGCGAAGCATCCGCTGGGCGAGGTGCCGGAGGGCCGCTACACGGTGCCGCTCGGCAAGGCGGCGGTGCGCCGGCCGGGCGCGGCGGTGACGGTGCTCGCCTACGGCACGATGGTCTTCGTCGCCGAGGCGGTGGCCGAGACCGGCATCGACGCCGAGATCATCGACCTGCGCACCCTCGTGCCGCTCGACCTCGACATCATCGTCGCGTCCGTGAACAAGACCGGGCGCTGCGTCGTCGTGCACGAGGCGACGCTGACCTCCGGCTTCGGCGCCGAACTCTGCGCGCTGGTGCAGGAGCACTGCTTCTATGCGCTGGAGCGGCCGGTCGTCCGGGTGGCCGGCTGGGACACGCCCTATCCGCACGCCCAGGAGTGGGACTATTTCCCCGGTCCGAAGCGGGTGGCCGAAGGGCTGCGCCTGGCGCTGGAGGACTGAGATGGGCGAGCGCATCGTCAAGCTTCCGGACGTCGGCGAAGGCGTCGCCGAGGCGGAACTGGTGGAATGGGGCGTGGCGGTCGGCGACATGGTGCGCGAGGACGCCGTCCTCGCCAGCGTCATGACCGACAAGGCGACAGTGGAGATCCCCTCGCCGGCCGACGGCAAGGTGGTCTGGCTGGCCGGCGAGATTGGCGAGAAGCTGGCGGTGGGATCGCCGCTGGTGCGGATCGAGGTGGCGGGAGAGGGTGACGCGCCTGAGGCCGAGGTCGAGGAAGGGGATTCGAAGACAGCCGCCGCCGAGCCCGGCGCGCCGGAAAAGCCCGGCCCTTCGAGACGGCCGTCCGGGCCTCCTCAGGACGAGGTTTTTCCACCCCAAGAACAGATCAGGAGTCGGCCCCGTGCTGAGGAGGCCGCGCCAGCGGCCGTCTCGAAGCGCGAGGCCGGCCCCGCACGCCGCACGGGCGGGCGGCCGCTGGCGTCCCCCGCGGTGCGCCAGCGGGCGCGTGACGCCGGCATCGACCTGCGCCAGGTCCAGGGCAGCGGCCCGGCCGGCCGGATCGGCCACGGCGACCTCGACGCCTTCCTGGAAGCCGGACCGGAGGCGGCCGTAGCGCCGGGCCTGCGACCGGACCATTCGGTGCGCGAGGTGAAGATCGTCGGGCTGCGCCGGCGCATCGCCGAGCGGATGGCGGTGGCCAAGAGCCGCATCCTGCACATCACCTATGTCGAGGAGGTCGACGTCACGGCGCTGGAGGAACTGCGCGACCGCCTCAACGCATCGCGCGGCGATCGCGGACCGAAGCTGACCGTGCTGCCCTTCCTGATGCGCGCCATGGTCCGGGCGATCGGCGAGCAGCCGATGGTGAACGCGCATTTCGACGACGAGGCCGGCATCGTCCACCAGTATGGCGGCGTCCATGTCGGCGTCGCGACCCAGACGCCGCGCGGCCTCGTGGTGCCGGTGGTGCGCCATGCCGAGGCACGCGACCTGTGGGGCTGCGCCGCCGAGATCGCGCGCCTCGCCGAGGCGGCCCGCGCCGGGACGGCGTCGGGAGAGGAGCTGGCGGGCTCGACCATCACGATCACCTCGCTGGGGGCGCTCGGCGGGTTGGTGACGACCCCGATCATCAACCGTCCCGAGGTCGCCATCGTCGGCGTGAACAAGATCCAGGTGCGGCCGATGTGGGACGGGCATGCCTTCCAGCCGCGCAAGATGATGAACCTGTCCTCGGGCTTCGATCATCGCGTGGTCGACGGCTGGGACGCCGCGGTCTTCGTCCAGCGCGTGAAGGCGCTGCTCGAGACGCCGGCGATGATCTTCGTGTGAGGCGGCGATGAAGGACATCATCTGCACCGTCCTGGTGATCGGCGCCGGCCCTGGCGGCTATGTCGCCGCGATCCGTGCCGGTCAGCGCGGCCTCGACACCGTCCTGGTCGAAGCGGCGAAGCCCGGCGGGACCTGCCTCAACGTCGGTTGCATCCCGTCGAAGGCGCTGATCCACGCCGCCGACGAATTCCACCGCATCGGACAGATCGCCGCCGGCCGTCGTACGCCCGGCATCGGCGTGGCCGCGCCGACCTTCGACCTGGCGGCGCACCGCGACTGGCGCGGCGGCGTGGTGAACCGGCTGACCAACGGCGTCGCCGGCCTTTTGAAGCGGGCGGGGGTGAAGACCGTCGAGGGCCGGGCGCGCTTCCGCGACGGCAAGACGGTGGCGGTCGAGACCGGCCTGGGGACCCAGACCGTCCGGGCCGAGCACGTGATCATCGCGACCGGCTCCGAGCCGGTGGCGCTGCCGTCGCTGCCCTTCGGCGGCCGCGTCGTCTCGTCCACCGAGGCGCTCGCCCTCGACGACCTGCCGGGGCGGCTCGTCGTCGTCGGGGCCGGCTATATCGGCCTGGAGATCGGGACCGCCTACGCCAAGCTCGGTGCCGAGGTCACCGTCGTCGAGGCGGCGGATCGCATCCTGCCGGCCTACGACGCCGAGCTGACCGCCCCGGTCGCCGCGCGGCTGCGCGCACTGGGCGTCGCCGTCCATCTGGGCGCGAAGGCGCGCGGCATGGCGGGTGGGGAGGCGGGCGGAGAGGCGCTCCTGGTCGAGACGGCCGACGGCACGGAGCTGCGCCTGCCGGCCGACCGGGTGCTGGTTGCCGCCGGCCGCCGGCCGCGCACCGAAGGCTGGGGCCGCGAGGAACTGGTGCTCGACATGGACGGCCCGTTCGTCGCGATCGACGACCGCTGCCGCACCTCGATGCGCGGCGTCTACGCCGTCGGCGACGTGACCGGCGAGCCGATGCTGGCGCACCGGGCGATGGCGCAGGGCGAGATGGTGGCCGAACTCATCGCCGGCACGAAGCGCGCCTGGGACAAGGTCGCCGTCCCCGCCATCTGCTTCACCGACCCCGAGATCGTCACCGCCGGCCTGTCGCCCGATGCGGCGCGCGCCGCCGGCATCGAGATCCGCACCGGCCTCTTCCCGTTCCAGGCGAACGGGCGTGCCATGACGATGGAAGCGGAGGAAGGCTTCGTCCGCGTCGTCGCGCGCGCCGACGACCATGTCGTGCTCGGGATCTCGGCGGTGGGATCGGGCGTGTCGGAACTGTCGGCGTCCTTCGCGCTGGCGCTGGAGATGGGCTGCCGGCTGGAGGACGTGGCCGCGACGATCCATGCCCATCCGACCCTGGGTGAAGCGATCCCCGAAGCCGCCCTGAAGGCGCTCGGCCATCCGCTGCACGTCTGAGCCGGCGGGGCAGGGCGCGCACGCATGAAGATCGCCACCTTCAACATCAACAACGTCGTGCGCCGCCTGCCCAACCTGCTCGACTGGCTGGAGGAGGCGCGGCCGGATGCGGTCTGCCTGCAGGAACTGAAGGCGGAGGACGGGCGCTTTCCGGCGGCGGCGCTGGAGCGGGCCGGCTACGGCGCGGTGTGGTGCGGACAGCGGACCTGGAACGGCGTCGCGATCCTGGCGCGCGGTGCCGAGCCGGTGCCGACCCGGCACGACCTGCCGGGCGATCCCGCGGATGCCCAGGCGCGCTACATCGAGGCGGCGGTGAACGGCGTGCTGATCGCGTCGCTCTACCTGCCGAACGGCAACCCGCAGCCGGGCCCGAAGTTCGACTACAAGCTCGCCTGGTTCGAGCGGCTGATCGCCCATGCGGCGGAGCTGATCGCCGCCGACGTGCCGGCGGTGCTGGCCGGCGACTACAACGTCGTGCCGACCGACCGCGACATCTATCCGACGACATCCTGGGCCGACGACGCTCTGCTTCAGCCCGAACCCCGCGCCGCGTTCCGCCGGCTGCTCGACCAGGGCTGGACGGATGCGCTGCGCGCGCTGCACCCCGACGCGCCGCTCTACACCTTCTGGGACTATAAGCGGAACCGCTGGCCGCGCGACGCCGGGCTGCGCCTCGACCACCTGCTGCTGAGCCCGCTGCTGGCGCCGCGGCTTACGGCCGCCGGCGTCGACCGCCATGTCCGCGGGGCGGACGGCGCCAGCGATCATGCCCCGGCGTGGATTGTGATCGCCGATACCTGAACGCGGCTTTCCTGGATTCGCCCGAAGAGCCGACTGTATTTTCAGAAAATCGGGCCTACGGTGGTGCCGCGGCTTCAGTGGAGACCGATCATGACCAAGGATACGCAGCGCAGGGTGACGGCGGAGTTCATCGGGACGTTCTGGCTCACCTTCGGCGGATGCGGCGCCGCCGTGCTGGCCGCCGCCTTTCCGGACCTCGGCATCGGCTTCGTCGGCGTGTCGCTCGCCTTCGGGCTCACTGTCCTCACCATGGCCTATGCGGTCGGCCACATCTCCGGCGGCCACTTCAATCCCGCCGTCACGATCGGCCTGTGGTCGGCGGGGCGCTGCGCCAATCACCACGTCGGCCCGTACCTGGCGGCACAGGTGCTGGGTGCCGTCGTGGCGGCCGGGCTGCTGTACCTGATCGCGTCGGGACAGGCGGGATGGGTGCCGGGCGGCTTCGCGTCCAACGGCTATGGCGACCTCAGTCCCGGCAAGTACAGCCTCGCCGCCTGCTTCACGGCCGAGGTGGTGCTGACCTTCTTCTTCGTCTTCATCATCATCGGCACGACGTCGAAGGGTGCCGCCGTCGGCTTCGCCGGCATCCCGATCGGCTTCGCGCTGGTGCTGATCCACCTGATCTCGATTCCGATCACCAACACCTCGGTCAATCCGGCGCGCAGCACCGGACCGGCGCTGTTCGCTGGGGCGGAGTATGTCGGCCAGCTCTGGCTGTTCTGGGCGGCCCCGCTGCTCGGTGCGGCGATGGGCGGCATCCTCGGCCGCTGGATGTACGAGCCGGCCGACGTGGTGGAGACGGAGGTCGTGGAGACACCCCAGGCGCCGCAGACCTGAGTTTCCTCGCGCGGGAATTGCGGGGCGGCGTCAGCGCAGCAGCAGTTCGCCCTGCCAGACGCCGTCGCGGACCATGTCCGTGGCCTCGGCCTTGAGCGTGTCGGTGAAGCAGCGCACGGCGTTCGATGCCGGCGTCACCAGCGAGCGCGCCAGCACCAGCCGGCGCGTCAGCGCGGGCCGGGCGATCGGCGCGGCGCAGAGCGATCCGGCCTGCAGTTCGGCGTGGATGACGGCGAAGGGCAGGACGGTGAAGCCCAGGCCGCGCAGCACCAGGTCCTTCAGCGTCTGCAGCGCGTCGGCCTCGACCGCGACGCGGAGTGCGATGCCCGCACGCCGCGCCTCGCCCTCGACCAGCCGCCGCAGGCCCTGGCGCGGCCCCGGCAGGATCAGGGCGCGGTCGGCGAGGCCGGCGAACGGCACCGGCCGCTCCATCGCGAGGCCGGCGCCGCGCGCCCCCACCAGGAACAGCTCCTCGACGATCAGCGGCTCGACGCGGATCTGCGGCGTGACCGGCGTCTCGTACATCACGGCGAGGTCGACCTCGCCGCGCTGCAGCAGGTCGTGCAGGTAGCCGCTGAACGCCGGGACGATCCGCACGGTGACGGCCGGATGCTGCTTCACGAAGCGCTCGACGAGCCGCCCCGCCAGCACCTCGCCGACGGTGGGCGGGACGCCCAGGCTGACCGTGCCCTTCACCGCGTCGCGCTCGGCGATCAGTTCGGCGCGGGTGTCCGCCACCAGCCGCAGGATCGCCGATGCGCGGTCGGCCAGGATGCGGCCCGCCGCGGTCGGCACCATGCCGCGCCCGTGCCGCGCGAACAGGGCGACGCCCAGTTCCTCCTCCAGCAGCTTCATCTGCCGGCCGAGCGCCGGCTGGGCGACGCGCAGCCGCTCCGCCGCCTTGCTGAGGCTGCCGAGTTCGGCGACGTGCAGGAAGGTCCTGAGCTGGCGGAGGTCCATGAACCCATACAATCAGGGCATAGCTGAAAGAGAAACATGCTTTTCCGCGATGGCGGCACTTTCCGCTATCTCATGGCCAGTCGGCCGGCCATCGGTGCCGGCGGCCGCGACAAAGGCGAGGGGACGACGCGCATGACGGAGACCGAGGACACCATCCGGGACTGGCGGCACGAGGTGCTGCCGATCCTGAAGAGCTTCGACGTGAAGCACGTCGTCTACGTGCCCGATGCGGGCCATGCCGTCGCGATCCGCGCGGCCGAGCAGGACAACGACCTGGTCACGCTGGCGCTGACGACCGAGGAGGAGGGCATCGGCTACCTCGCCGGCTGCTGGCTCGGCGGCGAGCGCGGCGCGCTGCTGATGCAGTCGAGCGGTGTCGGCAACTGCATCAACACGCTGGCGCTGCAGACGATGACGCGCTTTCCGCTGCTGATGCTGGTGACGATGCGCGGCGACTGGGCCGAGTTCAACCCGTGGCAGAACCCGATGGGCCAGGCGACCGAGGCGTCGCTGAAGCTGATGGGCGTGCGCACCTGGCGCGCCGACAGGGGCGAGGACGTCGGCCCGCTGCTGCGCGGTGCGGCCACCATGGCCTTCAACGGCGACGAGGCGTGCGCGCTGCTGCTGGGGCAGCGCCTGATCGGCGAAAAGAAGTGGGTGAAGTGATGAACCAGGGAACCCTCGACCGCCGCGCCGCCGTCGCGACCCTGCTCAAGGACCGCGGCGACCTTCTGGTGGTGACCGGCCTCGGCTCGCCGTCCTACGACTGCTTCGCCGCCGGCGACGATCCGCTGAACTACTATCTCTGGGCGGCGATGGGCAGCGCCTGCACCGTGGGCTTCGGCCTCGCCATGACCCAGCGCGAGCGGCCGGTGCTGGTGGTCACCGGCGACGGCGAGATGCTGATGGGCCTGGGCGCCATCGCCAGCATCGCGCAGAAGCGGCCGCCGAACCTGACCATCGCGGTCATCGACAACGGCCATTACGGCGAGACCGGCATGCAGCTCAGCCATTCCGGCCGCGGCATCGAGCTCAGCCGCATCGCCGGCGCCTGCGACTTCCCGTGGAGCGGGGCGATCACCGACATGGCCGGCGTCGAGGCCCTGCGCGGCCGCATCCACGCGAAGAGCGGGACGGCGTTCGCGACCATCAAGGTGGGATCGGACGAACTGCCGCGTGCCCTCCCGTCCCGCGACGGCGTGGCGATCAAGAACCGCTTCCGCGCCGCACTGGGTCTGCAGACGATCTGATGTGGGGCTCCGGCCGCGGGGCGCATGGACCCCCGCGGCCGGCATACGGCATATGCAACCATTAGATGTTATTGATATGAATTCAGCCTATGGCGCCGTTTCCTTGGCCGTGGCAGGATGCCCGGGCTGCGAAGGGCGGGAGGGGCGTCTGTGCGTGCGTATCGGATTTCCGTGGCGCTGGCGGCACTTGCGGTCTGGGCGGCGATATACGCCTCGGAGTTGTGGCTTCCGATCGAGGCGATCGATGGCGGCCTCAACGGAATAATCCTTCGGGCTGGCGCGGCGGCGGCGTTCCTGCTCATCCTCGCCGGCATCATGGGATGGCGCGACCTCGGCCTGACGCCGCCCCGGCCGTGGACGTCGCTGTGGGTGTTTCTGCCGCCGTCCATCCCTCTGCTGGTCATGGGATGGCTCCTCGTTCAGCACGGGCTGCCCGAGCCGCAGATCCTCCGCACGCTCGCCGCCTGCATGCTGGCCGTCGGCGTGTCGGAGGAGTTGATGTTCCGCGGCGTCCTCTTCCGGGCGCTCCGCACGCGGCTGTCGCCGTGGCCTGCGGTGTGGATCACGTCGCTTCTCTTCGGCTCCGTACATCTTTCGAATGGGCTCTATCTGGGCGACCTGGCCATCGGCGTGGCCCACGTCGCCGCCGCCACGGTGATCGGCCTGTTCCTCCTCGCCGCGACACTGCGCACGGGCTCGATCCTGCCCAGCATGCTCTTTCACGGTTGCTGGAACACACTGGTGATGGCGTTCCTCGTCAGCGCACCGCCGTCCGAGTGGCAGACGACCTTGGAAGCCGAGACATCCCTGTCCCTGCTTCTGCTGTTGGCGCCGCTGTTCCTCTACAGCCTCTTCCTGCTCCGCGGCGTCGACCGGCCTCTCGCCGCCGCACCGGGCGTGCAGACGACCTGACGCGGGATCGTGGCCGTGGACGCGGGCTCGGCGAGCGTTCGCTTGTGGGCGCCCGCAGCCGATGCTACAGCCGCAGTTGCAGGCAAATCGTCACGCGGGGCGGCGGCATGAATGCAGTGCGTGAGGTGGGGCTGTCGTCGATCGTCGTGCAGAACCGTGAGCCGCTTTCCGCCGACCTGGACGGCGGCGTGCTGCTCATGAGTGCCGAGAAGGGCCGCTTCTTCGGGCTCGACGCCGTCGGCGGCGAGGTGTGGCGCCGCCTGGAAGTGCCGGCCCGCGTGTCGGATCTCTGCGCCGGTCTCGCGGCCGACTATGACGGTCCGCCCGACGCGATCACGCAGGACGTCCTCGCCCTGCTCGGCCGGATGGCGGAGCGGGAGCTCATCGAGATCCTCGCGTGAGACGCACCGCCCATCGCCTGCGCGTGGTGGAAGCGGCGGCGATGCTCTCTTTCGCGATGCTGCTCCTCTGGATCCTGCCGTTCCGGCGGGTGGCGCGGCTGGTCGGACGGGTCGAGGCCGCCGGCGAGACGTCCCTGCCGCCCCCGGCCGATGCGCCGGTGCGGGCGGTGGGACGGGCGGTCGAGGCGGCGGCGCGCCGTCTGCCCTGGCGGCCGCTCTGCCTGCCGCAGGCGCTGGCGGCGAGCCTGATGCTGCGTCGCCGGGGCGTGCCGTCGGCACTGCATATCGGGGTCGCGATGGGCGAAGGGCGCAAGTTCCAGGCGCATGCCTGGCTGGTCGCCGCCGGCGGGGTGGTCTGCGGTGGTCCGGCCGCCGTCGGCATGACGCCGATCGCGGCGATCCGCGCGCGCGGCGGCTGAGCGGCTCAAGGCCGCAGGGACGCTTCGATCTCGTCGCCGCTGCGCACGCCGCGCTGGAGCGCTCCGGCCGCGATCATCGTCGGCGTGCTGCGGATACGCAGGTTCCAGGCCATGTCCAGGTCCGCGTCGAGGAGCGCTTCGACGTCCGGCGCCGCGGCATCGGCGCGGAGCTTCTCCGGGTCGAGCCCGGCCGCCGCGGCCAGCGCCGGAAGGTCGGCGGGACCGATCCGCGCCTCTGCCGCCATCATCACGCGATGCAGGGCCGCCGCCCCGTCCTGCCTGCGGGCGGCCAGCATGGCCTGCGCCAGGGCGATGGACTCTTCGGAATGCGGCAGGTGGCGCAGGATGACGCGCGGCATCCGTCCCTCGGCTTCCATGAGATCCAGGATGCGCGCCTGCCGGCGGCAGTAGACGCAGTTGTAATCGACGAAAATGACGATCGTGGACGCCTCGTCGGCGGTCGCCGGACCGATCACGACGGCCGTGGCGGGATCGAACAGCCGGGCGTGCAGATCCTCCACCGTCTGCGGCGGATCGACGACGTCGCGTGCCATCGACACGACCCGTCCGGCGGCTTTCGACGCGAAGGTGCGGGCGGTGGGCTGGAGCGCCACCAGCAGGCCGACCGCCGCCAGCGCGACCACCGCGTAGAGGACGGGGCGCCTCATCGATTTCCCCCTTCGAGCCAGCGCAGGAACTGCCCGACGTGAAGGCCGCGATACAGCACCGCGCCGTACTCTCCGGCGCCCGCTTCGGCGGGATGGGCCGGCCAGTCGGCGGCGAGCCGCTTCATCCGGGCTACATCCAGGATCCGCGCGGTCAGCGGCGAGCGCTCCAATGCCTCCACGCCTTCCACGATCGCGTCGCGCTGCAGCGTCATGCGATGCATGAATTCCGGGCACTGAATGCCGCGCCGCGTCTCGTTCAGAACCGCTGCCGGCAGGCGGTCGGCGAGGACCCGCCGGGCGAGCCAGCGAGTCGTGCCGTTCCGCAGATACTGGGCGTCGGGGACGGCGAAGCAGTAGTCCAGAAGGTCCAGGTCGGCGGTCGGATCGCGCAGTTCGACACCGAACACCTCGCCCATCGGGCCCATTACGGGCGGCAGGGTCTGGATGCGGCTCAGCCAGCGGCGGCGCATGGTGACGGTGTCGCCGAGCCAGTCGTGGCCGCCCTCCAGCCGCCGCTCGCCGATGCGGGTGGCGCGGGCGAAGTCCGGGTGTATGGCGCTGAAGCGCTCGGACTCGGGTGGAAGCTGACGGCGCCGATCGTCGAGCCAGCGCTGCGCGCGCGGCGGCAGCAGCGGCTTCAGCGCATGCCGCCGCAGCACCGTGCCGGTCGAGCGCCCCTCCGTCCGCGCCAGTGCCGACGCCTCCCGCCACAACCGGGCCCAGCGGCCGCTCCGCGCCATGCCGGCGAGGCCGGACCGCCCGTCCCAGCTGAGGGTCATGTTGCCGAAGAAGCCGCCGAGCACGGCCCGCGCGCCCAGCGCGCGCGCCCGATCCATCGACGGGGCGAACCAACCCAGGTTCATCACGTTGCGCGCCGGCATGCCCAGCGACAGGAACAGCCTCTGCGGGTTCTCGTCGAGGGCATGGATCGTGGACGAGCAAACCGCCTGCCATGCCATGTTCGGGTAGAGGCTCGCGACAGCGGCGGCGCCGGGCCGCTCGTCGCTGATGGCGGAGGTGTGCTCCCGGCGGGGCACGCCATCGGGCGGCGCGACCGTCAGCGCATGCACGACGGCGGGGGCGCACAGCCGCGCGGCGGTCGCGGCCACCGCAGCCGAGTCGAGGCCGCCGCTCAGCTGGCAGACCACGGGGCCGGGGCCGTACATCTGGCGCCGCACGGCCTGGTCCAGCAGCGCCCGGGCCTCTTCCACATAGGTCTCGTCGCGCCGGTGGCGGATACGCCGGCCCCAGTCCGGATGCCAGTATTGGTGGACCGACACGGCGTCGTCGCGGCCGAAACTCAGGATGCTGGCCGCCGGCACCCGCCGGATAGCGGCGTAGAGGGTAGCGTCGGGTTCCGGCACGACGTCGGACAGGAAGGCGGCGAGATAGGCCTCGTCCAGGTCGCGCGGCATGCCGGGCAGCGCCAGCAGCGAGCGGAGGTCGGTCGCGAAGAGTAGCATGCCCTGGACGCGTGCATGGAACACGGTGCGCTGGCCGAGCGCCTCGCCGGCGAGCAGCAGCTGTTCCGTCCGGGCGTCCCAGGCGGCGAACGCGAAGCTTCCCCGGAGACGGGCCGGCGCGTCCGGCCCCCAGCGGCGCAATGCGTGCAGCACCAGGGCCGCATCGTCGTCGGCGGGGCCGTGGAGGTCGGCGAGGCTGCGCCGCAGGTCTTGGGCGTTGTCGATCCGGCCTTGCAGGGAGAGGATGGAGCCGTCGGCATCGTCGTGCACGGCGCCGGCGACCATGCGGACCGGCCCCGAACGCATCTGCTTCCCCGGAATGGCGGAGAGGGTGCGGGCCATCTCGGCATCGGCCGTATGAGCGAGAAGGCCAACGATAGGCCGGCCCCGTTCGGCGGACGCCGGCGTTCGGATGACGCCCCTCAAGGAAAGGTGAGGGGCGGCATCGCGGCCGCGCGTGTCCTTCGGACGTGCCGCGGCTTCAGCGAGCGGATACGGTGGATCGCGCCGACGTCGCCGGAACCGTGGCCGATCCGCGCCGCTGCCAACATGGCGAAGCCGTCACCGGCGTGGGCACGAGGCGGGTTTTGGCGGAACGGCAGCGTCGAGCGACATCTCACGAATCGGCGTTGCAGATGACTCCGTCGCTGCCGGAGCCGCAGTTGGTGATCGCGGTGTTGCCGGCGATGTCGTAGTCGCTCAGGGTCGGACGGACCCAGATCGGCCGGGGCACCGTGTCTGACGGAACGGCCTGATCTCGCATCACATCGCTGTCCATGGCGTATCTCCAGTATGCCCGCATTACTTACCTACCGCAGCAGCCGTGAGCCAACAAGGCCGTTCGCCGGCCTCCGCCAGGTAACCGAGCGCTTCCATGGCCGGACCATGTGCGGCGACGATGCGCGCCTCCAGGTCGGGCGGCAGGGCGGTCCGCCAGCCGCCCGCCCGTCCGGACCGGAAGAAGGCGGAGCCGGGCGACTGGCCGCCGTCGAAACCCTGCCGCGCCTCGTGCGCACGCAACGCGTCGAAGCGGGTGGCCGCCACGGCACGGTCGAGCGTTTCCGCGGTCGCGGCGATGCCCGCATGGGCCGCGGCGCGGCCCAGGATCGCGGCGGGATCGGCCACCATGTCCTCATAGCGCAGCAGGCAGCAGCGGCGGCCCGGCGCGTCCAGCCAGCTGCGCACATGGCCGCTCCAGCACAGCAGGCGCTGCGGCAGGTCGAGGGGCGGGCGGCCCGCCGCCGGACGCAGCGTGGCGCCCGCGTCGCAGAGGAAGCGTACCGCCTCCTCCAGGCCGATGCCCGCGAAATGAGCCCAGGAGACGGCCACGTCGCGCGGGTCGCGGACCATGTAGAGGGTGGCGAGCGTCGCGTCCGGTGGGAACAGCGGCGTGCCCGCGACGGCATCGATGCAGGCGTCGTGCACCTTGCGGAACAGGGGCCGCCGCGACAGTGCGGCCAGGGTGCGGTAGGCGACCGGGCGCAGTGCCTCCATCTCCGCCGGCGTCAGGTCCCCGGTCTCGACGTCCAGCGCCTCCTCGATGTCGCTGCGCTGGCTGGCGTTCGGCGCGAAGCGAGCATGGGCGTCCCCGGCGTGCGCCTGTCCCGGGTCGAGCAGGGCGCCCAGTGCGAGCCGCAGCCAGGTGTTTCCGGATCTGGGATAGGAGGCGATCCAGACGAAGCCCGTCATGCCGCCATCCGCTCCAGGATCGCCGCGACCGAGCGATCGAGACAGCCGGCGTCGTGCGGATGGGTGATCGTCCAGATCCCGTCCGGGATTCCCGTCAGGGCGACCGCTGCCGAAAGCAGCCGTTTCGACTGGCCGAGCCGCACCATCATGCCGTTGCGGTAGAGGTCGCGCCCGATCCCGGCCGCCGCCTCCGGCCCGTGCAGGCGCCGCGTCGTACCGCCCTCGTGCCCCGGCCCGACGGTGAGGTGAAACACCGCCCTGAGCGGGACGGACTGGCGGGAGAACCGGGTCTCGACCGGCAGGTGGAACTTCTCCAGTTCCGGCCGGCTGCGTTCCAGCCCGTCGACGGCGAACCCCATCCGCGCCATCGCGTCGCCCCACAGCTTCAGGCGCGGAAAGGCGGGGAGCACGCGCGGACCGTCGGGGGAGGCGAGGTCGATGACGGTCACGTCGTCCGACAGCACCGGACAACCGCGTCGCAGCAGCGCCGCGGCGAGAGTCGACTTGCCCATGCCGGACGCGCCGGCCATCGCCACGGCCCCGCCGCCGATCCGCACGCAGCTGGCGTGCAGCGGTACGAGCCCGCGGCGATAGCAGAGGAGGCCGAGGACCGTGCCGTAGAGGAATACCCGGATGTCCGGCGCGTCCGGCGCCATCGCCGGTTCGACGACGACGCGACGGGCGTCGGCGTCGATGAGATATGCCGCGACCCCCGGCACCTGGAACCGGCAGGTGCCGTCGGCGGCGACCTGCAGCAGCGGCTGGTCGAACACCGTATCGGTCAGCCGCTCGGGCACCGGGCCCACCTCGATGCGCAGGTCCGCCGGCCCGTCGCCGCCCGTCCAGGGCAGGAGGTCCGGCAGGGGAAGGGCGCTCGCCACGCGCCAGCCGCAGAGGAAGCGGTCGTCCGTCGGGATCGTGCCGCGGGGAGGCGCACCGCCGATCGTCATGCTGGCGAACACGGGAGAATCCATCGTCGAGACCATATCCGACACTAATCCCGAGGGTGCCGCGACGGCTATGCCCTCGAACGTCTTCGGGGGGACCTGTCGCGCCCCGGCCGGTACTGCTAGCGTTCCCGCAGAACAGCATCCGGAGGCCCCATGCCCGTCCGTATCGTCGGCATGATCGGCGTTTCGCCGCCGCAGAGCGACACGAGCCTCGTCATCATCGAGGGCGCCATCACGCCCGATTTCATCGCCGATTTCGCGCGGGCGCACGAGGCGGCCGGCTACGACATGGCGCTGGTGGGATATTCCTCCTCCTCGGCCGAGGGTTTCCTGGTGGCGCTGCACGCCGCCCAGCGGACCGAGCGGCTGTCGTTCCTGATCGCGCACCGGCCGGGCTTCGTCTCGCCGACGCTGTTTGCGCGCAAGGTGGCGACCTTCGACCACCTGACCGGCGGGCGCGTGGCGCTGCATATCATCACCGGCAAGACCGACGCCGAGCAGGAGGGCGACGGCGACTTCACGCCGAAGGACGAGCGCTACCGCCGCGCCCGGGAGTATCTGCACCTGGTCAAGCGCACCTGGACGACGCAGGAGCCGTTCGATTTCGCCGGCGATTTCTACCGCGTGCGCGGCGCCAGTTCGGACGTGCATCCGCTCCAGCAGCCGCACCCGACCATCATGTTCGGCGGCGCCTCGGAGGGCGCACTGGAGATGGGGGCGGCGGAGTGCGACGTGTTCGCCATCTATGCCGAGCCGCGCGCCACCACGGCGGAGCGCATCGCGGCGTTCCGCGCCCGCGCCGCCGCCCACGGCCGCACCGTCGGATTCAACATGTCGGTCCGCCCGATCATCGCGCCGACCGAGGGCGAGGCCTGGGACAAGGCGCAACGCATCCTCGCCGGCATGGGCGGCAAGCTCGGCTGGGCGCGGCAGGAGAGCGAGGGCGTGCGCGCCCCCGTCGACAATGCCGGCCGGCGCCAGTTCGCCTTCGCCCAGGAGAAGGACATCCACGACGAGCGCCTGTGGATGGGCATCACCCGCGCCACCGGGGCGCTCGGCAACACCTCCTGCCTGGTGGGCACGCCGGAGCAGGTGGCGGACGCGATCCTCGCCTACTACCGCCTCGGCATCGGCTCCTTCTTGATGCGCGGCTTCGACCCCGTCGCCGACACCACCGAATTCGGCCGCGAACTGATCCCGCGCATCAAGGCGGGTGCGGCGGCGATCGACGCGGAGACGGCGTAGGGGCGGGCGCGCCCGCTCTCGCCGATGGTGCGCGCCGCGCCGGTCAGGCGGCCTCGGCGTCGGCGGGAACGACGAAGCGTGCGCCCAGCCTGATCGCCGCCGCCTTTTCCGAGACGGGGACATTGGTGGCGATGAGATGGGTCTGGGCCGCCCGCAGGGCCGTCAGGAACGTCTGCATCTGGTCCGGAACCTGGGCGGAGTAGGCGAGCAGCATGCCGTAGTCGACATCCACCATCGAGACGCCGCAGTCGCGCAGCGGCAGGCTGGCCTGCTGGATGCGGCGCAGTTCGAGGATCCGGACGCGCGACAGCGCCCGTAGCGGCGAGAGCAGTTCGGTCACCCGTGCCGGCAGGATGTCGGCCGGCAGGTTCACGATCCGCAAGATGAGTGCGCGGCGATAGGTCTCCGGCATCTGGCGGCAGACGCCGTACAGGCGGTCGCGCAGGTAGCGATACTGCAGGGTCGAGGCGTTCAGGGTCACGACGATCAGCATGTCCGGACGGCGCGTCAGGAGGTCGGGCATCGCGATCGCCACGCGGCCGAGCAGCGTCAGGTCGATCTCGGCGATCAGCCGCGGCTCGTTGCCGACCGCCAGCCGCAGGCGGTCCAGCGTCATCCGGCTCCCGTCGTCGAGGGTCGCGACCAGTACCGGCGAGCGGCCGGTTTCGGTCAGGATGGCGCGCATTTCCAACCGCGCCTGATGGAACGTCTCGGCGAGGATGCGCGTCTGCTCGAGCCGCAGGCGCTCGGCCTCGCGGGTCAGCTTCATGCTGATCAGGCCGGCGATGTCGTCGGTGGCGGCCTCCTCGGGGGAGATGTCGACCTGGTGGGTCTCCACGACGATCTCGCCCATGTCCTGGTCGCGGGCCTCGCCGAACAGCTGGCGGGCGATCTCCTGCTGCAGCGCCTTGGCCTTGAGCCAGGCGCTCTGCGCATCCAGATGCGCGAAGCAGACGATGAAGGCGCCGTCCTTGTCGCGCACGATCACGTCCTGCGGCGACAGCCGCTTGCGGATCGTCTGGTCGGCCAGGTCGTACACCCGCTCCGCCCACCGCTCCCATCGCTCGCCGAACGCCTCGCGGATCTCCGCCAGACAGACGATCTGGATCTTGCCGGCGTTCAGCCGCGTCGGATCCCCGCCGACGAGGTCGGCGAGGTTGGGGCCCGGCTCGGCGGCCTGCGCTGCGGGAGGGTTCTGCTCCGGGACGAAGGCCCAGACGACGACCGCTCTCTCCTCCATGGGGGGCGTGGTGCGGCGGATGGAGGCGACCACCTCGAATCCGCTGCGATGGCGCAGCGCGCAGGGCCCCACCGGCGGATCCTGCGGATCGCCGACGCCGTCCAGCAGATCCCGGCCCAGCACCCGTCCGGTCGCCTCGGCCGCCGTCCAGCCGAACAGCCTGGTGAAGGCGTGGTTGACGATGACGAGGCTGCCGTTCTCGTTCGAGAGCGCCATCGGCGTCGCCGAGAGTTCGAACGCGGCGGAGAGCAGCACCTCGACGTCGCGGCGCTGGTCCGACAGGCGCCGCATCCGCGCCCTCATCGCCCGCCGTTCGACCGCATAGCTGAAGATGCGCGGCAGTGCGGCGACAGTGCCCGGCTGGTCGACCAGATAGTCCTCGGCACCCGCCCGGATGACGCTCAGGGCGGCGGCGGGGTCGCAGGGCGGCCCCATCACCAGGATCACCGCCGACGGCACGGCGGCGGCGTATCGCTGGACATCCTCGACGACTGCGGCCGGGTTCGCGGCATGGACGAGAATGGCCTGCGCCCCGGCATGGCGGCCGACGTCGTCGCCGCTCACGCGCGCCACCGTGAAGCGTGCGTGCTCCGTCCGCGCGAGCAGCCGGACGATCGCGTCGTACGTGCCCTGCGGCAGGCCGACGAGCAGAACGGATATCGCCGATATGGTTTCGCTTGGATGTGCGCGGGTGTTCACTGGGGCTCACGAAGGCGTGACGACTCGCCGAGGATCGATGGCCGCAGTAACCTAAAGATTAACAATTCAATTTGGCAAAATATGTTGCTATGCGGCGCGATGAACGCGCCCCGCTCGATCGCGTCGAGCCCGGCCCTGATCTGCGTGCGGAGCAGTTCGAGCTTCAGCTCGTCGTTCTCGAGCCGATGCTGCAGGCCGCGCGGTTGGTGAACGACCACGGAAGGGGAGGGACGGCGGCACCCACCGCCGCCGCCCCCCCGCTCCCGTCACGCCGTCGGCACCGGCGTGTTCAGCAGCTGCTGCTCCCACAGATAGGCGATGCCGCTGCCGGCGGCGTGCTGCTTGATCACCTCGGTCAGGGCCACTGCCGTGTCCATCCGCGCCCAGTCGCGCTGCCATTCGGCCGCGAGCGCCAGCCACGTCATCATGTTGGCGCCGGCCGCGATCATGCGCTGGATGGCCACCTGATGGGCCTCGACGGAGACGGCGCCGGACGCGTCCGTGATCACCGTGACGTCCCAGCCTTCGCCGAGCGCCTGGATCACCGGCATCGCCACGCAGACCTCGGTCCACAGGCCCGCGACGACCAGCTGCTTGCGGCCCGTCGCCGCGACCGCGTCGACGACCGTCCGGTCTTCCCAGGTGTTGATGAGCGTCCGGTCGATCACCTCCTGGCCGGGGAACACGTCGGTGATCTGGGGAAAGATCAGGCCGCCGCGGTCCGCGACGACGCTGGTCAGGATGGTGGGCACGCCGAACGCCTTGGCGGCCTTCGCCAGCGCCGTCGCGTTGTTGACCACCATGTGAGGCTCGTGGCTGTTCAGGTTCGCGAGCTGATAGGGCTGGTGGTCGATCAGGACGAGCACCGAATCCTCGGGGCGAAGAAGCGAGGAGAGTCCGTTACGAAAGGTCATCGTCACATCCTTTGATGTCGCCGCGCAGTGGCGATGGGCGGCGTCGGTTTCCGCGAGACACGCCCCGGGACAGTGCCGGGAAGGCATCGGGGGCGTTGCCCGGCCGGACAGTCGCCGTTCCCATGCGGGTTGCGGTAGTCGCCTCGGGCGGCATGCTGTGTCGCGCAGCGGGGAACGCCCTCAGGGGAGGGGGCCCGCCGCCGGGAGTGGCCGATGGACATCGAGGAACTCCGGACCTTCGTCGACGTCGCCGATGCCGGGGGCGTGTCCGCCGCCGCACTCCGCCTCGGCGTCGCCAAGTCGATCGTCAGCCGCCGGCTCGCCCGGCTGGAGGCGGAACTGGGCGTCCAGCTGCTCGTGCGCACCACCCGCGGCGCCGCCCTGACCGAGGCCGGCGTCGCGTTCCGCGACCATGCCGCCAGGGTCTGCGCCGAGATCGACGCGGCGCGCGAGGCGATCGTGCCGGCCGGCGACCTCCGCGGCCGCCTGCGCGTCGCCGTGCCGTTGACCTTCGGGCCGACCTATTTCGTCCCGATCCTGGCGGAAATGGCGCGGCGCCACCCGCGGCTCCAGATCCACACCTTCTGCAGCGACCGCTTCGTCGACCTGATCGCCGAGGGGTACGACTGCGCGATCCGGGTGGGATACCTGCCGGACTCCGACCTGATCGCGCGGCGCGTCGGGCCGATCCACGGCAGGCTGGTCGCCAGCCCGGCCTACATCGCGGCGCACGGCGCGCCCGAGACGCCGGACGAACTGCTCGCCCACGAGGCCCTGATGCAGGGCAACGAAGCCTGGCAGTTCCTGGACGGCGACAGGGTCGTCACGGTCCGTCCGCAGGGCCGCTTCAAGGCCGACAGCGGCGCCGCCCTGCTCGCCGCCGCGGCGGCCGGCATCGGCCTCGGCTACCTCCCGGACGCGCTCACCCACGACCATCTGGCGTCCGGCGCGCTTGTGCCGGTGATGACCCGCTTTCCGCCGCCCCCGGCCGGCGCCTACGTCGTCCGCCCGCCGGGCCGGCATCCCGCGCGGAAGATCCGGGTGCTCACCGACCTGCTGATCGAACACTGCTGTCCAGGCGAAACGCTACCGGAACCAGCCGCCGTCTGAGTCTGGCAGTCTGAACCCGCCGGCTTGGCATAGCCCTGGGCATCTTAACCATGGTGCGCACCACCGAACAGCGTTCAAGATAAGCCGGCGAGAAGGGAGAAGAGTGGAGATCTACCCCAAATTGTCTGTGAGCAGCGTTCGCAACGTGTTTAAAAAGGACATCTGGCCCGACATCGCGATGATGGCCGCGCGTTCTCCGACCAAGCGACGGGCGGAAGTTTTTTTGTTACAGATTAGCTTTTATACTCTTCCGCCGCAACGCGTGTGACGGAATTCCAAAAAGGAGATACCCTAATGCTTGATTCAGGGTATAAATGACGCATTGTGACGATTGATTTTGTTGATCATAAAGAAGTCATGGACCGGCTAGCCATGCTTCCAGAGTACCCTTCCTGACGCGACGTTCAAATCCAGGTACATACTTAGAGAAAAAATGTGTGGATCCAGCCAGGGAAAGTGTGCTCGCGATTTGGGCAGCCAAGTCGGCGTCCTCGCGGAAAAAATACCGAACCTCGGATAGGCGAGGTGAAATTGCTCCAACAACTTCCACGCCGGACGCAACTGATATCCCTCGAAAAGCGGTACGTATCACGCTGGCTCCACTTTCCGCCTCGGGTCGCTGCTCTGGGCGAGCTACATGAAAAAAAAGCCTACCGCGGACTAAAGAGGCATCCACAGCATTGCAAACAAAGGCGGATATATAGTTTGGAAGCGAAGATAAGTTACTTTTAGAAATAGTTGTCCGGCGTATTCCAATCTTTACTATAGAATCTACAATAAAGCGTGCGCGTTCCTCACTGCTATCGAATCGAATGAGAACGGTATCTCTGGCGGACGCCAACTCGTCAGGGGTGGCGTTTGCA
The DNA here is from genome assembly GCF_040549485.1 of Constrictibacter sp. MBR-5. NCBI lineage: Bacteria > Pseudomonadati > Pseudomonadota > Alphaproteobacteria > Rhodospirillales > Allostellaceae > Constrictibacter > Constrictibacter sp. MBR-5. The sequence continues at coordinate 370,069 of NZ_JBEPTK010000002.1, forward strand.
GCAAATGTGTCGAAATCGATTGGCCGAGTCCGTACCTCTCCTAATAAAGAGTGCCCGGTAGTAGAAAGGCTAGCGGCAGCATAAACGCCAGCAAGCGAGGATGCATCTAACGCACGTCCTGCAGCATAATTATCACCAGAACACCAGAACACGTCAAGGGTCACTAAATGCGCGGAAGAATTATCACTATATTGACTGCGATAAACAACCCTCGGCCGCTCGTCGATTTCCGCGACACGGATTTCGGCTCTGACAGAGTCAGAATAGTGTGAATTAAACATGAAAAGTATCGCGCAGCATAGCGCGCGACGAAACAAATTCGCAGTATTAGTCATTTGGCGGCTCCACAGTAGGTTAAACACGCTTCTGGCGGGGGTGGATTAAGCGCGCCAATCGCGTCGGGGATCTGCCGTATCTTGGCATCTTGTGTATCATCGGATACCGCCTTAACAACGCGACTAATTAGAAGCTCAACTCGGCCTTCTTCTTTTAGATGGGTCTCTAATGCGACGGCGAACGGGCTACCAGACCCGGAGCCGTCACTGGCAAGCGCCCCATAAGCCGTCGAAAACATTAGACGGACGCCAACTGCAGATCGAGGATGCGCATATCTTAGTTTTGCATAGTCCTTCACAAGTGAACCGTCCTTGCGAATATACCGATCAATAGGTGTTTCACGGCAGGCGTCAATCACGATGAAAATACTTCCTGATCCGGCGTCTCCTACTTGCGAGATGATGTCGCCGAACAAACGCAAGCCTCCCGGTAGGACACTGCCTCCGGGATGTCGAAGCAGTGCCTCCGCAGCTGCCTTTGCATTCACCGCAGCATCTATTCCGAAAAGATAGGTGTCGTTACCTACCTGCATTCCATGGCCTGCATAGAAAATGAATCCAAAAGACTTCGCATCCGATAGGTATGCATGTACAAATCGGTCCAGTTTATCACGTATCTCAGACTTTGTTGCATTGCAAGTTGACAAGATTTCTGTTTCGGGATTCCAACCGGCGAGTTCCAACTGAGCGGAGATCCGGGTGATATCGTTGCAGGGATTATTTAAAGGCCTGAACGCGCTGTATCCTGGCTGTAGATTTTCTTGTACATAAGAGTCATTGCCGACGAGTAAGGCAATTCGGTTTTGGGAGACTTGTTTATGCAATCCAGCTTGCTGAGCGCCTGCTTGCGATGTGGTGATCATAATTATCAATATAATCGATATAGTACTTATTATGTGTCCGATTTTATTTATGATCATTTAACTGCACCTAGTCAGTGGTCACGCCAGAAAAAAAGGTGTCCATTTGCGAATTCCAGGATAATTCGCGTTCTAGTTCGAAAAGCAGTTCTTGATCGATTGCGCCGCGGGTGGCGTCGGGCATATCGTTTTCAATGGCTCCGCGAATCGATGCAGATCGCCGGGCTATTGCACTACTGTAAGACCATGCGTCGGGTGAGTGCATAGAGCCAGAATTCAGAAGTGCACTGTTGTTCGATTTAATTACACCGCAATCGCGCTGCTGAATGGCAGAAGATGGTGGGCAGTATGGGTTGAAGAACGCGTTTCTGAAACCGAAACCGGCGTCTGGCCGATTTTTGCCTTGTGCGGAAAAATACCGGAACCCCACTACGTCGGCAGAATAAACCTCAGTTGGTTGGAGGTTTTTTCCAATAAACGAAATGAATACCACCGCATGCCCGCTCCTGTTGATCCTATTAAAATTTATGAAATCGCCTGGCTTGAGACTGGAGAACTGTTTTTTTTTTGCCAAGTCCAAATTCTTGAAGCGCATGCGCGGTGCCCCGTGAGCCGGTGCCGGCGTACATAAAAATATTCGCTCTTAGTGAGTTCAATGTGCCTCTGTTCCATGTCGACGCCGGTAATTTTTGAAACATAGAGAAATCGGAATTTCGCTCGGCCCATATTTTAATCGCGTATATTATTACTTCGGCGACAGCCGCTACACACATTGTCTGTGGCGGCGAGGTTGCTTTTATGAAGTATTCGGAACCATATTCAATTTTATGGGAAAAAGCTTTATTTATATCGTACCCTCCACGCGCGTGGTTTTTCTCTAAGTGATCAACCGCAGCTAGGATGTACTCGTTAAAGGTGGCCGCCTTTGCGGGTATCGTACAAAAAAATGCTAACAGGGTAAGCGCTACCGCATGGTATGAAGCACGCATGAATTTTCCCCTTCTATGCGTGTTGCGCCATCAAACAGACCGCGAACAGGCAATTTTGTGCTTTTAGCAGATTTGTGCGTGTTCGTGCTACAGGGATATACCTTCTGTGACGTACTACCGTTCTCGCGGAGCCAGCCGCTGACCGGCAGCCAATCGTCCCATTCGTCGCCGATAGAAACATCTTAGTGGAAGCGGTTGGGCCACTTCAACATCTCGGCACCTATCCCGTCCTGGCTTTTGCGTTCCCTTCAGCAGCAGTGCTGGTTGAACGGCTGGAGCGACGAACAGAGGTGGTCAAATGGTCACCTCTTCTCTGCCGATGCGGAAGCGGCGGTTGTATTGAGCGGTAGGGCGCGGTTGGTCGGGTTGGCTGGACTTTTTTGCCCTACCGGCCGTGTATAGCGGCCGCGGCCGGGCGCTAGAGGCGGTACAGCATCCGGTAAGATTTGGTTCGCGGAAGAGAGTATATTTTTTTGGCTGCCTCTCGCTTGGCATTGTCCCTCCCAATTGCCTCCGCCCCCCGCTCCCCCTAGTCTCCCGGCCCAATGCGAACTCCCGCGTATGAGGAAGGTGAGACCATGCCGTTCAATCCCAGGAAGCCCGACCTGAAGGTCGGTGTCGTCGGTTCCGGTGCCATGGGCCGGGGCATCGTGCAGGTGACGGTCGAGGGGGGCATGGTCTGCAAGGTGTTCGACGCCGCCCCCGGGGCGGCGGCGAAGGCGAAGGAGTTCATTTCCGGCATGCTGGGCCGCGCCGCCGAGAAGGGGCGCATGACGCAGGAGGCGATGCAGGCCGCCGTCGCCAACGTCCAGGTGGTCGACACGATCGAGGACCTGGCCGACTGCGACGTGGTGGTCGAGGCGATCGTCGAGAAGCTGGACGTCAAGAAGAAGGTCTTCGCCCAGCTCGACGCGCTGTGCGGGCCCGACACCATCCTGGCCAGCAACACCTCGTCGCTCTCGGTCACCGAGATCGCGGCGGCGTGCCAGAACAAGGGCCGCGTCGCCGGCCTGCACTATTTCAACCCGGTGCCGCTGATGAAGCTGGTCGAGGTCATCGACGCGGTCGCGACCGAACAATGGGTCGGCGACGCGCTGATGGTGCTGGGCGAGCGCCAGGGGCGGGTGCCGGTGCGCTGCGGCGACACGCCGGGCTTCATCGTCAACCATTGCGGCCGCGGCTTCGGCGAGGCGATGCGCATCCTCAGCGAGGGCGTCGCCAAGCCGGAGGACATCGACCGCGTCATGCGTGACGTCGGCCAGTTCCGCATGGGGCCGTTCCAGCTCTCCGACCTCACCGGCATGGACGTGAACTTCCCGGCCGGCTTCGCGATCTACGAGCAGTATTTCCAGGAGCCGCGCTTTCGCCCGGCGGTGCCGCACAAGCAGCGCCTGGACGCCGGACTGCTCGGCCGCAAGACGGGTGCCGGCTGGTACACCTACACGGAAGGCCAGAAGTGGCACGAGCCGGAGGAGGCGCCGGCGCCCTCGACGCGCCCCGGCCGCGTCTGGGTGAGTGCCGCCGAGCCGCAAGGCCACCGCGCCCTGATCGAGCTGTTCGGCAAGCTGGGCGCCGACATCGACAGCGGTGCGCAGCCGGGCACCGGCTCGCTCTGCTTCGTGACGCCGGTCGGCCAGGACTGCACCACGGCGGCGGTGGAGCAGGGGCTCGACCCGCGGCGCACGGTGGCGGTCGACACGGTGTTCCCGCTCGACGTGCGACGCACGCTGATGTCGAACCCGCTGACCGACAAGGAAGCCCTGGAGGCGGCGCACGGCCTCCTCGGCAGCGACGGCGTGCCGGTCACGGTGATCAAGGATTCGCCCGGCTTCATCGCCCAGCGCATCATCGGCCACATCGTCAACATCGGCTGCGACGCCGCCCAGCAGCGCGTGGCGGCCCCGGCCGACATCGATACGGCGGTGACCCTCGGCCTCAACTATCCCTACGGCCCGCTGGCCTATGGCGACCGCGTCGGCGGCGCCACGGTGCTCCGCATCCTGCGCACCATGTGCGACTACACGGCCGACATGCGCTACCGCCCCAGCCTCTGGCTCGCCCGCCGCGCCGCGCTCGGCGTGTCGCTGCTGACCGAGGATTGAGGTCGGCCGCTCCGTGATGCCGCTCCGCCTCCTCGGGGGCGGGTGGCGTTTCCCGGACAATTCCAGGCCGCAAAGCCGCCGCTCGTTTCGCTACGGGCGGCGGCTTTCTGCGAGGCGATGCGTTCGCCGCAATCCGCCCGGCGAAATCCGCCCGGCGGAATCCGCCCGGTGAAATCCGCTTGTCACCGGCGGGCGATAGGGTATCGTTCGTCGGGTGTGGAACATAAGGAGAACATCATGATCGGTTACGTCACGCTGGGCACGAACGACCTGCCGCGGGCGGCGGCGTTCTACGATGCGTTGTGCGCCGAGTTCGGGGTGGGGCGGTTCATGGAGACCGAGCAGTTCATCGCCTGGGGCAAGGCCGACGGCGGCTGCGGGATCGGCCTGACCAAGCCGTTCGACGGCAAGCCGGCGACCGTCGGCAACGGCGTCATGGCGGCCTTCCAGGCGGACAGCCCGGCGATGGTCGACCGGGTTTACAAGAAGGCTCTCGAACTGGGGGCGACGGACGAGGGCGCTGCCGGGCCGCGCGGCGACGGCGGCTTCTATGCCGGCTATTTCCGCGATCCGGACGGCAACAAGCTCAACGTCTTCTGCATGAGCTGAGGCGGCAGCGCCGAAGCCCGGAAGATGGGTGGCGGCGGCGGCCCGTCAGTTCGGCTTCGATGCGCCGCCGCCCTGGCCGTTCTTGTCGTCGCTGCTGAACATGAACTTGCCGATCAGCTGCTCGAGGCTCACGGCCGACTGGGTGAAGCGGATGCGTCCGCCGGCGTCGAGCATGCGGTCCGAGCCGCCCGGCACCAGGGCGATGTAGCGGCTGCCGAGCAGGCCGGCGCTGGCGATTTCGGCCGAGCTGTCCTCGGGCAGCTTGATGCGCGGGTCGACCTCCATGGTGACTACGGCGAGGTAGGTGGCCGGATCGAGATCCTGGCCGGTGACGGTGCCGATCTTGATGCCCGACATGCGCACGTCGGTCCCCAGCTCGATGCCGTCGATTCGGTCGAACTGCGCCGTTACCGTATAGCCGCCGATGTCGCGCACGCCGGAGCGCGTATAGGAGAAATAGAGGAACCAGGCGGCGACGACGAGAACGAGCGCGCCGATCACCGTCTCGAAGATGTTGCGGCGCATGTCACTTCCTTGGGGGCACCGGTGTCAGGTCGTCGGGCAGCATGGGCGAAACGGCGGTCAGCCGGGCGTCCAGGGTTCGTAGTCGCCGGTCGCGCGGGCCCGCTTGCCGCCGCTGTATTCGTGGCCGGCGGGGCGATAGGCGAGGGCGGTACCCGTCATGTTCGCCTGATGCGGCTTCTGCCACGGCCGGCGCGGACGGTCCGCCTTCGGCACCTCGTCGCTGGTGTAGTGCAGCCAGGCGTGCCATTCGGCCGGCACGCGCGACGCCTCGACCTCGCCGTCGTAGACGACCCAGCGGCGTCGGCGCCAGCTGCGATACTGCTTGCCCCGCTCCGTATAGTAGCGGTTGCCGAATTCGTCCGTGCCGACATGCTCACCCTTCCACCAGGTGAGCAGCCGGGTGCCGATCGATGCCATCGACTGGTGCCTTCATGCCTTCGCGAAAAGCGGGCCGGACTATCGCAAACCCCTCCCGCCGCGTCCAGCCTGCTCGCCGTCGCACCCCGCGCTGGGGGTGCGGACCCTGGCGCGGAGGACGTATGCGGGGGCGACGCACAGGCCTGTCCCCGGCTTATCCACCGCCGCGGGCGGCGGATTCGCTGCATCCGTGCATCCTTATCCACGCTACGGGCGACGCTAGCCCTGGCGGGACGGTGATCCGGAAAACACAAAATCTGGTAACGCAAGGCTTGATCGACCCGGCGAATGGGAGCACCATTCGCACATCTGGAGACGGCCTGGGGCCGCCCCACCAGATCTAGATTCACCGAGATACAGAGACAGGAGCCACGGCATGCGGATCGACCGCCGCTTCACGCGTGAGGGACAGGACGCCTATGAAGGCATCGCGTTCCGCACCGCAGCCAGCGAGATCCGCAACCCGGACGGTTCGACGGTGTTCAAGGCCGAGGCGATCGAGGTGCCGGCCTCGTGGAGCCAGGTCGCCTGCGACGTGCTGGCCCAGAAGTATTTCCGCAAGGCCGGCCTGCCGGCGAAGCTGAAGCGCGCCGCCGAGAAGGGCGTGCCGAAGTGGCTGCAGCGCCATGTGCCGGACGAGGCGGCGCTGGCCCGTCTGCCCGAATCGGACCGCGAGGTCGGCGAGACGAGCGCCAAGCAGGTGTTCGACCGGCTGGCCGGCACCTGGACCTATTGGGGCTGGAAGGGCGGCTATTTCGACGCCGAGTCGGACGCGCGCGCCTTCTTCGACGAGCACCGCTACATGCTGGCCGCGCAGATGGCGGCACCCAACTCGCCGCAATGGTTCAACACCGGCCTGCACTGGGCCTACGGCATCGACGGCCCGAGCCAGGGCCACTACTACGTCGACTACAGGACCGGCGAGCTGACCAAGTCGGCCAGCGCCTACGAGCACCCGCAGCCGCACGCCTGCTTCATCCAGTCCGTCGCCGACGACCTGGTGAACGACGGCGGCATCATGGACCTGTGGGTCCGCGAGGCGCGGCTGTTCAAGTACGGCTCCGGCACCGGCTCCAACTTCTCCAAGCTGCGCGGCGAGGGCGAGCGCCTGTCGGGCGGCGGCAAGTCGTCCGGCCTGATGAGCTTCCTGAAGATCGGCGACCGCGCGGCGGGCGCCATCAAGTCGGGCGGCACGACCCGGCGCGCCGCCAAGATGGTGACGGTGGACGTCGACCATCCGGACATCGAGGCCTACATCGACTGGAAGGTGAAGGAGGAGCAGAAGGTCGCCGCCCTCGTCACCGGCTCCAAGACGATTCGCAAGCACCTCGCCGCGATCATGGCGGCCTGCAGCGCCGCTGAAGCGCCGGCCGGCGACGACCGGTTCGACCCGAAGGCGAATCCCGTCCTGAAGGAGGCGGTGCGCGCGGCGCAGAAGGCGTCCGTCCCGGCGAATTTCGTCCAGCGCGTCATCCAGTTCGCGCGCCAGGGCTACACCGAGATGACCTTCGACGCCTACGACACCGACTGGGATTCCGAGGCCTATCTGACCGTCTCGGGCCAGAACTCCAACAATTCGGTGCGGCTGACCAACGACTTCCTCGACCGCGTGCTGCGCGACGACGAGTGGCCGCTGACGTGGCGCAAGAACGGCAAGGTGGCGAAGACCCTGCGCGCCAAGGAGCTGATGGACAAGATCAGCTACGCCGCCTGGGCCTGCGCCGACCCCGGCCTGCAGTTCGACACCACCATCAACGAGTGGCACACCTGCCCGGCCTCGGGGCGGATCAACGCGTCGAATCCGTGCTCGGAATACATGTTCCTCGACGATACGGCCTGCAATCTGGCGTCGATGAACCTGCTGACCTTCCGCGGGCCCGACGGCCAGGGCTTCGACACCGAGGCCTACAGCCACGCCGTCCGCCTGTGGACGGTGGTGCTCGAGATCTCCGTGATGATGGCGCAGTTCCCGTCGAAGGAGATCGCGGAACTGTCCTACCGCTTCCGCACCCTCGGCCTGGGCTACGCCAACATCGGCGGCCTGCTGATGGCGGCCGGCCTGCCCTACGACAGCGACGAGGGCAGGGGCGCCTGTGCCGCCATTACCGCGCTGATGACCGGCGTCGCCTATGCGACCTCGGCCGAGATGGCGAAGGAACTGGGGCCGTTCCCCGGCTATGCCGAGAACCGCGAGCACATGCTGCGCGTCATCCGCAACCATCGCCGCGCCGCGCATGCCAAGCGCAGCGGCTATGAGGGCCTGTCGATCCTGCCGGTGCCGCTCGACCCGGCCGACGTGCCGTTCCCCGGCCTCGCCGACGCGGCGGCCGCGGCGTGGGACGAGGCGTTGGCGCAGGGCCAGAGCCACGGCTATCGCAACGCCCAGGCCAGCGTCATCGCGCCGACCGGCACGATCGGCCTGGTCATGGACTGCGACACCACCGGCATCGAGCCGGACTTCGCCCTGGTGAAGTTCAAGAAGCTCGCCGGCGGCGGCTACTTCAAGATCGTCAACCGCCTGGTGCCGGAGGCGCTCACGGCGCTCGGCTATGCGCCGGACCAGATCGAGGAGATCGTCCGCTACGCCGTCGGCCACGCCACGCTGTTCGAGGCACCGGGCGTGAACCACAGCCGCCTCGCCGCCGCCGGCTTCGGCAAGGCCGAGATCGAGAAGGTCGAGCAGGCGCTGCTCGCCGCCTTCGACATCAAGTTCGTCTTCAACAAGTGGACGCTGGGCGAGGAATTCTGCACCAAGGTCCTGAAGCTCTCGAAGGCGCAGCTCGACGACCTGTCGTTCGACCTGCTGGCCGCCATCGGCTTCACGAAGCAGGAGATCGAGGCCGCCAACACCTATTGCTGCGGCGCCATGACCCTGGAGGGCGCGCCGCACCTGAAGGCGGAGCACCTGCCGGTCTTCGACTGCGCCAACCCGTGCGGCCGCATCGGCACGCGCTACCTTTCGGCGGAGAGCCACATCCGCATGATGGCGGCGGCCCAGCCGTTCATCTCCGGCGCCATCTCCAAGACCATCAACATGCCGAATGCGGCGACGGTCGAGGATTGCGCGACGGCCTACATGCAGTCCTGGCGCCTGGGCATCAAGGCGAACGCCCTCTACCGCGACGGCTCGAAGCTGTCGCAGCCGCTGGCCTCCGCCCTGATCGACGATGTCGAGGACGTGGCCGAGGAGATCGCGACCAAGCCCGCCGCCGCGGCGACGCCGATGGTGGTGGAGAAGATCGTCGAGCGCTGGATGCACGACCGCCGGCGCCTGCCGCACCGGCGCAAGGGCTATACCCAGAAGGCCGTCGTCGGCGGCCACAAGGTGTACCTGCGCACCGGCGAGTACGAGGACGGTACGATCGGCGAGATCTTCGTCGACATGCACAAGGAGGGTGCGGCCTTCCGCAGCCTCATGAACAACTTCGCCATCGCCGTCTCGATCGGCCTGCAGTACGGCGTGCCGCTGGAGGAGTTCGTCGAGGCCTTCACCTTCACCCGCTTCGAGCCGTCGGGACCGGTGCAGGGCAACGACGCCATCAAGATGGCGACGTCGATCATCGACTACGTCTTCCGCGAACTGGCCGTGTCCTATCTGGGCCGCGCCGACCTCAGCCACGCCGAGCCGGCCGACCTGATGCCCGACACGGTGGGCCGCGGCGAGCAGGAAGGCGACCTGGGTGAATGGGAGGACCGGCCCGATCCGGCGCGCGAGGCCGGCATCCGCCGCGTCGCCTCGGCCGGCTTCCTGCGCGACAATCTCTACGTCGTGAAGGGCGGCAAGAACGGCGGCAGCGGCCACAGCCACGGCCAGGGGCACGGGGGCAAGACCGCGGCGACGGCCCAGTCGGTGCACACGACCGAGACCCTGCTGCGCACCGCCGGCACCACCGCCCTGATGACCGAGACGGTGGCCGTCGGCGCCACGGTCGTCCAGGACGACAAGGCCGACCTGATCCGCAACGCCCGCCTGAAGGGCTACCAGGGCGACGCGTGCGGCGAGTGCGGCAACTTCACCCTGGTGCGCAACGGCACCTGTCTGAAGTGCGACACCTGCGGCAGCACGACTGGGTGCAGCTGAGGGCGGCCGCCCTGTGGGCGCGCGGGTCGAGCCCGCGGGCGACCCTGACCTGACCGTGTGAGGTGAAGTAGGAGTGTCGTTGCCGGGCTCGACCCGGCAATCCAGGGCGGGCGCCGAGCGCCCTCGTGACGGCCGAGGCGGTCGCTGCCCGCACCGTATTGTCCGCAGGACCCCTGAGATCGGAGGACGGTGGTGCAGGAAGGCTGCCGAGGCGGTGCCTGAGCGGTGGCACTGGACCCGCGGGTCAAGCCCGCGGGCGACAGTCGGGGGGCGGCAACACTTCCTTACAGTGTCGTTGCCGGGCTCGACCCGGCAATCCAGGGCGGGGGCCGGGGCCGCTCAGTTGGCGGAGAGGGGTAGACATTAGCCTTCTGCGCGGCCGCTGCCGTGTGGCATCATCTGCGCATGAATAGTTACTTCGTCTACATCATGGCGAGCCGGCGCAACGGCACGCTGTATGTCGGCGTCACGAACAATCTGGTCCGGCGTGCCTGGGAGCACCGCGAGGGCCACGGTGACGGTTTCACCAGTCGATACGGCGTCAAGCTGCTGGTGTGGTACGAGATGCACGGCTGGATCGAGGCGGCGATCCAGCGGGAGAAGACGATCAAGCACTGGCCGCGGCGGTGGAAGACCGACCTCATCGAGAGATCGAATCCGAACTGGGCGGACCTCTTCCCTCGGATCGCCGCCGGCTGAAGGCGGCCCTGGACCCGCGGGTCGAGCCCGCGGGCGACACTAAAGGGTGGGCGCAGCGCCGGGCACCGGAGATGACAAGGCCGGTCCGCTCCCCCACCATGCGCCCCTGAGCCGACGGGAGCGCGGATGCCGCCCAAAACCACCCTCAACGCGAAGAACCTGGAAGCCCTCGGCGCGGAGCGGTTGGCGGCGTTGCTGATGGAGGTCAGTGCCGGCGATGCGGCGGCGAAGCGGAAGCTGCGGATGGCGCTGGTCGGGCTGCAGGCGCCGGGCGATGTGTCGCGCGAGATCCGCAAGCGCCTGACCGCGGTCGCCAATGCGCGCAGCCGGGTGGGATGGCGCAGCCGCAAGGCGCTGGTCGACGACCTGGACGGCCTGCGCCGCGCCGTCGCGGAGCAGGTGGCCGGCACCGATCCCGTCGAGGCGCTCGACCTGATGTGGCGCTTCCTGGAATTGGGCGCCCCGGTTTTCGCGCGCTGCGAGGACCGCACGGGGACGGTCATGGCGGTGTTCGAGGCGGCCGTGGCCGACCTTGCGAGCCTCGCCGCGGCGGCGAAGGCCGATCCCATGGCATTGGCGGAGCGCGCCTGCCGCGCCCTCTGCGACAACGGCGACGGCCAGTATGACGGGCTGATCGTGGCGCTGGCGCCGGTGCTCGGGGCGGACGGCCTGGAGCATCTGAAGGCGCTGCTTCTGGACCTGGCGAAGACGCCGCCGCCGAAGCCGCCGCAGAAGGAGCGTGTGATCTTCGGCTGGAGCACGGCGGGGCCGATCTATGCGGACGACGTCGAGAGATCCGCCCGGGCGAGCGCCGTGAGGCTCGCCCTGCAAGCCATCGCCGACCTGCAGGGCGACGTCGACGCCTTCATCGCCCAGCAGAGCGGGAAGGCGCGGACCGCGCCGGGCGTCGCCGTGGAGATCGCCCGCCGCCTGCTCGCGGCGGGCCGTGCGGCGGAGGCCCTGCAGGCGCTCGATGCCGTCGATACGGAGGCGCGCGGCTGGATCCCGCTGGAATGGGAGCAGGCGCGCGCGGACACGCTGGAGGCGCTCGGCCGCCGCGAGGCGGCGCAGGCGTTCCGCTGGTCCTGCTTCGAGCGGAGCCTGGAGCCCGCGCACCTGCGCGCCTTCCTGAAGCGGCTGCCGGATTTCGACGACATGGAGGCCGAGGAGCGGGCGATGGCCTATGCGCTGGGGTTTCCGGCGGTGCATCAGGCGCTGGCCTTCTTCCTGGAGTGGCCGGCGCCGGACAAGGCGGCGCGCCTGGTGACGGCCCGCGCCGGCGAGATCGACGGCGACCACTACCAGATCCTGACGCCGGCCGCCGAGGTCCTGGAAGCGGACCATCCGCTGGCGGCGACGATCCTGCGGCGCGCGATGATAGATTTCACGCTCGGCCACGGCCGGTCGAGCCGCTATCGCCATGCGGCGCGCGACCTCCAGGCCTGCGCCGTCCTGGCGGGGCGAATCGACGATGCCGGCGGGATCGAGGCGCACGACGCGTATGTGGCCGGCCTGCGGATGGCGCACGGCCGGAAGAGCGGCTTCTGGCGGCGCGTCTCCTGACGGTCCGCGCACGAAAACGCCCCGCCGGAGGGCCCGGCGGGGCGTTCGCGCGTCAGTCTATGGCCGTCGCGGACGACGGCGTGGCGTCAGCGCTTCGGCGTGCCTTCGGCGCTGCCGCCGCCGGTGGCACTGCCTTCCGTGGCAGCGGAACCGGTGCGTGCCGGCGAAGCGCCGGTCGTCGGGGTCGTGACGCTACGCGGCATCGGCGAGGTCCCCTCGGGGCTGGGCCGGGCCGCCGCGCTGCCGCCGCCGGTGGCACTGCCTCCGGTCGCGGCCGAGCCGGTCCGTGCCGGCGCGGCGCCGGTGCTTGGGGTCGTCACACCGCGCGGCATCGGCGAGGTGCCCTTCCCATCGGGCTTGGCTTCGGCGCTGCCGCCGCCGGTGGCGCTGCCTTCGGTTGCGGCCGAGCCGGTGCGCATCGCATCCGCACCGGTCGGCGGTGTGCCGGCGGTGGACGGGGTCGCGGTGGGCCCGCTGCCGGTCGTCGTGCCGGAGGCCGCAATGGCCGGGGCGGCCAGGAGAATGGTGGCGAGGGCGGCGGTCGTGGTTAGCAGTCGCATCAGCGTTCCTTCGGGATCCCGAGGATCCTCTTCAGCGGGTCTTGCCTGGATTGGCGTGCGAAGCAGGTGCCCCAGTAAGAAACGCCGAAGCAAAAGGTTCCCGAGAAGGAAGACGTCGGACCGCTGGCCCGACCGGCGCCGCGGTCGCAGGCAATGAACGACCGGCCGATCCGCTGTCACCGCCGCCCTGGTGGGCCGTCGGAAAACAGTCGGCAGCGGATCGCCGGCCGTCGATGCCTCGCGGGGGGCCGGCTCAGGCCATCCGGTCGCCGGACAGCACCATGCAGGCGACGCCCTGACGGGAGAGGGTGTCGCAGGCCGCACCGGCATGATCGGCGGAGAGGCCGACGAGCCATGCACGGTAGAGAACGGAGCCGTCGCCGCGGGTGACCGGGCTGACCACCGGGCGGCCGGCGCTCAGCAGCGCGCCGGCCTTGCCGCGCGCCGTCTCGGCGGCCGCCTCGGCCAGGGCCGGGCTGGAGAAGGCACCGACCTGAATGCCGGGACCGCCGTTCGACGGTGCGGCGCTGGCCGTCCGCGTCGGTGCCGCCGGCGCGGCGAGTGCGGCGGAGAGCTGCGTCGCCGACATCGCGGTGACGGAACGGGCCGAGACGGGCGTGGCCGGCGCGCCGGTGGGCAGGAAGCTGGCCGTGACGATCGTGCCCTTCGCCGCCGCGCGCGGGCTCTCGGCCGGCGCCGAGGCGACCAGGGTCGGCGCCGGCGTTGCGGGCGGCGTGCGGACTGGCGCGGGAGCGGGCGCCGGGGCGGCCGTCACGATCGGTGCGGGTGCGGGTGCGGGGGCCGGACGCGGCGCGGGGGCCGGGGTCGACGGGGCCGGGGCCGCGGACGCCAGCACGACCGGCGCGCGCTGCGGCGTATCGCCGGCGGCGGAGCGGCGGTTGAGGTCCGCGGTCGTGGCACTGCCCGATCCGCCGGCCGATCCGCCTGAACGACGCGCCGGTGCGGTATAGGCACGGTCGGCGCTCGCGACCTGGACGGCCGCCGGCGTCGCCCGGGCCGGCGTGGCGCGCGCGACCGTCGTCCGCGGCGCCGCGGCGCCGGGCAGGGCGGCCAGCGCCTTGCGGTTCAGGTCGTCGGCGGAACGCTCGGGCGTCAGGCTCGCATAGTTCGAGAGGGGGCCCCAGGCCTCCGCCGATCCGGCGAGGCGCGGTGCCACCGACGCGAGATAGTTCGTCGTCTCTGCCGGCAGGGGGGTGCCGTCGAACAGATGCCGCTCTAGCCGGCCGGGACCGGCATTGTAGGCGGCGAGGAAGGCCGGATAGCCGTAGAGGTCGTACATCTCGCGGATGTAGGCGGTGCCGGCGAGGATGTTGTTGCGCGGATCGTAGCGGTCGTCGCCGAGATCGTACTTGTAGCGCAGCTCGGCATAGGTCGCCGGCATGACCTGCATCAGGCCAGCGGCGCCCTTGGGCGAGGTGGTCGGCTTGCCGTTGATGAACTGGCGCCCGCCGGACTCCTGGCGCATCACTTCGCGGATCCAGAGTTCGGGAACGTTGAAACGCTCCGACGCTTCCTGGATATATGGTCCCCACGGATCGTCGGAGGATCCCGGAACCCGGTAGTCGCGGGCGGCGACGTCGAGCGACGGCACGTTGCCCACCTGGGCGCTCTGCCGCGGCGACGAGGAACAGGCCGACAGGCCGCAGGCGAGGGCGATGCCCACACAAGCCACGCGCAGTTGGTGCGCTTCGCGTCGCGCCGCTCGTCCGGATGCCATCTAGCCCCCCGACCCCTGTTTGAGTAAGCCGCAGCGTAACAAATTGTAGGAATCACCGCAATCTAGACGCGGCGGATAATGTGGAACTTCAATCCGCTGTAACATGATAGTGCGGACCTTGCCCGCCAGGGAAAATGATCCCATTGCGGCGCTCGCCCGCCCCATCCACGGCAATCCTCGCCGTCGAAGCGTTTAAAGATCGATAACGAATCGTGCCGTGGCGCGGGTGCGGCGGGCGTCGCCTGTCATCTGCACGGCCGTGCCGGGCGTAGCAGAGGCCATGCAACGTCATGCCGGATGCCGCCGATGATCGCCTACGCCGCCGCCTACCTCGCCAGCGCCGTCACCTTCTTCGGGCTCGACATGCTGTGGCTCGGCCTCGTCGCCCGCGATTTCTATCGCCGCGGCTATGGCGACCTGCTGCTCGAGCAGCCGCTCTACGCGCCCGCCGCCGGATTTTACGTCTTCTATATCGTCGGCATCGTCTTCTTCGCCGTCATGCCGGCGCTGCAGGCCGGCAGCTGGCTGACCGCGCTCGGCTACGGCGCGCTCCTCGGGCTGCTCTGCTACGGCACCTACGACATGACCAACCTGGCGACGCTGAAGGGCTGGCCGGTGTCGGTCGCGATGGTCGACATGGCCTGGGGGACGGCGCTGACCGGCACGGCGGCGCTCGTCGGCTTCCTGGTCGCCCGGCATCTGGCGTGACGGCCGGCACGGTACCCGGCTCTTCGGTTTGACACGGGCGCGCCGCGGGCACATCGTTCCCCATACCCTTTGGGCAACGCGGCGGACGACATGCAAACGGCGGACATCGTCGTCATCGGTGGCGGCATGGTCGGTGCGGCGATCGGCTACGGGCTCGCCATGCGTGGCGCCTCGGTCATCATCCTGGACGAGGGCGATTCCGCCTTCCGCGCGGCGCGGGGCAATTTCGGCTTGGTCTGGGTCCAGACCAAGGGCCTCGGCATGCAGCGCTATGCCGACTGGACCCGTCAGTCGGCCGACCTCTATCCGGAGTTCGCGGCGGAACTCCAGGAGACCGGCGGCATCGACATCGCCTACGAGAAGCCCGGCGGCCTGACGCTGTGCCTCGGCGACGCCGAGTTCGAGCGGCAGAGCCGCACCATCGGCAGCCTGCACCAGCAGGCCGGGCCCGGCCGCTACGACGCCGAGATGGTCAGCCGGCGCGACCTCGAATCGGCACTGCCGCACGTGACCCTGGGGCGGGAGGTGACCGGCGGCTCCTGGTCGCCGCACGACGGCCACACGACGCCGTTGCGGCTGCTGCGCGCCATGCATGCCGGCTTCGCGCGCTTCGGCGGGCGCTATCTGAGCGAGCATCGCGTCGAGTCGATCGAGCCGGGGCCGGGCGGCTTCACCCTGCGCACCGCCGGCGGCGACGTCTCGGCCGGCAAGGTGGTGCTCGCCGCGGGGCACGGCATTCCGCGGCTCGCCGGGATGGTCGGCCTCTCGGTGCCGACGCGGCCCGAGCGGGGACAGGTCCTGGTGACCGAGCGCGTCCAGCGGTTCCTGCCGATGCCGATCTCCAGCGTGCGCCAGACGGTCGAGGGCTCGGTGATGATCGGCAACTCCAACGAGGATGTCGGTTTCGACGACGGCACGACGCTCGACGTCGGCCGCGACATGGCGGCGCGCGCCGTGCGGATCTTCCCGGCACTGGCGCGGCTGCGCATCGTGCGCACCTGGGGCGCGTTGCGCGTGCTGCCCCCGGACAAGTTCCCGATCTACGAGGAGTCCGCCACCTGTCCCGGCGCCTTCGTCGCGACGATGCACAGCGGCGTCACCCTGGCCGCGGTGCATGCCCGGCGCCTGCCGGAGTGGATCCTCGACGGCAGGGTGGAGGACGGGTTCGAGCAGTTCCGGGCGGCGAGGTTCGATGTTCAGGCGGCGGCATAGGGCGGCGCGCGACTCGGTCACGATCGTGATCGAGGACGAGCCGGTGATGGTGGCGGAGGGTGATACCGTCGCGGCGGCCCTGTTCGCCGCCGGCCTGCCCTGGTTCCGGACGACGCCGATCGGCGCGCGGCCGCGCGCGCCCTGGTGCATGATGGGCGTGTGCTTCGACTGCCTGGTCGAGATCGACGGCGAGCCGAACCGCCAAGCCTGCCTCGTCCAGGTGCGCGAGGGAATGACGGTGCGGCGCCAGCGGGGTGCGCGTGCCTTCGAGCCGGAGCTCGGGCGTGAGTACACGCCGTGAGGCGGGCGCAGCGAGGGCGCAGCCAATGAACCGTCTTCTCGACCTGATCGTGATCGGCGCCGGACCGGCCGGGATGGCGGCCGCCGCGACGGGCGCGGAGTGCGGCCTGTCGACCCTGCTGATCGACGAGCAGGCCGAGCCGGGCGGCCAGATCTATCGCAGCATCGAGAGCATCGGCGAGCGCCGGCCGGACGACGTGGCGCTGTTCGGCGACGACTATGCGCACGGTGCCCATCTGGCGCGCGAGCTGCGCCGCTCGGCCGCACTCTATCTGCCCTCGGCGTCCGTGTTCGAGGTGACGCCGGAGGCCGACGAGGTGGCAGTCGCGGTGACCGTGGACGGCGCGGCCGAGCGGCTCGCCGCCCGGCGGGTGATCGTCGCGACCGGTGCGATGGAGCGCCCGGTGCCGGTCCCCGGCTGGACCATGCCGGGCGTGATGGGAGCAGGTGCCGCGCAGCTGCTGCTGAAGTCGGCCGGCCTGGTGCCGGAGGGGCGGGTGGTGCTGGCCGGTGCCGGGCCGCTCCTGCTGCTGGCGGCGGTGCAGCTGGTCGATGCGGGTGCCGAGGTGGTGGCGGTGCTCGAGCGCACGCGGTTCGCGGATTATCTGGGGGCCGCGCGCCACCTGTTCCGGGCGCGCCGGGCGCCCGGCTACATCGCCAAGGGCCGGGCGCTGCGCCGGCGGCTGAAGGCTGCGGGCGTGCCGATCCGCTCGGGCGTGACCGGGCTGCGCATCGAAGGTCTCGACCGGCCGGAGCGGGTGCTCTGGGACGGCGGCGCCGTCGATGCGGACGTGGTGCTGCTGCACGAGGGCGTTGTGCCGCACGTGCAGATCACGCGGCAGATCGGTGCCGACCACATCTGGGACCCGGCGCAGCGCTGCTGGCGGCCGGTGCTCGACGAATGGGGCGGCAGCTCGGTTGCCAACGTCATTGTCGCGGGGGATTCCGGCGGAATCGGCGGTGCGCGCGTCGCCGAGGCGACGGGCCGGCTGGCCGCGCTGCAGGCGGCGCATCTGCTCGGCCGCCTGTCGCAGCGCGAGCGCAACCGGCGTGCCGCCGCGCCGCGCGGCCTGCGCCGCCGGCACCTCGCGATCCGGCCCCTGCTGGATGCCCTGTTTCCGCCGTCCGCCGAGATCCTGGCGCCGCCCGACGATGCGACCATCGTCTGCCGCTGCGAGGAAGTGACGGCCGGCGAGATACGCGCCGCGGTCGCCCTCGGCGCCGCGGGCCCGAACCAGCTGAAGGCCTTCACCCGCTGCGGCATGGGCCCCTGCCAGGGCCGCCTCTGCGGCCTGACCGTCGCCGAGACCATCGCGGCGGCCCGCAGCCTGCCCGTCGCGCAGATCGGCTACTACCGCATCCGTCCGCCGATCAAGCCGGTCACTCTCGGCGAACTGGCCGCCCTCGACGGCTGAGCCGCGCCTCCCGCGGCAGGGCTCCGACCCGTCGCGTCGTTTCGCAAATCAGTCGCCTCGCAGGAACCGCTCGGCGCGTGCGGTGTTGGGGTATGCGAAACCGATGAATGAGAAGGAGGCCGACGTGTCGGACAATGTGTATGGAATTACCCATGTCGTGGGTAGTTCGGCCGACGGTATGTCCCAGGCGATCGAGAATGCCGTCTCGACGGCGGCGAAGACGGTGAAGAACCTGGAGTGGTTCGAGGTCTCCGAGACCCGCGGTCACATCGAAGGCGGCAAGGTGGCGCACTATCAGGTCGTGCTGAAGCTCGGCTTCCGCTATGAGGCGAAGCACTGAGGAGCGGCGCATGGCCGATCAGAACGACCCCTATCCGAAGGACCACGGTCCCGTCCGCTCCACCGAAGAGGCGCGTGGCGGCCGGACCAAGGGCATGGTCCGCTACGTGCTCGGCGTGGGCATCGCGCTCGTCGTCGTCGCCTTTCTGGCGTCCTACATCTTCGCGGTGTAGCGCAGATACGGGCGCGTCGCGAACCGGAGCCCGGTGCAGAGCCCTGCGCCGGGCTTTTTCGCGTGGTGGTGCCTCCGGTCGCGCGCTACCGACCGCCCCAAGCCGGGGCTCGGGAAGCTTCGGCCGACACTTCTGGGCCGGCGATCTATCGATGGAGGGAGGATGGTGGGCGGTACTGGGATTGAACCAGTGACCCCTGCGATGTCAACACAGTGCTCTACCGCTGAGCTAACCGCCCACTGTGGCCGCCGCGACGCGAGGCGTCGTCGAACTGCGGGCCGGGATGTAGCAGTTGGATGACGAGGCATCAAGAGGCGGTGTTGCGAAAACGCCGCCTCAGGCGAGAACCTCTTCCACCCTGTCCACAAGCTCGCGCAGGTGCATGGGCTTCGCCATCACCTTGGCGCGGCCGATGCCGGCGCTCTGCGCCCGCACGACCATGGCCGCGAACCCGGTTATGAGCATGATCCGCAGGTCCGGTGAGCCGGCGCCGGCGCGGCGGGCGACCTCGATTCCGTCGGTGCCGGGCATCACGATGTCGGCGACCAGCAGGTCGTACTCGTTCTCGTCGAGCGCGGCGAGGGCGGCGTCGCCGTCGCCCACGGCGCAGACCTGGTGCCCGGCGCGGCCGAGCGCGCGCGCCAGGAAGCCGCGGAGCGAGTCGTCGTCTTCTGCGAGAAGGATGCGAGCCATGGCCCCGATGCTGTTCCGAACGCCGTGCCGCGTCCACTGCCCTTAAGACTGAAGCCTACATCTTTCGCAAAAGTGAACCGAGGCGGCCGTAAGCGCACGGCCGCCTCGGTTGCGGTCAGGGCACGGCTCAGAGACCCAGCACCGCCTTGGAGATGATGTTGCGCTGCACCTCGTTGGTGCCGCCGTAGATGGTGGCGGCGCGGCGCAGCAGGTGTTCGGTCATCAGGCCGACGCCGTAGTCCGGCACCGCCGATTCGGCGTTCGAATCGGCGCGCAACGTGTCGAGCTCGTAGGGCATGCCGTACCAGCCCATCGCATCGACCATCATCTCGTTCAGCGCCTGCTCGATCTCGGTGCCGCGGATCTTCAGGAACGAGGCCTTGGCGCCGGTCGACTGGCCGGCCTCCTCCTCGGAGAGCAGGCGGAGCTGGGAGTATTCGAGCGCCGTGAGGCGGATTTCCAACTCGGTCATCTTCGCGCTGAAGTCGGGATCCTGGATCAGCGCCGTCTCGCCGGAGCGCTCCTGGCGGGCGATGTTCTTCAGCCGCTGCAGCTTGGACTTGGACTTGGCGACGCCGGCGATGCCGGTCCGCTCCTTGCCGAGCAGGAACTTGGCATAGGTCCAGCCCTTGCCTTCCTCGCCGATGCGGTTGGAGACCGGCACGCGCACGTCGGTGAAGAACACCTCGTTCAGATAGTGGTGGCCGTCGATCGAGATGATCGGCCGCACCTCGAGGCCCGGCGTCTTCATGTCGATGAGCAGGAAGGTGATGCCCTCCTGCTTCTTCGCCTCCTGGCTGGTGCGGACCAGGGCGAAGATCCAGTCGGCGTGGTGCGCGTGGCTGGTCCAGATCTTCTGGCCATTGACGACATACTCGTCGCCCTGGCGCTCGGCGCGCGTGCGCAGGGAGGCGAGGTCGGAGCCGGAGCCGGGCTCGGAATAGCCCTGGCACCACAGGATGTCGCCGCTAAGGATCGACGGCAGGTGCTGCTTCTTCTGCTCCGGCGTGCCGAAGGTGTAGATCACCGGGCCGACCATGGTCAGGCCGAAGGAGGAGAGGCGGGGGCAGTGCGCCGCCTGATACTCCTCGTCGTAGATGTATTTCTGCGTCGGCGTCCAGCCGGTGCCGCCATACTCCTTCGGCCAGTTCGGCGCGATCCAGCCCTTCTCCCCCAGCATCTTGTTCCAGAGCTTCGTGTCGGACTTCGACACGTAGGAGGGGGCGCGCTCCACCTGCTCGCGGATGTGCGTCGGCAGGTTCTCGCGCAGCCAGCTTCGCACTTCCTGGCGGAACGCCTGTTCCTCGGGCGTGAACTGGAGCTGCATTCTCGCTTCCTCTCGATCTGATGGGCCTTCGGCCCGCTTGGCGCGCATCATCGCCCCTCCCGGTAGGCGCCCGCAAGCGGTGGGCGGACGCGGACCGGCAGGTGGGCGGGCGGGAACGTTGTCTTGCCAGCGGTCGATTGTTATATGATGCCCCTCCGGTGGCATCCGCCTCCGGAAGCCACCGCCAATGTCACGCGGGGAGCCAGAATGTCCCGGCGACGACGGATCTACGAAGGCAAGGCGAAGGTTCTCTTCGAGGGACCGGAGCCGGGCACGCTGATCCAGTATTTCAAAGACGACGCCAGCGCCTTCAACAATCAGAAGAAGGGCACGATCACCGGCAAGGGCGTGCTCAACAACCGCATCTCGGAGTATCTGATGATGCGGCTGGAAGGCATGGGCATTCCGACGCATTTCGTGCGCCGCCTGAACATGCGCGAGCAGCTGGTCCGCGAGGTCGAGATCATCCCGGTCGAGGTGGTCATCCGCAACGTCGCCGCGGGCAGCTTCGCCAAGCGCTTCGGCATGGCCGAGGGCGCGGCGCTGCCGCGCTCGATCTGCGAGTACTATTACAAGTCGGACGAGCTCGGCGATCCTCTGGTCACCGAGGAGCACATCACCGCGTTCGGCTGGGCGTCGCCGCAGGACCTGGACGACATGTTCAACCTGGCGCTGCGCATAAACGACTATCTCAGCGGCCTCTTCCTCGGCGCCGGCATCCGGCTCGTCGACTTCAAGGTCGAGTTCGGCCGTCTCTACACCCAGGACGACATGCGCATCGTCCTGGCCGACGAGATCAGCCCCGACAATTGCCGGCTCTGGGATACGAAGACCAACGAGATCATGGACAAGGACCGGTTCCGCCGCGATCTGGGCGGCGTGGCCGAGGCCTACCAGGAAGTGGCGCGCCGCCTCGGCATCCTGCCCGAAAGCGGCCCGCAGGAAGTCCCCAGCGCGAAGATGACGGCTTGATGGAACTCTCGATATGAAGGCCCGTCTGTTATGAAGGCTCGCGTCCACGTCACCCTGAAGCGTGCCGTGCTCGATCCCCAGGGGCAGGCGATCGGCCGTGCTCTCTCCGGGCTCGGCTTCGACGGCGTCGAGAACGTCCGGCAGGGCAAGGTCATCGAGATCGACCTGGCGGAGACCGACAGGGGCAAGGCGCAGGAGCGGGTGCGCGCGATGTGCGACCGCCTGCTCGCCAACCCCGTGATCGAGGACTACACGGTCGAGCTGATCGGATGAAGACGGCGGTCGTTCTCTTCCCCGGATCCAACCGGGAAGGCGATGTCGAGGACGCGCTGGAACTGGTCACCGGCCGGCGGCCGCAGACGGTCTGGCACCGCGACAGCGACCTGCCCGAGGCCGACCTGATCGTCGTACCGGGCGGCTTCTCCTACGGCGACTATCTGCGCGCCGGCGCCATGGCGGCCCAGTCGCCGATCATGCGCGAGGTGAAGGCGGCGGCCGATCGCGGCGTGCCGGTGCTCGGCATCTGCAACGGCTTCCAGATCCTCACGGAATGCGGGCTGCTGCCGGGTGCGCTGCTGCGCAACGCGCACCTGAAGTTCGTCTGCCGCTTCGTGCATCTGCGCGTCGAGACGAGCGACAGCGTGTTCACCCGCGGCTACAACGCCGGCGACGTGATCCGCGTGCCGGTGGCGCATCACGACGGCAACTACGTCGCCGACGTCGAGACTCTCGCGCGCCTGCGTGGCGAGGGGCTGATCGCCTTCCGCTACTGCGCGCCGGACGGCGACGAGGTCGGCGACTTCAACCCGAACGGTTCGGCCGGCAGCATCGCCGGCATCCTGAACGAGCGCCGCAACGTGCTCGGGCTCATGCCGCATCCCGAGGATGCCGTCGATCCGCGCCTGGGCAACACCGACGGCCGCAGGATGTTCGAAGGGCTGGCGGCCGCGCTCGGGTGAGGGCGCGACCGTCCGTTCAATCATGCGGCGCTGACCATGCGCGCCGTCCACCCTGGCTCACGGCTTGACCGACCTGCAATGATCACGCCCGAAATCGTCGCCGAGCACGGCCTGAAGCCCGACGAGTACGAGCGGCTGCTCGGCATCCTCGGCCGCGAACCGAACCTCGTCGAACTCGGCATCTTCTCGGTGATGTGGAGCGAGCACTGCTCCTACAAATCGTCGAAGCGCTGGCTGAAGACCCTGCCGACGACGGCGCCGTGGGTCATCTGCGGCCCCGGCGAGAATGCCGGCGTGGTCGACATCGGCGACGGCCTCGCCGCCGTGTTCAAGATGGAGAGCCACAATCACCCGTCCTTCATCGAGCCCTACCAGGGCGCGGCGACGGGCGTCGGCGGCATCCTGCGCGACGTCTTCACTATGGGCGCGCGGCCGGTGGCCAACCTGAACGCGCTGCGCTTCGGCGATCCGTCCCACCCGAAGACGCGCCACCTGATCGCCGGCGTCGTGGCCGGCATCGGCGGCTACGGCAACTGCGTCGGCGTGCCGACGGTTGGCGGCGAGTGCGAGTTCCACCCGGCCTACAACGGCAACATCCTGGTCAACGCCATGACCGTCGGCATCGCGCCGGCGGACCGCATCTTCTATTCGGCCGCCGCCGGGCCCGGCAATCCGGTGGTCTATGTCGGCGCCAAGACCGGGCGCGACGGCATCCACGGCGCCACCATGGCGTCCGCCGAGTTCGGCGAGGGCTCCGAGGAGAAGCGCCCGACGGTGCAGGTGGGCGACCCGTTCACCGAGAAGCTGCTGATCGAGGCCTGCATGGAGCTGATGGCGACCGACGCCATCGTCGCCATCCAGGACATGGGCGCGGCCGGCCTGACCTCCTCCTCCTTCGAGATGGCGCACAAGGGCGGCGTCGGCGTCGAACTCGACCTGGACAGCGTGCCGGTGCGCGAGACGGGCATGATCCCCTACGAGATCATGCTGTCGGAGAGCCAGGAGCGCATGCTCATGGTGCTGAAGCCGGGCCGCGAGGACGTGGCGCGGGCGATCTTCGACAAGTGGGAACTGGACTTCGCGATCATCGGCCGGCTGACCGAGACGGGGCACATGGTCCTGCGCTTCGGCGGCGAGGTGGTGGCGGACCTGCCGATCGCGGCGGTCGCCGACGGCGCGCCGGAGTACGACCGGCCGCACGTGAAGACGCCGCCGCGCACCGCGATCGACCATGACGACATTCCGGCGCGGATGGATCCGGGCGAGACGCTGAAGCGGCTCATGGGTGGTCCTAATTTCGCCAGCCGACGCTGGATCTGGGAACAGTATGACAGCCTCGTGCGCGGCCACACGCTGCGCGGCTCCGGCGGCGACGCTGCGGTCGTGCGGCTGCCGGGCACGACGCGCGGGCTGGCCCTCTCCAGCGACTGCACGCCGCGCTACTGCTTCGCCGATCCGGTGCAGGGCGGCGCACAGGCCGTCGCCGAATCCTGGCGCAACCTGACCGCCGTCGGTGCGCGCCCGCTCGCCTTCACCGACAACCTGAACTTCGGCAACCCCGAGCGGCCCGAGATCATGGGCCAGATCGTCGGCTGCATCGAAGGCATGCGCGCCGCCGGCCTCGCCCTCGACTATCCCGTCGTCTCCGGCAACGTGTCGCTCTACAACGAGACGAGCGGTACCGGCATCCTGCCGACCCCGACCATCGGCGGCCTCGGCGTCGTCGACGACCTGTCGACGGTGCCGTCGACGGGCTTCACCGCCGACGGCGAGGTGATCGTCCTGATCGGCGACACCGCCGGGCACCTGGGCGCCTCCGCCTATCTGCGCGACATCGAAGGCAGGGAGGACGGCCCGCCGCCCGCCGTCGACCTGGAGGTCGAACGGCGCAACGGCGACCTCGTCCGCCGGCTCATCGCCGACCGGCTGGTCACCGCCTGCCACGACGTCTCCGACGGCGGCCTATTCGTCACGGTGGCGGAGATGGCGCTGGCCGGAAATGTCGGCGCGGCGATCGAGGCAGAGCATCTCGGCATTCCGATCTATGCTTGGCTCTTCGGCGAGGATCAGGCGCGCTACGTCCTGGCGACGACGACGCCCGAGCGGGTGCTGGCCGCGGCTGCGGCCGCCGGCGTTCCCGCCCGCCGCATCGGCTTCGCCGGGGGCGACGCGTTGACTGTAAACGGCGACTATCCCATATCCTTGGCCGAGTTGCGCAGGCTGCACGAGTCGTGGATGCCGTCCTACATGGACGGACCCGAAGCGACCGCCGCGGCGGCTGCCCATTGACACCCGCTCGCCGCCGATAGAGGCGGACGTCCGCACCGGATTTGGAGAGATCGCATGGCGATGGACCCGCACGAGATCGAGACCCTGATCAGGGCGGCGCTGCCCGACGCCAAGGTCGCGATCGAGGATCTGGCGGGCGACGGCGATCACTACGCGGCGCACGTCACCTCGTCGGCCTTCAAGGGCAAGACCCGCGTCCAGCAGCACCAGATCGTCTATCAGGCGCTGCAGGGCCGCATGGGCAACGAACTGCACGCCCTCGCTTTGCAGACCTCCGTCCCGGACGCCTGAACCCTCCTGGAGACATCGCCATGAACGCCACCGCCACCGAGAGCCCGGTCTTCGACCGTATCCGCCAGGACATCGCCGCCAACGACGTGGTGCTCTACATGAAGGGCAGCCCGGTCTTCCCGCAGTGCGGCTTCTCGTCGGCCGTGGTGCAGGTGCTCAGCCACCTGGGCGTCCGCTTCAAGGGCATCGACATCCTGCAGGACCAGGCGCTGCGCCAGGGCATCAAGGAGTTCAGCTCCTGGCCGACGATCCCGCAGCTCTACGTGAAGGGCGAGTTCATCGGCGGCTGCGACATCGTCCGCGAGATGTACGAGAGCGGCGAACTGACCGAGGTGCTGAAGAGCAAGGGCGTCGAGGTCCGCGACGACGCTTGAGGACCTGTCCGGAACGCGGGCGTCCCGCCCGCCTTCGGCTCGGCGCTGTCGTGCAACACGCTGCGAATTGCGTTGCACGACGTTTCACAGGCGCCGTCTGCCCCCGTGAATCGGCGCTGGATGCCCGGGTCTTCGCCCGGGCATGACAGTACAATTCGGCCGGGCAGGACAGCATAAGATGTGCGGGGCGCTCGACTTTTACGTCGTGCAACATGACGAAGACCATGTTGCACGACGTTTCACGAACCGCCGCCGACACCCATGGAACTGTAAAGAGCACCATCCCCACTGTCGTTGCCGGGCGGAGACCCGGCAACCCAGAGGAGCGCTCCGCGGCCGCAGGTGCCGGAAACTACGCCATGTGCGGCACGACGATCTGGCGCACGGTAGCGACCGAGGCCAGCTTGTCGAAGCCGGCGTTGATCTGGTCCAGCGGGATGGTGCGGTCGATGAGCCTGTCGACCGGCAGCCGGCCCTGGCGGTAGAGGTCGATGAAGCGCGGGATGTCCCGCACCGGCACGCAGCTGCCCATGTAGCTGCCCTTGATCGACTTCTCCTGGCTGACGAGGTCGCTCTGGTTCAGCGCGAACTCGGCGCCGGCCGGCGACAGGCCGGCGGTCACGACCGTGCCGCCGTAGCGGATCATCGCGTAGGCCGTCTTCATCGCGGGAACGGTGCCGGCCAATTCCATCGCATAGTCGACGCCGCCGTTGGTGATGTCGCGCAGTTCCTGGATGGCGTTCGGGTCGGTCGGGTTGATCGTGTGCGTGGCACCCAGCTGGCGCGCGAGGCCGAGCTTCGCGTCGTTGATGTCGACCGCGATGATCTGCGCCGCACCGGCGAGCTTGGCGCCGAGCAGTCCGTTCAGGCCGACGCCGCCCAGGCCGATCACCGCGACGCTGTCGCCCGGCAGGATGCGCGCCGTGTTGATGACGGCGCCGACGCCGGTCATCACCGCGCAGCCGAACAGCGCGGCTTCGTGCAGCGGCAGGTCCTTGTCGATCACGACGACCGAGCCGCGGTCGACGACGGCATATTCGGCGAAGCAGGAGACGCCGGTGTGGTGTGCCACGCTCTGGCCGTTCCAGTGGATGCGCCGGCCGCCGCCCATCAGGTCGCCGCCGGCCTTGGCCACCGCGCCGACTTCGCAGACCTGCGGACGGCCCTCAAGGCAGCGCCGGCAGCGGCCGCAGCTCGGGCTGAACTGGAAGACGACATGGTCGCCGACCTTCACGTCGTGGACGCCCGGCCCGACCTCGACCACCTCGCCGGCGCCCTCGTGGCCCATCGCCAGCGGCACGGGGCGCGGCCGGTCGCCGTTGATGACCGACAGGTCTGAATGGCAGATGCCGCCGCCGCCGATCTTGACCAGCATCTCGTTCTCGCGCGGCGGATCGAGTTCGACCTCCTCGATCTTCAGCGGCTTGGTCTCGGCATAGGGGCCCTTCATGCCGCATTCGAGAAGCAGTGCCGCCTTCATCTTCATTGTCGTCCTCCGCCTCGGGCGTTTCGTCGCTGCATGTCAGCACTTCGCGCCGCGTGGGACAAGGCGGAGCGGGCCGCCGCCGTGCTACGCTTGAACGCGCCGGTGCTGCACCGCAAACTCGCGGTCATGGCCCGCGGGAGTCCATCAGGAGTGTCGGCATGCGCATCGCCATCGGCGGCTTCCACCACGAGACGAACACCTTCGCACCGACCAAGGCGGGGTACGAGGATTTCGCCAGGGCGGCGGGCTGGCCGGGGCTGTCGCGGGGCGCGGAGCTGATCCCGGCGATCACCGGCATCAACATCCCGAGCGACGGCTTCGTGAAGGTGGCGCGCGCCGCGGGGCACGACCTGGTGCCGCTGGTCTGGTGCAACGCCAGCCCGTCGGCGCACGTCACCGAGGACGCTTACGAGCGCATCGCCGGCATGATGCTCCAGGATCTGGCCGCGGCGGGCCGGGTCGACGCCGTCTATCTCGACCTGCACGGCGCGATGGTGCCGGAGCATCTGGAGGACGGCGAGGGTGAACTGATCCGGCGGGTGCGGGGGCTGGTCGGGCCCGACGTGATCATCGTCGGCTCGCTCGATCTGCACGCCAACGTGACGCCGCAGATGATCGACGGTGCGGACCTGCTGGACGCCTATCGCACCTACCCCCACATCGACATGTCCGAGACGGGCGCCCGTGTCGCGCACATCCTGGAGCGCATCTTCGCCGAGGGCCGGCCGGCGAAGTCCTTCCGCCAGCTCGATTTCCTCATTCCGATCAACTGGCAGTGCACGATGATCGAGCCGGCGGCGTCGCTGTACCGGCGGCTGGCGTCGCTGGCCACGGGCAAGGTGTTCGGCGTGTCCTTCACGCCCGGCTTTCCGCCCGCCGACATCCATCACTGCGGGCCCGCGGTCTTCGCCTACGGTGCCGACCAGGCCGCCGCCGACTCCGCCGCGAACACGCTGGCGAGCGCGGTCGAGGGCCGCGAGGGCGACTTCGCCGGCCGGTGCTGGCAGCCGGACGAAGCGGTCGCCGAAGCCCGTAGCCGTGCCGCGACGGCGACGCGGCCGGTCATTCTCGCGGACACCCAGGACAATCCCGGCGGCGGCGGCGACGGCGACACCACCGGTGTCCTGGCGGCGCTCGTCCGTGCCGGGGCGGAGGGCGCCGTGCTGGGCCTGCTGGTCGACCCGGCCGTCGCCGAGCAGGCCCACGCGGCGGGCGAGGGCGCCACCATCGAGGCGAGCCTCGGCGGCAAGTCGGGCGTCGCCGGCGACGCGCCGCTGGTCGGCCGCTACCGCGTCGAGAAGCTCGGCAGCGGGCAGTTCACCGGCACCGGGCCGTTCTACGGCGGCAGTCGCATGAATCTCGGGCCGATGGCGCTGCTCCGCTGCGAGGCCGCACCCGGCGTCCGCGTCGTCCTGTGCTGTCGGAAGGTGCAGGCGGCGGACCAGGCGATGTTCCGCCACCTGGGCGTCGAACCGGCGGCGACGAAGATCCTGGCGCTGAAGAGTTCGGTCCATTTCCGGGCCGACTTCGAGCCGATCGCCGAGGACATTCTCGTGGTTCTGGCGCCGGGGCCAGTCGTCGCATTGCCTGCCGATCTGCCCTACGTCAACCTGCGTCCGGGCGTCCGCCTGGGTCCGCTGGGGGTGCCGTTCGCGCCACGGCAAGGGGCTTAGGTCTTTAGGGTTTCGCAACCTGTTCCTACGATTCTGGGGTGAGGAACCATATGCTGGAACGTCTAAGTGCCGGGAGCCGGGCCACACGAACACGGATCGGATGAGGCTGCAGCCCCGGCGCGCGCACCGGTGTCGTGGGGCGGGGTCGTGGGATTGCCGTGACACCTGATGCTTCGCTCTCCGAGTGGGGGATGACAGACCGACCGCCTCCCGGCGACGTTGCCGACGGGCAGCCGCTTCTATGCGTCCTCGATGAAGATCTGAGATTCGGCGCCGATGCGGGCCGGGTTGCCGCCTTGTTCGGCAGGGTGCCGGCAGCGGGATCGTCCGTGGCCGATATCGCCGGCCGCCTCTACCGCGGCACGCTTCCCGGGACCGAAGCACCTGACGGCCGGCCCTGGGTGACACTGGACCGCGTCGAGGCCCGCACCCGGTCCGGCCGCATCCGCCGAGTCGCCATGACCTTCACGCGGCTGGCGGGCGGATGGTTGCTGGAATGCCGGGATGTCACCGTCGAAGAGGCGCTCATACGCGTCGACACCTACATGGGCGTGGCGTCGACCGGGGCCGAAGCGGAGGCCATCGCGGCGGCGCTTCGCGACGCGCTGCGGCTCCAGTCTGCGGAACTCAAGCATCTCGCACGCGGTGCAGACGGGGCGGAGGTCCCGCCTGTTCCAGCGGCGACCGCGGGCGATCGCCGGGACATCGTCCTGCGGGATTCACTCGGCTCGAGCTGGCTGCTGTCGGTCGAGGCGCGGTCTGACCGAGCCGCCGCCGACCTGGACGTCTGGCTCAATGCCCTCGGTCCCCGTCTCGCCGGCAGCCTGCGCCAGGCCCGTCTCAGCCTCGACCTCCAGGCCGAGCGCGCATGGACCCGTGGGGTCCTCGAGACGGCGAGCGAGGCCGTCGTGTCGCTCGATGCGGCGGGGTGCATCGAGGGATTCAGCCCGGCAGCCGAGCGGATGTTCGGCGGGCTCTCCGCCGGTCGCGCCTTCGAGACGCTGCTGGCGGACGAGCCGTCTTCGGACCGGCATACTGCCTTAGCCGACCTCATCGCCGCGGCGACGGCCTCCGGCGATGCCGGCGCCGTCTTCGGCGACGCTGCCATCGGCCCGGTCGAAGCCCGCGCGAAGGGGGGCGACGGCCACCCCTTCGAGGTTCGGCTGCGGGTCGCGGGCGCCGGAGCGGCGCGCACGGTCATCTTCGAGGATGTCAGCGCGCGGCACCGCGCGGAAGCGGCGCTGGAGCGGAACCGCAGCCAGATCGTGGCGATCCTGGACAGCCTGCGCGACGCGGTGCTCGCCGTCGACCAGGAACTGACACTGGTCTATGCGAACGATGCGGCGGCAGCGCTGCTCGGATGCGACCCGTCGGAGATCGTCGGCGTGCCGATCTGGGACGGCGCCGATGCCCTGTGGGATCTGCTCGGCCCCGAGCTGTTCCGCTGCATCCGGCAGCGCGAGAAGCAGGAACTGGAGATCCCCTGGACGTCCGGCCAACGCTGGTTCGACGCGCGAATCCTGCCCACCGAAGGGGGCGCG
Source organism: Constrictibacter sp. MBR-5 (assembly GCF_040549485.1). Lineage (NCBI taxonomy): Bacteria > Pseudomonadati > Pseudomonadota > Alphaproteobacteria > Rhodospirillales > Allostellaceae > Constrictibacter > Constrictibacter sp. MBR-5. The sequence goes on from NZ_JBEPTK010000002.1 coordinate 400,299, forward strand.
TCGGTCTTCCTGCTGGACGTGACGGCCCGCCGCCGGGCTTCCGACCTGCAGCGCGAGAGCGCCGAACGCTACCGTGCCGTATCCGATCTCACCACGGATCTCGTGTTCTGCTATCGCGTCGATTCGGCGGGCATGCTGGTGCGCGAGTGGAAGGTGGGCCGGGCCGGCGACATCCTGGGGCGCGAACTGCCGGAGCAGGTGAGGGCGGCGGGCCTGCTGGCACTCGTCCATCCGCACGACAGGACTGCCGGCGCGACCTTCACGCAGCGCCTCCTGGCCGGTGCCGACATGTCCGTGGAATTGCGGATGATCGGCCCTGCCGGCGGCGTCCGATGGGTCGAGGTGCACGGCAAGCCGCAGCGCGACACTGCGGATGCACCGGTCACCAGGATCCTGTGCGCCATCCGCGACATCAGTGCGCGGAAGCGCACGGAGACGGCGCTGCGCGAGAGCGAGGAGCGCTTCGGGCTCGCCGTGGAGGGGGCGGCGGAAGGCCTCTGGGACTGGGATATCCGGCGCGGGACCGTCTTCCGTTCGGAGCGCCTGCGCGGCATGCTCGGCGTGCCTGCCGGCGAGGACATCCAGCGGTGGAACTGGTGGGCGGAACAGATCCATCCCGACGATTTCGACGGATATCGCGCCGCCCTGAAGCGCTACCGTGCCAGCCGCGAGAAGCTGTTCGCAGCGGAATATCGCGTCCGGCATCGCGACGGGGGGTGGCGCTGGCTGCTCGACCGGGCCGTCAGCCGGCGCGGCGCCGACGGCAGGGTGGCCCGGATCGTCGGCGCGGTCAGCGACATCTCCGACCGCAAGAACATGGAACTGCAGCTCAAGGCGGCCAATGCGGCGATCGAGGAGAAGAACCGGCAGATCAGGGTAGCCCTCGACAATATCAGCCAGGGCCTGGCGCTGTTCGATGCCGAGGACCGTCTGACGCTCTTCAACAGGCGGTATGTCGAGCTCTACCGTTTGGGTGACCGGGCTCGCGTCGGCGTGACCCGCAAGGCGCTGCTCGAGGGGTGTATCGATGCCGGGATCTACGCTTCCGACGAGGTCGCGGCCGTTCTGAGGAAGACGCTGGGGACCGTTGGGGGGATCGGCTCGCGCCACATGGTCCAACGTCTGGCGGACGGCAACGTCATCGAGGTCACCACGACGCCGCTGCCCGACGGCGGTACCGTCGCGACCTATACCAACGTCACGCCCCGGGAGAAGCGCGAGCAGGAGATGCGCGCCGCCCGCGACGCCGCGGAGGCGGCGAACCGCGCCAAGTCGGCGTTTCTGGCCAACATGAGCCACGAGCTGCGCACGCCGCTGAACGCCGTGATCGGCTTCTCGGACGTGATGAAGGCGGAGATGTTCGGGCCGCTCGGAAACGCGGTCTATCTGAGCTACGCCTCCGACATCCATGCGAGCGGGCAGTTGCTGCTCGACCTCATCAACGACATCCTCGACATCTCGAAAATCGAAGCCGGGAAAGCCGAAGTCGCCGAGGAGGTCTTCGACCTGCACGAGGTCGTCGAGGCGTCGATCCTGCTGTGCCGCGAGCAGGCCGCGGCATCGTCGCTCGCCCTGCGCGCGCGCGTCGCCGCCGACCTGCCCCGGGTGCGCGGCGATGCCCGCTATATCCGGCAGATCCTGCTCAATCTCGTGTCCAACGCGGTCAAGTTCACGCCGTCGGGCGGCCGTGTCACCGTGTGCGTCTGGCGTCAGGCCGGTGGCGGTATCGTCCTCACCGTGGCGGACACGGGCATCGGCATTCCCGAGCAGATGCAGGCGCGCGTCTTCGAGCCCTTCTTCCAGGTGCAGAGCGACCTCGCCCGCCAATACCAGGGGACGGGCCTGGGCCTGTCCCTGGTGAAGGGGCTGACGGAGCTGCACGGCGGCCGGGTGGAGATCGAGGCGCGCCGTCGTCAGGGAACGATCTTTCGGGTTCGCTTGCCGGCATACCGGAACGTCAGCCCCTAGGGCTCGCCGTGGCATGCCGATTGCTGCGCTCGCATGTCGGCGGATGAGGCGGTGCAAAAGTGAACGGCAAGAAGATCGGCTTCGGATTTCTCGACCGGCCCGGCGTCCGCGAGCAGCTGCGCCTGGCACAGAAGGCCGAGGCGCTGGGCTATCATTCCCTCTGGGTGACGGAGACGCGGCTCGCCCGGGACGCGCCGTCGGTCCTCGGCGCGATGGCGGCGACGACCGAGCGGATCCGGCTGGGAAGCGGCATCGTCAACAGCTGGACCCGAGGGCCCGCGCTCATGGCGATGACCTTCGCCACGCTCGACAATCTGGCGCCGGGGCGCATGTCGGTGGGGCTCGGCGCCTACTGGGACCCGCTCGCCTGGAAGCAGGGGATCGACCGGCGCAAGCCGCTGACGCAGATGCGCGAATATGTGGGCGTGCTGCGCCGGCTGCTCGCCCTGGAGGCAGGCGTCACCTTCGAGGGCGAGTTCGTGAAGGTGCGCGACCTCACCCTCGACCTCGGCTACGGCGATGCGCGCGTGCCCCCGGACGTGAAGATCTATCTGGGGCCGACGGGGCCGAAGATGATGCAGCTGTCCGGGGAGGTCGCGGACGGCGTGCTGATGAACGGCATCCTGCCGCCGGACTACACCGTCGAGGCGCTCGGCCTGCTGGCAGAGGGCGCGGCACGGTCCGGCCGGACGCTCGCCGACCTCGACAAGGTTCAGCTGGTCAACGTCTCGATGAACGCCGACCCGGAGAAAGCGAGGTTCGACGCCAAGCGGCTGGTGACCCAGTATCTCGGGCAGCAGCCGCATTTCGCGGAGGCGCTGAAATTTCCCGAGGAGCGGCTGGCCGAGATCAAGCGCGTCATGGGCGGCTGGCCGCCGCGGCCGGGCGGCATCGAGGATGCGATGTCGCTGGTCGACGACGCCCTGGTCGATGATTTGATCGCGCACGGTACGCCCGAGCAGTGCGTGGCGAGCGCACGGCGCTGGCTCGACGCCGGCCTGGACGAGATCGTCCTGATCCCGCTCAGCCGCAATTACGACGAGATCCTGGAAGCCTTCGCGCCCTGATACTCTCGACGCCCCAGGCTGCCTGAACGACGAACCGAGGAACCACGCCGTGAGAAACAGTCCCGATCCCGCCGCGATCGCCGAGGCGGCGCTCGCTAGGCTGCCGATGGCCGATGCCCTGTTCGAGCAGATCCGCGCGGCCACCGCCGACACCGCCGGGGTGACGCGCCCGGCCTGGAGCCCGCAGGACAGGATGGCGGCCGACATGGCCACTGCCGTCGCCCGCGATCTCGGGCTGGAGATCCGCACCGACGCCGCCGGGAATTACTTCTACACGCTGCCCGGCCGCGACCGCAGCGCCCCCGCGATCATGACCGGCTCCCACTTCGACTCGGTGCCGAAGGGCGGCAATTATGACGGCCTTGCGGGCATCGTCGCGGGGCTCGTCGGCCTCGCCGCGCTGAAGGACACGGGCTTCGAGCCGGCCTGCGACGTCACGGTCATCGGCATGACCGGCGAGGAGAGCGTCTGGTACGGCATCGCCTATGTCGGCAGCAGGCTCGCGACGGGGGTGCTGCCGCCGGCGCAGCTCGATACGCTGCTGCGCGACGACAGCGGGCGTTCGCTGGCATCTCACATGGCGGACGTCGGCATCGACATTGCCGCACTGCGTGCGTCGGGGCCCAGCGTCACGCCGGCCAACACCCGCGCCTTCCTCGAGCTGCATATCGAGCAGGGGCCGGTCCTGATCGGCGAGGACGTCGCGGTCGCGATCCCGACCACGATCCGGGGCAACGTGCGCTTCCCCTACGCCTGTTGCATGGGCAGCTACGACCATTCCGGCGCCACGCCGCGCGCCTATCGCTCGGACGCCGCCCTCGCGGTTGTGGAACTGCTGGCACGGCTGGAGGCCTGGTGGGTGGAGCAGGAGGCCTCGGGCGTACCCGATACGGTGTTCACCGTTGGCAAGCTGTTCACCGATCGCGCCGAGCACACCATGACCAAGGTGCCGGGGCGGATCGACTTCACGCTGAACATCGGCGGCACGACCCAGCCGTTCCTCGACCAGGGGCGCGACCTGACCTACGCCCTGGCGAAGGAGATCGCAGCGGCGCGGCGGGTGACCTTCGAACTGGGCGAATGTGTCGGCTCCAGCCCGACGCCGCTCGACCCGGACTTGCGCCGACTCCTGGTGGAGACGGCGGGCGGCCTGAGCCTTCCGGTCCGCGAATTCGCCACCGTCGGTCACGATGCGTCGATCTTCGCGCGCGCCGGCATTCCGGCGGCGATGCTGCTCGTCCGCAACGAGAACGGCAGCCACAATCCGCACGAGGCCATGACGATCGCGGATTTCGGCGAGGGAGCGAGGCTGCTCGCCGCGACCATCGCCACGCTCGCCGGCTGACCGGCGGCGCACATCGGCAACCCCCACGCTTTTCATGGGGCGGGGGTCAATTTTTCCTTTGCGTCACAGGGGGGGGGCCTATATACGCCCCCACTCGCACCACGCACACCCACGTGCCCGCTGGTACTCGATCCCCCGAAGGGGAACGGGAATTGGTAACGAGGTAACGGTGCGGTCACCGGCGGTCAGGCTCTCGGGCAGGACCGCCACCCATGGGCTAATTCTGGCTTTGGGGAGGGATGTGCGATGACTGCACGCATCCGCCGATATATAGCGGAGAAGGCACCCGCGACTCCGTGCCTGATCATGGACCTCGACGTCGTCGAGCAGAAATACGAAGAACTGCGCCGCGCCCTGCCGTTCGCCACCATCTACTATGCGATGAAGGCGAATCCGGCTCCGGAGATCCTGCAGCTTCTGTCCGGTCTCGGCTCCAGCTTCGACGCTGCGAGCATATACGAGATTCGTGACGTTCTTATGAATGGTGCTTCGCCCGAGCGCGTGTCGTTCGGCAACACCATCAAGAAGAAGGCCGACATCGCCGCCGCCTACGAACTCGGCGTGCGTCTGTTCGCCTTCGACAGCGAGTGCGAACTCGACAAGCTGGCCGAGGCGGCTCCCGGTGCGCGCGTCTTCTGCCGCATCGTGATGACCGGCGAAGGCTCGGACTGGCCGCTCGGACGCAAGTTCGGCTGCGAGGCCGAGATGGCACGCGACCTGCTGATCGCGGCCCGTGACAAGGGTCTGGAGCCTTACGGGGTTTCCTTCCATGTCGGGTCGCAGCAGCGGGACGTCGGCCAGTGGGACCTGGCGGTCGGCCGCACGGCGATGCTGTTCACCGAGCTGAGCGAGCGCGGCATCAACCTGCGCATGGTCAATGTCGGCGGGGGCTTCCCGGCGCGCTACACGACCGATGCGCCGGAGACCGAAGACCACGCCGAGGCGATCATGGCGGCGTTGACGAAGCACTTCGGCAACCACCTTCCCGAGGTGGTGGTCGAGCCCGGCCGCTCGATGGTCGGCGATGCCGGCATGATCCACAGCGAGGTCGTGCTGGTCTCGCACAAGAGCTACGACGACGACGAGCGCTGGGTCTATCTGGACATCGGCAAGTTCGGCGGTCTCGCCGAGACGATGGACGAGGCGATCAAGTACCGGATCTCGACCTCGCGTGACGGGGGCCCGACCTCGCGCGTGATCCTGGCCGGACCGACCTGCGACGAAGTGGACGTCATGTACCGCAAGACGCCCTACGAGTTGCCGGTCGACCTGCGGCCCGGCGACAAGGTCGATTTCATGTCGGCCGGTGCCTACACCTCGACCTACTGCTCGGTCGGCTTCAACGGCCTGCCGCCGCTGCGGACCGTCTTCGCCTGATCGGGCGGGTCGGCGGATGAGACTGAGGGGCCGCTCCGGCGACGGGGCGGCCCCTTCTTCTTTGGTGCAGTACCGTCAGTCGGCGACGGCACCGGCGGCGATCAGCCCCTCGATCTCCGCCTCGCTCCAGCCGGCCGCGGCGAGAACGCTGCGGCTGTGCTGCCCGAGGCCAGGGGCGAGGCCGATCGTGTCGTCGCTGGCCCGCTCAGCACCGGGCGTGCGCGGCACGTGCACGGTCCCGACGCCGGGATGCTCGGTCGACACGGCCGCACCGACGGCCTGGACATGGCCGTCCTTCAGCCAGTCGCCGAAATCATTGATGCGGTCGCAGATCAGGTCGGCGGCGCGCAGCTTCGCCAGCCATGCATCGGTTGTATCCGCCAGGAGCAGGTCGCGGATGATCGGCACCAGGCGGTCGATATGGTCCGCGCGCTGGGCGAAGGTGGCGAACAGCGGGTCTTCGGCGAGGGCAGGCTGGCCCAGGATCGCGCACAGCTTGCGGAACTGATCCTCGCGCACGAGGGTGATCATGATCCAGCCGTCCGCGGTCTTGTAGACCCCCGCGGGGGCGTTGAGCAGGCGCGGCGCCCCGCCTTCCAGCATCGCCTCCGCCAGCTTGTGGCCGAGCAGGGCCGCCGAGCCGGTCATCAGGCTGACGTCGATCCAGCGCCCCTCCGCGGCGTCGCGCCGGGCATAGAGAGCGGTCGCGACTGCCTGGTAGGCGTAGAGACCGGTCGAGACGTCCGAGAGGATGGCGGTGCTCTTGTGCGGCGTCCCGTCCGGTCCGCGGGCGGCGTGGATCAGGCCGGAGAAGGCCTGGGCGGCTGAATCCGAGCAGGGGCGGGCGGCGTACGGACCGCTCTGCCCGAAGCCGCTCACCGAGACGTAGAGCAGGCGGGGGTTCTCCGTCTTCAGGCTCTCGTAGCCGAGGCCCAGCCGCGCTGCGACCCCCGGCCGGAAGCCCTCGATCAGCACGTCCGCTTGGACCGCGAGCCGGCGCGCCACGGCGCGGGCCTCCTCCTTGCGCAGGTCGAGGACGAGGCTCTTCTTGCCGCGGTTGAAGACCGCCGAAACGGCGGACTGGCGGCCGGCATAGGTGGTGCCTAGGCTGCGGCCCCAGTCGCCTTCCGGCGGCTCCACCTTGATCACCTCGGCGCCGTAGATGGCGAGGAGCTGCGCGCAGTAGGGGGCGGCCACGCCCTGGCCGAGGTCGAGCACCCGCAGGCCGCGATAGGGATGGGCATAGCTCATGGCTGGGCCTCCGACGCATAGGGAACGAGGACGATCTTGCCCATGACGCTGCGGTTCTCGACGAGGCGCAGCGCTTCCGCGAACCGGTCGAGCGGCAGGCTCCGGTAGGTGAGGGGGGCGAGCTTGCCCTGTTCGAACAGGGCGAACATTTCCGCATAGAGCTCGCGGACGCGGGCGCGCTTCGCGGCACTCGCCCGCGTCTTGCCCCAGGCCATGTAGTAGCCCCAATAGACGCCGATCACGTCGATGTTCTTGACCAGCAGCAGGTTGGCTGGCACCTGCGGGATGCGCCCGCCCGCGAAGCCCATGGGAATGATGCGCCCTTCGGGGGCGATGCAGCGCAGCGACTTGTCGAAGACGTCGCCGCCGACAGGATCGAAGATCACGTCGGCACCGAGGCCGCCCGTCAGCTCCAGAACGGCATCGCGGAAGTCGGTCTTGCCGTAGTCGATGCAGTGGTAGGCACCGTGCGCGCGGGCAACCGCCAGCTTCTCGTCGCTGCCGGCGGTGGCGATGACGGTCGCGCCGAGCGCCTTGCCGACCTCGACCGCGGCGAGGCCGCTGGCGCCGGCCGCCCCGTGCACCAGCAGCACCTCGCCCGGCTGCAGGCGGGCCCGCCAGGTGAGCGCGCCGTAGGCGGTGGCGTAGATTGTCGGAAACTGGGTTGCGGCGTCGTAGCCGAGACCCGCCGGAATGCGGAAGACGTTGTCGCCGTCGACCACCGCCTCCTCGGCGAAGCCGCCCCAGGGAAGGCCGGCGCAGACGCGGTCGCCCGGCTGTACGTGGCCGACGCCTTCGGCCACCTCGATCACGATGCCGGCGATCTCCGTGCCCGGCACGAAGGGATTGGGCGGCTTGTTCTGGTGGCGCCCGGCGATGACCAGCAGGTTGGCGAAGCTCACCCCGGCCGCCTCGACGGCGATGCGGACGCCGCCGGCGATCATGTCGGGGGCGGCGACTTCCTCGACCTTCAGGCTGTCGATGCCGCCGGCGTCCCGGCAGAGAACGGCGCGCATGTCAGTTCCCCCCGACCTTGCCGTGGCGGCCCGCACCTTCGGCGAAGCGTGCCGCACCGGCCTGCGCCTCGATCCGTCTGGCCTCCGCGGCCAGTTCCATCTCCTGGCGGATCGCATCGGCACGCGGCAGGTCGAACTGTCGGATCGTCGACATCCGGTCCGACCGCATCGCGATCTGGGGGAAGGCGGCGATCTGGTGCGCCAGTTCTCTTGCCACTTCCAACGCCTTGCCGGCGGGGGCGAGTCGGTCGGCAAGGCCCATCGCCACCGCTTCGGCGGCGCCGACGTGACGTGCCGTCAGCAGCATGTCGAGCGACCGGCCGAGCCCGACGATCCGCGGCAGCTGCACGGTCGTCCCGTCGCTCATCGGTACGCCCCAGCGGCGCGAGAGCACGGCGAAGGTGGCACCCTCCTCGGCGACGCGCAGGTCGCAGCGCAGCGCCATGCCGAGTCCGCCGGCGCAGGCATAGCCAGCGACCGCCGCGATCATCGGCTTCGACAGCAGGTCGTGGCAGGGGCCGTCGGGGTGGCCCGCCCAGGGCTCGTAATCGTCCCCGCCGGCGAGCGCCTTGAGGTCGGCGCCGGAACAGAAGGTGCCGCCGGCGCCGGTCAGGATGGCGACGCGTGCCGTGTCGTCGGCATCGAACGCGTGGAACGCGGCGGTCAGCGCGGCTGCCGTCTCGTTGTCGATCGCGTTGCGGACGTGCGGGCGATTGATGGTGATGATCGTGACATGCCCGTCCTTCTCGACGAGCACCTTGTCGGTCTGCGGCGCGTTCATCCCGGACCTCTTTCGTCTCCGGCGGTGCGCCGGCATTGCTGGTTTGATAATTAAGCTACTGATCAGTATTTTTATCGTCAAGCGAGCGCCGGAGAGGGGGCATCGGATGGGAAGAGCCGTCGGTCGGCCGAGACAGGACGAAGCGGATCTCGCCGTCAGGCAGGCGGAGATCCTGGATGCCGCCGCGCACGCCTTCATGGACCAGGGCTTTGCGGCGACCACGCTCGACCGGGTCGCCGATCGCCTCGGCGCGACCAAGGGCGCGGTCTACTACTATTATCGCAGCAAGTCGGACCTGTTCTTCGCCGTCCACCGCCGCGCCATGGAACTGACGCGCGACGCGCTGGAGCCGGCCGCGACGGGCGCGGGCGGGCCGCTGGAGCGGCTGCGCCGGATGGCGCACGCGCACGCGCTGCTGATGATGGAACAGCTTCCCTATCTGCGCGTCGCCGCCCAGGGGCTGGAGCTGCACCTGCTCGGCCGGACGACGGAGGGCGAGCGGGCCGGCCTGCGGGAGATCGCGGCCCTGCGCGACGCCAACGAGCGGTTCTATGTGGGGGTGATCGAGGAGGGGGCGGCCGCGGGCCTGTTTCGGACGGTCGATGCGCGCCTGCTCGCGAAGCCTGTGCTCGGCGCGCTGAACTGGACGTCGCGGTGGTATCAGCCGCGGCCCGGGGAGACGCCGGAGGATCGCAACCGCATTGCCGTGGAGCTCGCGGAGTTCGTGGTGCGGGCGCTCGTGCGATAGCTCATGGGGGCGCGGTTCCCGGACCGGCGCGTTCGCCGGATCCGGGGACTGCGGGTGACGTCAGGCGTTGCCCTTGTGGATCGGGTCGACCCACGCGACGTTCTCCGGCTTCTCGACCGGCTCGATGTCCAGATTGACGACGACAGCTTCATTGTCGCTGCGCACCAGGACGCATTCCAGCGTCTCGTCGGAGGAGGCGTTGATCTCCTGGTGCGGAACGTAGGGCGGCACGTAGATGAAGTCGCCGGGACCCGCTTCGGCCACATATTCCAGCTTCTCGCCCCAGCGCATCCGCGCCTTGCCGCGGATCACGTAGATCACGCTCTCCAGCGGGCCGTGATGGTGCGCGCCGGTCTTGGCGTTGGCGTGGATGTGGACGGTGCCGGCCCAGATCTTCTGGGCGCCGACGCGGGCCAGATTGATCGCGGCGGCCCGATTCATGCCCGGCGTGCTGGCCGTGTTCGTGTCCAGGCTGTCGGCGGGAATGACTCGTACGCCGCTGTGCTTCCAGCCGTCCTCGGGTGCGTGACTATGCTCGTGCCCATCGTGGGGCATCGCAGGCTCCTGTCGATCCGTAACGTGAGGGCCGAGAGGTCGCCGCGAAAGCCCGTGCTGTCAAGGCCGATTGCTGCGGGTGCGAAGACGTGCCGCGTCGGCGTGGCCTATCTAACCGTGGCCGATATCAGCGTGGCGTGCCTCAGCGTGGCGCGTCACCCGCGACCTGGACGCGGCGCATGACGCGGCGGTACTGACCGGCGTCGTTGATCGCGAGGTGCTTGCACGCGCGGTTGTCCCAGAAGGCGACCGAGCCCTGGCGCCAGCGGAAGCGGCAGGTCATCTCCGGCTGGTTGCCGTGCTCCATCAGGAAGTCGAGCAGCGGCCGGCTCTCGGCTTCGGTCATGTCCTCGAAGCCGACCGTGTAGGAGCGGTTGACGAAGAGCAGCTTTCGGCCGGTCTCCGGGTGCGTCCGCACGACGGGATGTGCGGTGATCGTCTCGCGCCACTCGCTGTCGTCGCGGGTCTTGGTCGAGCGACCGGCGTTGATCTTCGCTGCCGCGGCGGGGCCGGTCACCAGCCGGTCGCTGTGCAGCGCCCGCATGCCTTCCAGCATGCGCTTCATGCCGTCCGACAACGTCTCGTAGGCGAGATACTGGTTGGCGAAGAGCGTGTCGCCGCCATAGGGCGGAACTTCGACGCCATAGAGGATGGCGCCCATCGGCGGCTCCGGCATCATCGTGGTGTCGGCGTGCCAGTCCTCGCCGACGATGCGCGTATCGCCGGGCTCGCGCGTGATCTCGACGATTTCCGGGTCGGTGCTTTTCGACCGCAGGAAAGGGTGGACGAAGATCGGGCCGAAGCGCCTGGCGAACGCCTTGTGCCGCTCCGGCTCCAGATTCTGGTCGCGGAAGAAGACGACGCAGTGATCGAGCAGTGCCTGGCGGATCGCGCCAATCGTGCCGTCGTCCAGATCGTCGGCGATGTCGACGCCGTGGATCTCGGCGCCGATCGACCCCGTCAGCGGCCGCACCTCGAGGCTGTTGCGCATCCTTCCCTCCTTGCCGGGTGCGGACGGGCCGCACCTGTTGTCCGGTCATTTGGTGGAGTATCGTGCCGGCGGCCAGGAGCGGCAAGAAGGGCCCTACCGCTCCAGCCGCACCTCGACCTCGCCGATGCCGCGCAGCGCGACGCGGATGTGGCTGCCGGCGTCGGCGAAGCTCATGCCGGTGCAGGACCCCGTCGTCACCACGTCCCCGACCTTCAGGCCGGCGCCCCGCTTCGAGGCGTGATTGGCGAGCCAGACCATCAGGCGTACCGGATCGCCCGCCGCGTTGCCGCCGATGGCGTCCGCCGCCGGCTGGCCCTCGATCTCCAGTCTGATCGGCTGGATCGACAGGTCGATCTCGTGCCATGCGCTGAGGCCGGTCCCGTGGATCAGGGCGCCGTTCGCCGACAGGTCGGCGACCGCCCAGCCCGGCGCCACCTGCGGCCAGGCGCGCCAGCGGCTGTCGACCACCTCGATCGCGGCGCAGACCGCGCCGACCGCCGCCATGACCTCGCTGCGGCTGTAGGGCTTCTCGCGCGGCGGCAGGTCGGTGGTCACGCGGAAGGCGACCTCCGCCTCTATGCCCAGGCGTCCGTACTCCGACGCGGGCAGTCGTGCCGGGCCGCGGAAGATCAGGCCTGCCGGCAGCGGTGCGCAGCGGGGCTCGGCGGTGGGCGACGCGGCGCCGACCTTCCAGCCGCCGTTGCCGCCCAGCGCCGCCACGACCTTGTCCTGGACGGCGTAGGCTTCTTCCAGGCTGGGTTCGGCCATGCCCGCGGGGATGTCGAGCGGCTGCCGCTCGCGCCGCGCCTTCAGCAGCAGTTCCGCCAGCGTCTCCACAAGATCCGCACGCATTCCAGACGACTCCCAACGCAGACGTGTCATTACGCTTCGATCTTACACCGCCGCGCCTCATCCTCCAGCGATGCCGGGCGTATGACACGTCTCCCGCCGGCTTTCGTTGACATGTCAGTGGGCCGGTTGGATGCTGCCGGGTAAGAAATGATAAAGCCGCAGGAGGGCCCCATGGGACACCCCCGCATCGTCGTGCTCGAAGGCGGATCCCTGCCGGCGCCGATCTCCCTCCGTCGTCCCGAACCGCCGCACGACTGGGTCGAGTACGAGAGTTCGCACGAGTGCGACTTGGCCGAGCGCCTCGCGGGCGCGCAGGTCGCCGTGGTGAACAAGGTTCCGATGCGCCGGGCGACGCTCGATCGGCTGCCGGACCTGCGCATGATCGCCGTCTCCGCCACGGGCACCGACTGCGTCGACCTCGAGACCTGCCGCGCCCGCGGCATCACCGTCTCTAATGTCCGCGGCTATGCGGCACACACGGTACCGGAACACACGATGGCGCTGATCCTGGCGCTGCGGCGCAGCCTGATCGGCTTCGTCGACGACGTGCGCGCCGGCCAGTGGCAGAAGGCGTCGCAGTTCTGCCTCTTCACGCATCCCGTCCGCGACCTGCACGGCAGCAATATCGGCATCGTCGGCGCCGGGACGATCGGCCGGTCCGTGGCGCGCATGGCCGAGGCGTTCGGTATGCGCGTCATGTTCGCGGGGCGGAAGGGCGATCCGTCGCCCGGCGCGGACCGCACGCCGTTCGAGGAGATGCTGGCGACCGCCGACGTGATCACCCTGCATTGCCCATTGACTGCGGCGACACGCGACCTGATCGCGATGCCCGAGTTCCGCGCCATGCGGCGCCGGCCGGTCCTGGTCAACACCGCGCGCGGCGGGCTGGTGAACGAGGCCGACCTGATCCGCGCTCTCGACGAGGGCCTGATCGCCGGTGCCGGCTTCGATGTTGCGTCGCCCGAGCCGCCGCCGCCCGACTACCCGCTACTCGGTCTCGTCGACCGGCCGAACTTCATCCTGACGCCGCACGTCGCCTGGGCCAGCCAGGAGGCGGCGCAGATCGTCGCCGACCAGACCACGGCCAATATCGAAGCCTTCCTGCGCGGCCGTCCGGTCAACGACGTGGCGGGCGTCGCCGCCGGTGGGTGACGTGACGTCGCTCGCCCGATCGGCGCAGGAGGCGCCGGAGGATCTGCGCCGTGCCCTGATCCGCCTCGGCCTGCTGCAGTCCGATGCCCGGGTCCCCTTCGTCCCGCTGACCGGCGGCGTGTCGTCGGATATCTGGCGTGTCGACCTTCCCACCGGTCCGGTCTGCATCAAGCGCGCGCTGTCGCGCCTGAAGGTCGCCGCCGAATGGAACGCGCCGGTCGAGCGCAACGCCTTCGAGGCGGACTATTTTCGCGTCGCGGGGGCGGCCGCTCCGGGATCGGTGCCGACACTGTTCGGCCAGGACGAGGAAAGCGGTTCGCTCGTCATGGCGTTTCTCGATCCGGCCGGTCACCCGGTCTGGAAGGCGGAACTGCACGCCGGCCGTGCCGATCCGGTCTTCGCGGCGATGGTGGCGGACCGCCTGGTGCGGATCCACGCCGCCACCGCCGACGATCCGATGATCGCGGCGCGCTTCCCGACCGATGCCATCTTCCATGCCATCCGGCTCGAGCCCTATCTGCTCGCCACCGCGCGTGCCCATCCCGACAGGGCCGACGTGCTGCAGGCGGTGGCGGCGGAGACTGCGGCGACCCGTCGCGTCCTGGTGCATGGCGACGTCAGCCCAAAGAACATCCTGGTCGGCCCGGACGGACCGGTGATCCTCGACGCCGAATGCGCCTGGTACGGTGACCCCGCTTTCGACCTCGCTTTCTGCCTCAACCACCTGCTGCTGAAATGCCTGTGGACGCCGGCCGCCGCTTCCGGCTTCCTCGCCTGCTTCGACACCCTCGCCACGCTTTATCTCGGCGGCGTCGCCTGGGAAGCACCGGCCGAACTCGAGCGTCGCGCCGCCCGCCTGTTGCCGGGTCTGCTCCTGGCACGCGTGGACGGGAAGTCGCCGGTCGAGTATCTCACCGCCGAGGCCGACAGGGACCGCGTGCGCGGCGTAGCCCGCGCGCTCCTCGGCGCCCCTGTGGGCCGGCTGGGCGCGGTGCGTGCCGCCTGGTCCGACATGCTGACGCGGGAAGGATGGACGCTTTGAGTGAAGACACGATCGTTTCCGTCGTCGGAAGGCGGGTCTGGGATTCGCGCGGACGGCCTACGGTCGAGGCGGAGGTCGTGCTGGAGGGCGGGGCGGTGGGCCGCGCCATCGCGCCGGCCGGTGCCTCGACCGGGTCCGGCGAGGCGCTCGACCTGCGCGACGGCGGCGAGGCGTTCGGCGGCTACGACGTGCGGCGCGCCGTCGCCAGCGTGAACGGCGAGATCGCGGCAGCCCTGCGCGGCCGCGACGTGCGCGACCAGGCCGGTGCCGACGCGGCGCTCGTCGCGCTCGACGGCACGCCCGCCAAGTCGCGCCTCGGCGGCAACGCGATCATCGCCGCGTCGATGGCGATCCTGCAGGCCGCCGCGGCGGCGGCGCGGGTGCCGCTCTGGCGCTACATCGGCGGCGACGCGGCGTGCCTCATGCCACTGCCGGAGATCCAGATCTTCGGCGGCGGCGCCCATGCCGGCCGCCGCGTCGACGTGCAGGACTTCCTGCTCGTCTGCCCCGGTGCGGAGAGCTTCGCCCAGGCGCTCGACTGGACGGCCGAGGTCTACCGGCACGCCGGGCGCCTGATGGCGGAGAGCGGGCGGCTGCAGGGGGTCGCCGACGAAGGCGGCTGGTGGCCCGCCTTCCAGTCGAACGAGGAGGCGATCGAGACCCTGCTGCGCGCGATCGAACGCGCCGGCTATCGGCCGATGGAGCAGGTGGCGATCGCGCTCGACGTGGCCGCGTCGGAGTTCGGAAAGGACGGCCGCTACACGCTGGGGCTGGAGAGCCGCGTTCTGGACAGCGGCGGGATGATTGACCTCCTCGGCGGCTGGCTCGACCGCTATCCGATCGTCTCGGTCGAGGATCCGCTGGCAGAGGACGATGCCGAAGGCTTCGCGGCCTTCACGGCGCGCTTCGGCGACCGGATCCAGGTCGTCGGCGACGATTTCCTGGTTACCGACGCGGCGCGCGTGCAGCGTACTGCGGCGGACGGTGCCGCGAACGCCGTCCTGCTGAAGCCGAACCAGCGCGGGACCATCACCGAGACCCTTGCCGCCTGGGACGCCGCCAAGGCGGCCGGCTATGGCGGCATCGTGTCCGCACGCTCCGGCGAGACCGAGGACACGACGATCATCCACCTCGCCGTCGGCTGGGACGTGCCGCAGTTCAAGGTCGGCTCGTTCACCCGGTCCGAACGCATGGCGAAGTGGAACGAGGCGCTACGCATCGAGGAGGCGCTCGGCGACCGGGCCCGGTTCGCCGGCTGGTCGCCTTACCCGCGCCGCTGACCCGGTTCGCCGGGAGCAGCGGCGCGGGCGGTTTCTGTGTCGGATCCGTGCTGGCAATAATGGCACAGGTGCCGCCGCCTCGGGTTCGAGGGCAGTGTCTTTGTCGATTCGCGACCGACCCGCTGTGATATTCTCGCATAGGTTCTCGGCGATGATCATTGGGACCGCCCGTGCGGCGGCGCCAGCGAAGCAGGTCGGTGCCGCGCCGGCGGCGGCCGTGATGACCGCCTCGAACTAGCGGTCGACCGGTCTCGGGGAAGGGGTCTCGGGGAAAGGCATGGACGACGCACTGCCCGGGGCGACCGCATTCGCCATGCCCGACGTGCCCTTCATCGATGCTGGGGCCGGCGGTGCGCCCGCAGTTTTCGATGCCGCGCCGGACCGGGCCATCCGCCTTCTCGAATGGGGGGAGCGGAAATATGGCCTCGCCGCCATGCGGATGGCCGACAGGCGCTCGCGCGGCTGGCTGATCCGGGCCGGCAACCCATACGTGGCCGAGATCGATGCGATCGCGGCGCGCATCGGACGCCCCGGCGCGTTCATGCTCAACCTCAGCTTCGAATGGAACTGCACTGCCGCCGTCGGTCCGGACCCGGAGCGGGGCGGCGCGCGGCTTCTGCGCACGCTCGACTGGCCTCTGCCGGGGCTCGGCGAGAATCTCGTGGTCGTGCGCCACGAGGGGCCGCACGGATCGTGGCTCAGCGCGACCTGGCCCGGCTTCGTCGGGTCTCTCACGATCATGGCCCCCGGACGCTTCGCCGTGTCGATCAACCAGCCGCCGGCGCGCCTGACCAAGATCGGACCATTCGGCGTGCCGCGCGTCGTCGACTGGTTCATCAGCCGCCGGAAGGTCGCACGCAGCAACGGGCTTCCCCCGGCGCATCTCCTGCGCAAGGTGTGCGAGGAGGCAGCCGACTATGCCGAAGCGAAGCGCATGCTGAGCGACGCGGCGGTCTGCATACCGGTCTTCTTCACCGTCGCCGGCCTCGCGCCGACCGAGGGATGCCTGATCGAGCGCATGGAGACACGCGCCTTCACCTTCGAGGCGCCGGTCTGCGCGGCGAACCATTGGCTGACGCCCGGCCAGTACGGGCGCATGCGCACCGCCACCAGTCCGCAGCGGCTGGACAGCCTGCGCGCCCGCATGGAAACTGCGGTCGAAATGGAATGGTTGGTGGAGCCCGTGCTCAATCACGCGACCCGACTGGCGGCCGTGGCCAATCCGGGCGCGGGCCATCTCGTCGTCCAGGGCTTCGAGGCGGGTGGCGCCGTCACGGTGCCCACGCAATTCGTCGCCTGAGCGCCCGCCCCGTGACGCAGCTGCTGGAAGCCATCGTAAGCGACCGCCTTCGCCTCCGGCCGATCGAGCGCCGCGACGCGCGGGTCTTCGCGGCCCTCGGCAGCGACCCGCTGGTCTTCCGCTACATTCCGGAGATCGACCATCCGTTCGACGCCGACGCATGGATCCGCGAGATCACGGGCAATCCGGAATGCTATATCCGGCATGCGGTGGAACTGATCGACCGGGGCGAGATCATCGGCGCGATCCAGCTGAACCGCCGATCGAACATGCTGCTCCAGGTCGGCTACTGGTTCGGCCGACCCTATTGGGGCCACGGCTACGCGACCGAGACGCTGGAGGCGCTGCTCGCCTTTCTCGACGAGCGCACGCGCGAGCCGATCCACGCGGCCGTGCACCCCGAGAACGCCGCTTCCCGTTCGGTGCTGGAGAACAACGGCTTCATCTGCCTGAACCGCTGGCTCTCCGACATGATGGAGTATCGCCGCCAGCGTTAGGCCGCCTGCGTCGCTCCGGCGTCGGTGGTTGCGACCGGCGGCCATGGGCCTCACAATCCGCCCCGCAACCAGGGAGGCAGCGATGGCGGAAGACGGGAAGACCGGAATGAGGGCAGGCCTCGCCAACTATGGCGACGCCGGGTTCTCGCTCTTCCTGCGCAAGGCGATGATCAAGGGGATGGGTTACTCCGACGACGCCCTGGAGCGGCCGATCGTCGGCATCACCGACACGTTCAGCGGCTACAACGCCTGCCATCGCACCGTGCCCGACCTGATCCACGCCATCGAGCGTGGCGTCCTGCTGGCCGGCGGGCTGCCGGTCCGCTTCCCGACGGTCTCGGTGCACGAGGCGTTCAGCCATCCGACCTCGATGTTCCTGCGCAACCTGATGGCGATGGACACCGAGGAGATGGTCCGCGCCCAGCCGATGGACGCGGTCGTCCTGATCGGCGGCTGCGACAAGACCGTGCCGGCGCAGCTCATGGGTGCGGCGAGCGCCGGCAAGCCGGCGATCATGGTCGTCACCGGGCCGATGATGACCGGCGACTACAAGGGCGAGCGGCTGGGGGCCTGTACCGACTGCCGCCGCCTCTGGGGCATGCACCGTAGCGGCGAGATCGGCGCCGACGAGATCGACGTGATCGGCGGCCGGCTGATGCCGACCGCGGGCACCTGCATGGTCATGGGCACCGCCAGCACCATGGCGCTGATGACCGAGGCGCTCGGCATGATGCTGCCGGGTGGCGCCTCGATCCCGGCCGTCCACGCCGACCGACTGCGCCATGCCGAGGCGAGCGGCGCGCGGGCCGTGGCATTGGCGAAAGACAATGTGACGCCCGACAAGATTATGACGCCGGCGGCGTTCGAGAATGCGCTGCGCATGCTGCTCGCCATCGGCGGTTCGACCAACGGCATCGTCCACATCGCCGCCGTCGCCGGCCGCCTCGGCATCAAGATCGACCTGGATGCCTTCGACCGGCTGGGCGAGGAGACGCCCGTGGTCGTCGACCTGAAGCCGACCGGTCAGCACTATATGGAAGACCTGTTCAAGGCCGGCGGTGCCGCGCCGATCCTGCGCGCGCTGAAGCCGCTGCTGAACCTCGGCGAACTGACCGTCAGCGGAAAGACCCTCGGCGAGGACATCGACGCCGCGCCCGCCGACTGGGGCCAGACGGTCGTGCGCCCGCTGCACGACCCGATCTATCCGAAGGGCGGCATCGCGGTGCTGCGCGGCAACCTGGCGCCGGAGGGCGCAATCGTTAAGCAGTCGGCGGCGAAGCAGGAACTGCTGGTGCACGAGGGCAGGGCGGTCGTGTTCGATTCGCTGGAGGACATGGCGAACCGGCTGGACGATCCGGATCTCGACGTGCGCGCCGATGACATTCTCGTCCTGCGCAACTCGGGGCCGAAGGGCGCGCCCGGCATGCCGGAGTCCGGCTATATCCCGATCCCGAAGAAGCTGGCGGCGCAAGGCGTGAAGGACATGGTGCGCATGTCCGATGCGCGGATGAGCGGTACTGCCTTCGGCACCATCGTGCTGCACATCTCGCCGGAGGCGGCGGCCGGCGGGCCGCTCGCCTTCGTGCGCAGCGGCGACCGCATCCGGCTCGACGTGCCGAACCGCAGCCTGGAGCTGCTCGTCGCCGACAGCGAACTGGCGGAGCGGCGCAAGGGCTGGGCGCCGCCGCATCACGAGGGATCGGAGCGCGGCTACCTGAAGCTCTACCTCGACCAGGTCAACCAGGCCGAGGACGGCTGCGATTTCGACTTCCTTACCAAGCGCCCGGTGGTCGCCTCCGTCCCGGCAGGATCACGGACGCGTTAACGGGTCGTAAACCTCCGCGGGTGCACGATCGGATCGTCTGGCGTAGCCAGGTCCGGGCGGTTGCCCGGCGGGCGCATGCGGCGTGTGCCCATCCGACGGGAGCAGCGAGATGTCGATCACGGCAGCGACACCGGCCGGCTTGGTCTCACTGGAGAGCCAGCAGCAGGCGGCGCCAGCGTGGCCGGCGCGCAGTATCGACCAGAGCCAAGCGAATCGTATCGGGTTCGGCGACCCCGTGGCGCTGCGCCTCTCCGCCGAAGCCCGCGTGAACAGCATGAGCAATGCCGAGGACACGTCCGCAGACCGGACGGCCTCGCTCGGCGCTCTCGAGGATCGCCTGCGGGACTTTCGCGAGGAGGTCGAGAAGATGCTCGTCCAGCGCGGCATGCCGATGGGCGAGGCTGCGGACGCTGCGGGCATTCTCGCCGCGGCCGTGGGCGAAGCCGCCGCGAAGCCCGATATTCGGGACCAACTCGCCAGCCTGTCCGAGCGTCTGCCGGATCTGGCCGCTCGCGCGTCCCTGGTCGTCGAGGAGGCGGTGGTCCGCTGGGACCCGGTTTCTCAGACCTTCGTTTCGAGCGTGCAACGAGTCGCCGTGTCCGTCGATCTGCAGAACGGCTACGTGGTGCCGCGCGGAGGCGAGGCCGATGCGAGCGATCCCTCGCGCAGGATCGCCGTCTTCAAGGTCGATGCGGTATTGCCGCTGAACGCCGCTCTCGGCTGATCCCGGCGCCGGACGCGCGAAAGGCGCGAAGCACCAAGGTGCTCCGCGCCCTCCACAACTCTTCTACTTGTCGAGCCACACGTTCTCGTAGCGATAGCCATTGTACGAGCTGTTCGCCATCGTGGTCAGATTCTTGACGTAGGGCTGCCAGCAGGTGGCCGCCTTGGCGTGGAAGATGACCGGTCGTGCCGCATCTTCCTGCAGCTTCTTGTCGATCTCCCAGACGAGCTGCTTGCGCTTCTCGACGTCGGATTCCATCGACTGCTCGTCGAATTTCTTCTCGAGCTCCGGGTTGCAGTATTTCGTGTAGTTCCGCTCGGACTCGCAGGCGAAGTTTTCGTAGAAGGTGACGTCGGGGTCGTCGACGCCGATGCCGGTCAGGTTCATGCCGACGGCATAGTCCTTCCGCGCGACCTTGGCATGCCAGAGGCTGGTTTCGACCACCTCCAGTTCGCCGTCGATGAAGATGTCACTGAGCTGGTCGATCAGGATGACGGCCGGATCGCGATAGATCGCGATATTGCGCGTCGAGACCTTCACCGGCAGCCGCTTGTCGGGACCGTACCCGGCCTCCTTCATCAGCTTGCGCGCTTCCTCCCGGTTCTTCTCGATCTCCGGACCATAGCCGACCACCGTCTTGAGGACGTTCTCGGGCATGCCCCAGACCCCGTCGGGCGGCGGCAGCATGATTCCGCCGATGTCGTCCTGGCCTTCGCTCAGGATGTCGACGAACGCCTGGCGGTCGAGCGCCAGCATCATCGCGCGCCGGACCCGCTCGTCGTCGAACGGCGCCTGCTCGCGGTTCACGATCAGGTTGCGATTGACGTTGGTCGACCGCAGCTCGCAGATCGCGTTCGGCGCCTGCGCCTTGACGTCTTTCAGCATCGGAATGGAGATGTCGACCGGATATGTCATGTCGAAGTCGCCGGCGATGAAGGCCAGCATCCGCGTCGATCGGTTCCGGATGATGTTGAACTCGATCCCGTCGAGGTAGGGCTTTCCCTTTTCCCAATAGTCCTCGTTCTTCGTCAGCTTGATGTATTCGTTCTGCCTGAACTGGGAGAACTTGAACGGGCCGGTGCCGATCGGCTTCGTCCGCATCTCCGCCGGGGTGACGTGGCACGGGTAGACCGGCGAATATCCCGAAGCCAAGAGCGCGAGGAATGCGGGCTGCCGCCGGCCCAGGTTGAAGGTCACCTCGTAGTCGCCGTTCGTCGTGACCTCGTTCAGGTTGTGGTACCAGACGCGGCGCGGATTCTTGCGGAACTTCTGCTCGCTCTTCCCCTGCAGCATGTCCCAGGTGCATTTCACGTCGGCGGACGTGAAGGGCTTGCCGTCGTGCCACTTCACCCCTTCGCGCAGCTTGAACGTCAGCTTCGTTCCGTCCTCGCTCCACGACCAGCTCTTGCCCAGGTCGGGCACGATCGTGTCGAGGCTGTTCACCGGCTTCGACTGGTCGAAGATGACCAGGTTGTTCATGACGCTCATGATCGGGATGACGGTGGAGTTCGTTGCCTCCTCGTGGATCGACATCGAGGGCGGCGAGTCACGGTGGTAGATCTTGAAGATCCCCCCGGCCTTCTGTGCCATCGCGGGCTGCGCGAGGCAGGCTATGGCCAATGTCGATCCGACAAAGGCCAAGTATCTGGTACCTCTTGTCATGAAGCTTATCCTCCCACGGATTCTTGCTTTCGAGGTGATTCACCCGCACAGGCGCAACGCGCGGCGGTGATCAAACCCTCGATATTGGCGGACCTTCTCGCTTAAGGACGAGTATTGCCGCTCGCCGATCATGTTGACGGTCACGACTGCGACGGTCAACGCCAAATTCTCGCCGCAATCCAGCCGCGAGCCGCGGTCGTCACGGCGCGACTGCTCATGCCGAACGCATGACTTCGATACGTCTGGACAAATGGCGCGCTGCCGCGCGGGGCCGAGCAGGTGGGCGGGGACGCGGATCCGCCGCCGATCAGCCCTTCAGCGAAAGCTCGTGCCGCGGCCGGCCCCAGTTGCGCGCCGCCGCCTCGACCCGCGGCAGATCCTCCTCGAGCATCAACCCGTCGGCCACCAGCCGCCGGGCAGCTTTGACGATGGCCGCGATGTAGCCGGCGGCATCGCCGTATCGGCCGATCACCGACGCACGGGGGTCGCCCGTCACCGCCTGTTCGCCGTCGGTGTCGGGGAAGGGGATGTAGCTGCCCGTGAACTCTTGCATCGCGCCGTGCCCGAGGCCGCGGGCGCGCAGGTTCCAGCCGGTGTAGGTGCCGAGCGGTGCCTGCACCATCGGCGCACGCACGCCGGGGATGTCGTTCCCGTCCGCGTCGACCGCCGGCACCATCACGGGATAGCCGTCGCGCGACACCATCTGCGGCGGCTCGCGCAGGATGCCCTGCTCGAAATCCGGGCCGAAATCCATCAGCGGCAGGCGGGCCGGTTCGGTCGGCTTCGCCACGCCCGGGATGTCGGGAAACCGGCTGCGCCAGGTCTCGGCATCCACCAGCGTGCCGTCGGCGCGCAGCGGCACCCGGCTGGCCGGCGGGGCCGTGCCGTCGGTCGCCCACCGGTCCATCGCGTCCAGCATCGCGCGGAAGAACATCGACGTGGAGACGGTGTTGTTGAGGTTCTGGCAGACGCCGCGGGCCGGCGGCTTCGAATTCGGGTCGGCGAAGTGTTGCGAACTCGCCCACAGGAAGACGCGCACCCCCTCGGGCTGGGGCAGATCATTGCCGCGCGTGTCGGTGTGCACCAGCGAACCGCGCCGCTGCCAGTATTCGGTCGCCGTCTGGGTGTGGATGACGAGCGGGTCGGTCGCCGGCCGCTTCAGGATCGCGTCCGTTCTGCCGGTCAGGTGGTCCGTCGTCTTCGCGTAGGAGAAGGGGAAGCGGTCGGCGCAGTTGAAATGGTCCTCGTACTGCTGGCCGGCCGGGTTCACGCCGTTGGCGAAACGATGGTTGAGCCACATCCGCCCGGCGCCCGAAACGTGCGGCAGCACGCCGTCCAGCACGCGCCGTCCCTGGGCGTCGGCGTTGAAGCCCAGATAGGTAAAGTCGCGGATGGCGCGTCCGGTCTGGGAGCGGCCCCAGCCATAGGCCTTCTCGATCGTGCCGACGGGGTTGGCCTGTCCCGCGTCGTCCTCGCCGCGATACTTCAGGAAGCTGACCAGATCTCGCACCACGACGTGGCCCAGCCCCATGACCAGCGGTTCGCGGCCGATATAGACGATCTCGTAGATCCAGCCCGGCTCGAACCCGTCCTTGATGTAGAGGTGGGTGTCCGACGGGATCAGCGCCTGTTCGGCGCCCTGCATGTCGAGGCCCACGCCGCTCTCGACGCGCGCGAAGGCCCAAGCGTCGGACGGCAGGCGCTCGGGCTTGTCGTAAGGGTAGCGCCGGCGCGTCAGCAGCGCCTCGCGCGTGTCCAGCGACACGGTCGGGTGGCTGCGTGTCGAAACGCGCCCGCTCAGCGGCATGCTCTTCACGCCGGGGCCGTTGGCGATGAACTCCGTGCGGACCTGCCCCGTGACCGGTCCGTCGGCTTCCCGCGCCACAGGCAGGTCGAGGATCATCCGGCCGCTGCCGGGCAGCAGGTCGCCCTGCCATGCGGCGTGGACGACGGTATAGCCGCGGCGGAAGAAGAAGCCGTTGCCGGCATGCGCGGCCGTGCGGATCTCGTTCGACGCCGGCGCGTCGCAGAAGAACTGGACCGCCCGATTGTTGCCGCGGTTGCCCCAGTCGAAGAAGACCCGCCGGTTGCCGCGCGCCGGGTCGACGGGCTTCAGGATCAGCAGGTCCGAGGCGAACTCGACCAGCCCGTCGGCATTGCGCGGCGCCTTGCCGATGTCGACGATGCCGGCCTGCGCCGGCGCCTCCGGATCGACCGCGAAATGCGCGCGGCCCCACAGCCGTTCGTAGGGTCCGACGTCGCCGAACGCCATACCGTCGGCGAAGGGGGCGCGTTCGGCGATGCGCAGTTCGATCCGGTTGGTCATCGTCCGCCTCTGTCTCCTAGAACTGCACCCGGCGCGTCATCGCGCCGTCGACGACCAGGTTGGCGCCGCTGACGAAGCCGGCGCGCGGGCTGCACAGGAAGACGACGGCGTTCGCGACCTCCTGCGGCGACCCCATCCGGCCCATCGGGTTGGCGGCCAGCATCTTCTCGTAGAGGGCGGTGTCCTCGCGCTTGCGCCGGCCCCAGACGCCGTCGTCGAAATAGATCGTGCCAGGCGAAACGGTGTTCGCGCGGATGCCCTTCGGCGCCACCTCGTTGGCGAGGCCGCTGACGAAGTTGATGATCGCCGCCTTCACCGCGCCGTAGGGGCGGGGACCCTGCGCGGTCTCGACGCCGGCGGTGGACGCGATGAAGACGATCGACCCCTGGCCCGAGGCCTCCAGCAGCGGAACGGCCGTCTCGATGCCCATCGCGGTGCTGAGGATGTCGAGGTCGAACCCGGCCTTCCAGCCCTCGACGGTGCGCGCGCTGTTCATCGCGCTGACGTTGGAGACGAAGGCGTCGAGCCCGCCGAGCTGGCCGGCCGCCGCCTTGATCCAGTCCATGTAGGCCTGCACGTCGGCGACGTCGATCGCCGTGCCGTAGGCCTTCACGCCCTTCGCCTCCAGAGCCTTCGCGGTCGCCGCGACCTGCTCGGGGTTGCGCGCGCAGAAGGCGACGTCGGCGCCTTCGTCGGCGAACTGCTCGGCGATGGCGCGGCCGATGCCGCGCGTGCCGCCGGTGACGATCGCCTTCTTGCCCTTCAGTCCCAGATCCATCGTCCGTTCTCCCGTCCTTGGTTCGGCAGTCACTGATGCTTTCAGGCGCCGCTGATCTTCGCCGTGGCGCCGCCGTCGACCGGGAAGACGACACCGGTCACGAACGACGCCTCGTCCGAGGCGAGGTAGAGCGAGGCGTAGCCGATGTCCCAGCCGGTGCCCATGTGCCCCATGGGCACGCGTGCGCTGCGCTCGGCGGAGATCTGTTCGCGCGTCTTGCCCGTCGCACGGACGCGCGTATCGACGGCCATCGGCGTGTCGATCAGGCCCGGCAGGATGACATTGGCGCGAACGCCGTAGGGTGCGTTGTCGATCGCCAGCTGGCGGGTGAAGGCGATCATCGCCGACTTCGTCGCCTTGTAGGCCACCAGCGGGTAGTTGCCCACGGCGGCGACCGACGAGATGTTGACGACAGATCCCGACCTCTGCTCGCGCATGATCGGCACCGCATGCTTGCAGGCCAGCATGGTGCCGAGCAGGTTGATCTGGGTGATGCGCAGGAACACGTCCGGGGTCAGGCTCTCCAGCGGCTGGTCGCCGCCCGCAATGCTGACGCCGACATTGTTGTGGAGCACGTGCAGGGCGCCCCAGCGCTTCACCGCGTCCTGGACCATGGCCATCAGGTCGGATTCGATCGTCACGTCCGCCTGGAAGGGCTCCGCCGTGCCGCCCTCGTTGCGGATCGCCTGCACCGTCTCGTCGGCCGAAGCCATCGCGCGGTCGACGACCAGCACCTTGGCGCCCTCGCGCGCGTAGAGCATCGCCGCCGCCCGGCCGTTGCCAACGCCCTGGCCGGGGCTCTGCCCGCCGCCGACGACCACCGCCACCTTGTTCTCGAGCCGCATCCGTCCCTCGTCCGTCTTTTCTTCGCCGGCGGGCATGGTCGTCCGCGGGCGGGACGGGTGCAAGGGGCGGCTCAGTCCGCGGGCGATCCCTCCGGCGCCGCGGCACCGGCGGCGGCCAGGACGGCGGACAGCAGGCCGGGGAACCGTGCGTCCAACTCTTCGCGCCGCAGTGCGTTCATGTGGGCGGTGCCGTCGTTGCGCGTGCGGATGACGCCGCTGTCGCGCAGGACCCGGAAGTGATGCGACATGCTCGACTTGGCGCGGCCGCAGTCGATCGCGTTGCAGCTGCATTCGCCTTCGCGCGCGATCTGCCGGACGATTTCCAGCCGGACGGGGTCGCTGAGGGCGTGCAGCACATGCTCGACGCTGACGTCGCGGAGGTGGGGATGCTTGAGGGCGCGCATGTCCGCACTTTACCACGCGGAGATTCGGCTTGCTATTGTTCGTTAAATACCGAACTATCGAATAAGAGGCCGGCCGCGGAGATGGTGCGGCCGGGAGGAGTCTCGCCGGGTGTCCGGGCGCAACCGTCCGCAGCGACCTTCTGCAGAGGAATGTCACGATGGAATACCGCACACTCGGCGGCACGGGTCTGAAGATCCCTGCGCTGATCCTCGGCACCGCCACTTTCGGCGGCGGGAACGAGTTCTTCAAGAAATGGGGCGACACGGACGTGAAGGAGGCCACGGCGCTCGTCGACGTGGCGCTCGAAGCCGGCTCGAACATGTTCGACACGGCCGACGTCTATTCGCGCGGCCTGTCGGAGGAGATCCTCGGCAAGGCGATCGCGGGGCGCCGCGACGACGTGCTGATCGCGACCAAGGTCGGCATCCCGATGGGCGAGGGGCCGAACGATGCCGGCACCTCGCGCGACCGGATCGTCCGCGGCGCCGAAGCGAGTCTGAAGCGGCTCGGCACCGACCGCATCGACCTCTACCAGCTGCACGCCTTCGACGCGCTGACGCCGGTCGAGGAGATGCTGCAGGCGATGGACGTGTTGATCCGCTCCGGCAAGGTCCGCTATTTCGGCGTCTCGAACTATTCGGGCTGGCACCTGATGAAGATGCTGGCGGCGGCCGATCGCTACGGCCTGCCGAAGCCGGCGATCCATCAGGCCTACTATTCGCTCGCCGTGCGCGATTTCGAGTGGGAGCTGATGCCGCTCGGCCTCGACCAGAACGTCGGGACGCTGGTCTGGAGCCCGCTGTCCGGCGCCAAGCTGAGCGGCAAGATCGGCCGCAACAAGCGCCCGCCCGAGGGCAGCCGTGCCGCCACCGACGCCAGCTGGGACGTCCCGGAGGACCGTCTGTTCGCGATCACCGACGTGCTCGAAGCCGTCTCGGCCGAGACCGGTCGCTCGATCCCGCAGGTGTCGCTCGCCTGGCTCCTGGCACGGCCGACGGTGTCCGGCCTGATCATCGGTGCCCGCAACGCCGACCAGCTCCGCGACAATCTCGCGGCGGCCGACCTGAAGCTGACGCCGGAGCAGACCGCCCGCCTCGACGCGGCGAGCGCGGTGACGCCGGCCTATCCCTACTGGCACCAGCAGCAGTCGGTGCCGATGCGGATCCCGCTGCCGGTCTGAACGGCAGCGGTCGGCGCGCCGGCGCTATTTCGGGAACGGGAAGGCGTCGAGATACGGCTGATAGTCGGGCTCGACGTCGATCCCCAGCGTGTTCAGCACGCGCACCACGGCGCAGTAGAAGCCGATCACCAGGGTGAGTTCGACCATCAGTTCCTCGCCGAGCTCCGCCTTCAGTTCGGCGAAGGTCGCCTCCTTCATGCCGGGGCCCTCGGCCATCTCGCGCGCGGCGTGCAGCACCGCCCTGTCGAGCGCGGGAAGGCCGCTGTCCTTGCCGTCCGTCTCGGCGATGATCGCGCGGACGTCGTCGTCGGTGACGCCGAAATCCCTGCCGATCTTGACGTGGTGGCTCCACTCGTAGTCGCTGCGCGCCAGCCAGCCGACCTGCAGGATCGCCATCTCGCGCAGCCGCGGGTCGAGCTTCGCCTTGAAGCGGATCCACTGGCCGAGGCCGGAGAAGGCGCGGGTCCCGCCGACGCTGTTGGACAGGGCGCGGTGCAGGTTGATCCGCCGCTTCAGGATCTCGCGGTCGGCTTCGGGCAGGTCTTCAGGGTCGTTGTAGCGGACGCGGGCCATGCGGCTCTCCTGCGGGGGCATTTCCGGAGAGGATCGTGCGCCGGCCGCCACTCCCTGTCCATGGCGGCTCGGTTGCCATGGGGGGCCGCCGGCGCTAAGTCCTGCGACAGTTCCTGCACATGCTTCGGAGTGAAACCCGTGACAGATTCCGCGTCGCCGGCCGGCCCGGTCACCATGCAGCTCGGCGAGACCTATCCGGAGATCCGCGAGTCGGTCCGCAAGCTCTGCGCCCAGTATCCGGGCGAATACTGGCGCGAGAAGGATCGGGAGCGCGCCTATCCGACGGAATTCGTCAACGCGCTGACCGAGTCCGGCTTCCTCGCTGTGCTGATCCCGGAAGAGTATGGCGGCGCCGGGCTGCCGATCTCGGCGGGCTGCGCCATCCTGGAGGAGATCCACGCCGCCGGCTGCAACGGTGCGGCATGCCACGCCCAGATGTACACGATGGGCACCGTGCTGCGACACGGCTCCGAGGAGCAGAAGCGGGAATACCTGCCGAAGATCGCCACCGGCGAACTGCGCCTGCAGGCGTTCGGCGTGACCGAGCCGACCAGCGGCACCGACACGCTGTCGCTGCGCACGACGGCGGTGCGCGAGGGCGACGAATACGTCGTCAACGGACAGAAGGTGTGGACCTCGCGCGCGCTGCAGTCGGACCTGATGCTGCTGCTCGCCCGCACGACGCCGAAGGACAAAGTGGCGAAGCGCACCGACGGCCTGTCGGTCTTCCTGGTCGACATGCGCAAGGTGCTGGGCAACGGCCTGGAGATCCGGCCGATCCGCGCGATGATCAACCACAACACCACCGAGGTGTTCTTCGACAACATGCGCATCCCGGCCTCCAGCCTGATCGGCGAGGAGGGGAAGGGCTTCCGCTACATTCTCGACGGCATGAACGCCGAGCGCATCCTGATCGCGCATGAGAGCCTGGGCGACTGCCGCTGGTTCATCGAGAAGTCCAGCAAGTACGCCTGCGAGCGCAACGTCTTCGGCCGCCCCATCGGACAGAACCAGGCGATCCAGTTCCCGATCGCGGAATCCTACGCCGCCAGCCAGGCTGCCGCGCTGATGGCGCGCAAGGCGGCGACGCTATCGGAGGAAAACCTGCCCTGCGGCGCCGAAGCCAACATGGCGAAGTACCTGGCGGCTGAGGCGGCCTGGAAGGCGGCCGACGTCTGCATGCAGACGTTCGGCGGCTTCGCCTATGCCGAGGAGTACGACGTCGAGCGCAAGTTCCGGGAGGCGCGGCTCTACCGGACGGCACCGATCTCGTCGAACCTGATCCTGGGCTTCATCGGCGAGCACGTGCTCGGCATGCCGCGCTCCTACTGAGCGACTGCGGCTTACGGCGGGTGGCAACCCGATAGTCTACCCCAAACAAATATCATTTTGAAGGTTAAAAATAGAGCGTAAATCGCGTTTCCTCTGAGTCTGAAATCAAGCCGTATTGGCGGGTCGGGCGGCAGTCGCCTCCCCGGCCGCGCCGAGCGTGTGCGGCGTGCGCGATCGCTCCGGTCAAACTCCCGATGTCAACGGGATCATTGCGACCTCTCCGGGCCTCCATCTCGTCTTGAGACGGCCGCGCGACGCATGCGTATTACCTGCGAGGGGACCTTCATGACTGACGCAAGCGTCAACGATCGATACCGCAACGAATACAGCCGCGAATTCGTGAAGCGGTGGGACGATCTGATCGGCTGGGACGGCCGTGCCGCCGGCGAAGCCGACTTCTTTCCGCGTCTGCTGGCTGCGCATGGCGCGCGCCAAGTCGTGGACATCGCCGCCGGCACCGGTTTCCATTCCGTGATGCTGGCCAACGCCGGGTTCGAGGTCACCGCGAGCGACGGCTCGCAGAACATGATCGAGCAGACCAAGGAGAATGCCAAGCGGCATGGCGTCAAGCTGGCCGACACGCGTTCCTGCGACTGGCGAAACCTCCACGAGGCGTTCGGCGAGGACAAGTTCGACGCGCTGGTGTGTCTCGGCAATTCGTTTACGCACCTTCAGGATCATGAGGCGCGACGCGACGCCCTGGAATCGATGTTCAGGGTCCTGAAGCCCGGCGGGATGCTGGTGATCGATCACCGCAACTACGACCGGATGCTCGACCAGGGCTTCAGTTCGAAGCATTCGTTTTACTACACCGGCGCCGGCGTCGACGCGCGCCCCGTCGAGCTCACGCGGACGAGGGCGAAGTTCCAGTATTCCTTCGCCGACGGTCAGAACTACCACCTGACCATGTACCCGCTGAAGGAGGGCTACATCGCGCATCTGCTCGAGGATTGCGGCTTCGTCGGCAACATGCGCTACGGCGATTTCGAGCGGCCGTTCGACCAGGGCGATGTCGACTTCATCCAGCAGATTGCGTTCAAGCCGCGCAAGGCGACCAACGGCGGCGGCGGCAAGCCCACGTCGCGCTCGGACATCGTCCGCGACACCCAGGCCTACTATGACGGTGCGGCGGACGAGATCTACCGCGAGATCTGGGGGGAGAACATCCACCTCGGCGTCTTCGACCGCGCGGACGAGGGGCTGCCCGAGGCGATGGTCCGCTCCAACGAGAAGCTCTCGGCGGAGCTCGGTCTGAAGAAGAGCGACTACGTGCTCGACGTCGGCTGCGGCTACGGCGCCGCCGCCCGCTTCCTCGCCGAGCGGTTCGGCTGCCGGGTGCTGGCGACGAACATCTCCGACCGCGAGCTGGCGCATGCCCGCGACCTGACCAAGGCACGCGGCCTCGACGACCGCGTGGATTACCAGTGGGCGGACTTCCACGACCTGCCGTTCCTGGCGGACAGCTTCGACTGCTACCTGTCGCAGGAGGCATTCCTCCACGCTGTCGACAAGGACGCGGTGCTGCGCGAGGCCCAGCGCGTGCTGAAGCCGGGTGGACGCCTGGTCTTCACCGACATCCTCGTTCGCCGCGGCACCTCGGACGAGGATCGCGCGAAGATCTCCGAGCGCGTCGGCTCGCCGGTCATGTGGGATGCGCCGGACTATGCCGAGGCCCTGCAGAAACTGGGCCTCACGATCGAGCGGCAGGAGGACATGTCCCAGCACGTCGCCCCGACCTACGGGTGGGTGCGCCGCGAGCTGGAGCGCCGCCGGCCCGAATTCGAGAAGCGGATCGGCAAGGAGCTGGTCGACAAGACGTCCGCCGCCCTGCAGTTCTGGGTGGATTCCGCCGAGGCCGGCCGGATCGGCTGGGGCTGGTTCGTCGCCCGCAAGTAGGTCCAGCCGGGCCCATTGCCCGTCCAGGTGCGTTTCGCGCGTTCCGCCGCTCGGCGGGGCGCGCGAACTTGCTCAGTACCGGTGGCGGCTGTAAGGTCCGCGACACATATAACGCCCGAAGCCGTCACTATTGCCGGGGAGAAGATTCATGATGCTCAAGGGCTCGCTCGTTGCGCTCATCACCCCCTTCAAGGACGGCAGGGTCGACGAGAAAGCGTTCCAGGACTTCGTCGAGTGGCAGATCGCGGAAGGCACCCACGGTCTGGTGCCGTGCGGTACGACCGGCGAATCGCCGACGCTGACCCACGACGAGCACAATCGCGTGGTCGAACTCTGCGTCGAGGTGGCGCGCGGACGCGTGCCGGTGGTCGCGGGGGCCGGGTCCAACTCGACCCAGGAGGCGATCTCCCTGGCGAAGCACGCCAAGGCCGCCGGTGCCGATGCGACGCTGGTCGTCACCCCCTACTACAACAAGCCGAGCCAGGAAGGGATGTACCGCCACTACAAGGCGATCCACGACGCCGTGGACATTCCGATGATCATCTACAACATCCCCGGCCGGTCGATCGTCGACATGACCGTGGAGACGATGGCGCGGCTCGCGGAACTTCCGAACGTCGTCGGCGTCAAGGACGCGACCAACGATCTGGCGCGTCCGACCCGGACGAAGATCGCCTGCGGCCCCGATTTCGTTCAGCTGTCCGGCGAGGATGGGACGTCGCTGGGCTATCTGGCCCAGGGGGGCATCGGCTGCATTTCGGTCACGGCGAACGTGGCGCCGAAGCTCTGCTCGATGATGCACGAGGCCTGGATGCAGAACGCCGTCCAGACAGCGCAGTCGATCAACGAGAAGCTGATGCCGCTGCACGAGGCGATGTTCTGCGAACCCTCTCCGGCGCCCGCCAAGTACGGCGCCAGTCTGCTCGGCAAGGCGAGCCCGGAGGTGCGGCTGCCGCTCGTATCGGCCACGCCGGCGGCGCAGGACCGCATTCGAAACGCGATGGCTCACGCGGGGCTCGTGTGAGCGCCATTCACCCTATGGGAGACTGAGACACCGCCATGGCACAGCAGCAGCCATCCGGTGCGCACCGGGTGGTCGCTCAGAACCGCCGGGCGCGCTTCGAATATACGATCGAGGAGACCTTCGAGGCCGGCATCATGCTGACCGGCAGCGAGGTCAAGTCGCTGCGCGGCGGACGCGCCAGCATCGCCGAATCCCACGCTGGAGATCGCGACGGGGAGATCTGGCTGCTCAACGCCCACATCCCGGAGTATCGCGGCGCCGGCGTCTTCGGCCATGAGACGCGGCGGCCGCGCAAGCTTCTGCTCCACAAGCGCGAGATCGCCAAGCTTCTCGGGGCCGTCCGGCGCGAGGGCGCGACGCTCGTACCGCTGTCGGTCTATTTCAACGACCGGGGGATGGCCAAGGTGCAGCTGGCGCTCGTCACCGGCCGCAAGAAAGCCGACAAGCGAGCGGCGGTGAAGGAGCGGGATTGGCAGCGCGACAAGGCCCGGCTACTCCGCGACCGGGGCTGACGCGCGGAGGCCGCCCGCTTTGGCCACCTACCTCTTGCGGTTGGCCGGGATGCGCCCATCTTAATCTCGTCATTCTGCTTGGGACTGCCGGCCTGCTAAGCCCATCGGGCCTCGATTGCTGCCGTTTCCACCTACAGTTTGATGCGTCGGACATCTGTACGGCGCCACTCGAATATCGGAGGACAGCAATGCCTGTCGGAACCGTGAAGTGGTTCAACAGCACCAAGGGTTACGGCTTCATTCAGCCGGACAACGGCGGCCCGGATGTGTTCGTGCACATCTCGGCGGTGGAGCGGGCCGGCCTGCGTGGCCTCAACGAGGGTCAGAAGGTCAACTTCGAGGAGCAGCGTGATCCCAAGCGCGGCAAGACCTCGGCGGAGAACCTGAAGGCGATCTGATTCGCCTCTGGTAAAGTCGCGGAAGGGGGTGCCGGGCAGCTGGTGCCCCCTTTCGCTTGATGTATGAAGCGTCCGCCTCACCCCGTGGGCAGGCCCGTGCGGGTGAGTGTTGAGGAGGCGGTGCCATGGCCTTCAAGCCGAACTACAAGCAGCAACGCAACGAGCGCGCCCGCAGCAAGGAAGAGAAGAAGAAGGAGAAGGCGGCGCGGAAGGCCGCGCGGACGACGGCCGACAATCCGGAAGGGCTCGAACTCCCGGAGGACGGTGAGACGGAGGACGACGGTGAGTCCGCGAACGGCGCGACGTCCGAAGAGCGCTGAGCCTTTCCAGGAGTAGCAACGATGGCACGCAAGAAGCAGCCGGTGGACAAGGGCTTCGTGCTCTTCGACGTCGTCTATCAGGACGGTACCCGGACCTCGAACAGGAAGGTGCCCAGTTCCGAGGTGGGGGGCCTCGACGGTGACGTGCCCGCCAAGGCTTTCATCGAGGCGCAGGACCGCAAGATCGCCGAGATGTCCAACAATCCGCGCGGTCCGATCAAGACGATGACGCGGTCGCCCGGCTGATCCCGACGGACCAGCCGGCTCAGGTCGCCTTCCGTCCGGGCGCCCACCCGGGCGGAGCCATTTCGAAGCCGGCGAACTCGAACGCCGGCGCCACGACACACCCGACCAGCGTCCACCGGCCGAGCGACCGCGCCGACTGCCAGGCGCCCTGCGGCACGACGACCTGCGGCTGGTCGCCGCGTCCGACATCCGCGCCGATGATGCGGCGGTCGAGCGTCTCGGCGTCCGTGGAGATGGCCAGTTCCAGCGGGTCGCCGCCGTGAAAGCACCAGATTTCATCGGCGTCGACGCGATGCCAGTGCGAGCGTTCTCCCGCCGCGAGCAGGTAGTAGATCGATGTCGCCGCGGCGCGCACGCCGGGCGGCGATGCCGCGCGGAAGATTTCCCGGAAATGGCCCCCTTCGGGGTGCGGCATCAGCCCGAGGGCGGCGATCATCTCATCGGCAGTCATCGACACTCACCTTCGGGCGACCGGGGGCCATACTAAGGTACTGCGATCGTATGTCCAACCGACCTCCCTGCAGCGAAACGGGGGGTGGTCGACGCCATGCGCGAAGTTGGGCATTCTGCGGGCAAGCGGCGCTCCGCCGCGCGGACGAGGCACACTCTGCCGGTCCGATTCCTCTAAACGGTCGTTGCGGTTCATGCAGGAACCGCTTGGGAGACAGGAATGCTCGATGTGAGAAAGCTCGCGCTCGCGGCGGTCGCGGGCGCAGCGCTCGTTGCCGGTGGCGCTTCGGCTCAGACGGTCGACGGGCCGAAGGTTAACTGGAAGTTCTCGACGTGGGGACCGCCGCGCGCCCAGACGGCGGGGATCGAGAAGGTCGCCGAGATCGTGAAGGAGCGGACCAACGGCAACTTCACCATCGACATCGGATTCGCCGAGCAGTACGCGCCGGCACGCGAGGGCCTGGACAGCATCAAGATCGGCGTTATCGACGGCGCGCAGATATCGGGCTCCTACCACCCCGGCAAGAACCCGGCCCTGAACGGACTCGAGATGCCGTTCCTGCCGCTGGGCGACCACGACGTCCGCATCGCGGTCCAGGAAGCCTACATGCAGCACCCCGTGCTGGTGAAGGAGATGGCCCGCTGGAACGCTGTCTTCTACGCGTCGGCGATTCTGCCCGCCTATGAGTTCTTCGGCGTCGGCGAGCCGCCGAAGGCACTGGAGGACTGGAAGGGACGCCGCGTGCGTGCGTTGGGCGGCATGGGCGATGCGATGCGCACGCTCGGCGCGGTGCCGACCACGGTGCCGGCCCCCGAAGTCTACAATGGTCTGGAGCGCGGGATCTTCGACGCAGCCTCGTTCCCGTACACCTACGCGCACATCTCCTATCGCCTGCACGAAGTGTCCAAGTGGTACACGTCGAATATGGCGCTGGGTGCCGCCAACGTGGTCGAGGTGCTGTCGAAATCCTCGTGGGACGCGCTGCCGAAGCAGTATCAGGATCTCCTGATCGAGGTGAAGGGGCCCCACTACGACACCCTGAAGGCGGCCTTCAAGAAGGCGGACGAAGCCAACCTGCCGATGCTCAAGGAGCGCGGCCTGATCGAGGTCCGCTACACCGACGAGCAGCGGGCGAAGCTGATCGAGATGGGCGCACAGCCGGTCTGGGATAAGTGGGTCGCCGAGGCGACGCCGAAGGGCGTGCCGGCTCAGGAACTGCTGGATCTCATCTTCGAGACGGCGAAGAAGGCGTCCAAGTCCTGACGAGAGGCCGGGGAGGGCGGGCGACCGCTCTCCCCGAAGCGTCACTGCATCTCTGACCTGACCTGCTGCCGCAGGGTGTCGATCGGCTCCAGCCTCCCGTCCTGGTGCTCGACGCACCAGAAGGACCAACCGTTGCAGGCGGGCGCGCCCTGGACCAGGGCACCGACCTGATGGATGGAGCCGCGGTGTTCGGCCGCGATCAGAGAACCGTCCGCGCGTACCTTCGCCGTCCAGCGCCGCGCCGGATCGGTCAGCACGGTGCCGGCGCGGATCAGCCCGCGCTCCAGCAGCGAACCGAACGGCACGCGGGGGGCATCGCGTTTGGACGGGCTCGACAGCAGGCTCAACTCGGCATCGGGCTCGATGTCGCGGATCCGCTCTTCGGCGATCGCCGCGTAGGTGGCGTCGCGCTCGATGCCGATGCAGCGCCGACCCAGTCGCCTGGCGACCGCCCCGGTCGTTCCGGAGCCGAAGAACGGATCGAGGATGACGTCGCCGGGCTGCGTCGCCGCGAGAATGGTTCGATAGAGGAGCGATTCGGGCTTCTGCGTCGGGTGGGCCTTGCGCCCGTCGACCTTCAGGCGCTCGCCGCCGGAGCAGATCGGCAGCAGCCAGTCGCTGCGCATCTGCAGCTCCTCGTTCAGCGCTTTCATTGCCGCATAGTTGAACGTATGGCGGCTGCCCGCGTCGCGCGCCGACCAGATCAGCGTCTCATGGGCATTGGTGAAGCGCCGGCCGCGGAAGTTCGGCATCGGGTTGGTCTTGCGCCACACGATCTCGTTCAGGATCCAGTAGCCGAGATCCTGAAGCGTGGCACCAACGCGGTAAATGTTGTGGTACGTCCCGATCACCCAGATGGTGCCGTTCGGCTTGAGCACCCGCCGCGCCGCCGTCAGCCAGGCCCGGCTGAACCGGTCGTAGGTCTCGAAGTCCGGAAACCGGTCCCAGGCGTCGTCGACGCCGTCGACGACCGTATGATTCGGCCGGCGCAGTTCGCCCCGCAGCTGAAGGTTGTACGGCGGATCGGCGAAGATCATGTCGACCGATCCGGGCGGCAGGCCGTCCATCGCCGCGACGCAGTCGCCTACGATGATCCGGCAGTCGTGAGTGTCTCGAGTTCCCCCCATGGGAAGGCATCCTGAGTCACCCGAGTCGCCACGTCAATCTCATTCGGATTCAGCGCGTTACGAACGGGGGCGAACGAGCGCCGGTGATGCGCCGTGACACCCAGGCGGACGAGGGCCGCGCAATGCTCGGCCGTGCCGTACCCGACGTTGGTTTCCCAGCCGTATCCGGGGTGCTCCATCGCCAGTGCGGTCATCAGGCGGTCGCGCGTGACCTTCGCGACGATCGACGCGGCGGCGATCGAGATGCACAGGCGGTCGCCGCCGATCACCGTCTCCGCGGCACAGGGCAGCGGCGGCGCCATGTTGCCGTCAACGAGCACGAGCACCGGGCAAGGTGCGAGCGCCGCCACGGCCCGGTGCATCGCCATGAAGGTCGCGCGCAGGATGTTGTGCCGGTCGATCTCCGCGACGTCGGCGATGCCGACGCCCACGTCGGCGGTGCCGCAGCCGCGCATGTCCTGGATGGCGTCGAACATCGCCTCGCGCCGCTCGCGCGTCAGCCGCTTCGAATCGTCAATCCCGTCGCGCACCGCCTTCGGCAGGCGCACGCTGCGGAAGGCGACCGCCGCGGCGACGACGGGGCCGGCCAGCGGGCCGCGGCCGGCTTCGTCGATTCCCGCGACGGGGCCGCCGGCAAAGCGGCGAGACAGGCGGCGTTGCAGGGCAAAGTCGGGCATTCTGCCGTGGTTGCGCGTCAGAAGGGCAGGGCGATCTGATCCCCGGGAGCGGGGGGACGTCGGAAGCGCGAAGTGTCGAGAACATAGTCGCGCTTGTCCAGCCCGAGCCTGGCGCAGGCGATCCGGAAGCGTCGTTCGATCAGGTCGGCGATCGGCCCTTCGCCGCGCATCCGCTCGCCGAACCTGTCCTTGTAGAGTGCGCCGCCGCGCGTCTGGCGGACAAGGCTGAGCACGCGCGCCGCCCGGTCCGGGACATGCGTCTCCAGCCATTCACGGAAGAGGTCGCGAATCTCCAGCGGCAGCCGCAGCAGGATGTAGCCGGCCTTGCTCGCACCGGCGCCGGCCGCCGCTGCCAGGACGGATTCGAGTTCGTGGTCGTTCAGGCCCGGGATCATCGGTGCCACGTTGACGCTGGTCGGGATGCCGGCCGCCGCCAGGGCGCGCACCGCGTCGATCCGCCGCGCGGGCGTCGCTGCGCGCGGCTCGAGCCGGCGCGCCAGGTGCCGGTCGAGGGTCGTCACCGAAAGTGTGACGTGCACCAGGCGGCGTGCCGCCATGTCCGCCAGGATGTCGATGTCGCGGGTCACGAGCGTCGACTTGGTGATCAGCGCAACCGGATGCTCGAAGCGCGACAGCACTTCCAGGATGCCGCGCGTGATCTTCAGGTCCCGTTCGATCGGCTGGTAGGCGTCGGTGTTCACGCCGAGCGCGATGACCTTGCAGCGATAGGACGGCGCGCGCAATTCCGCCTCGAGCAGCGCCGCGGCATCGTGCTTGGCGAACAGCTTCGTCTCGAAGTCGAGGCCGGCGGAGAGCCCGAGCCAGGCATGGGTCGGGCGGGCGAAGCAGTAGGCGCAGCCGTGCTCGCAGCCGCGATAGGGGTTGATCGACTGGTCGAAGCCGACGTCGGGCGAATCGTTGGTGGTGATCGCCTTCCGTGCCCGGTCGCGGCCGACCGTCGTGCGCAGTGGCGGCAGTTCCTCCTCGACCGTGCCCCAGCCGTCGTCGACCTGCTCGCGTGCCGCGGGCTCGTAGCGGCCGCTCCGGTTCGTGACGCTGCCGCGTCCCTTCACCGGCCGCGCCGGTACCCGGTCGTTGGTATCGGTTCCTGCCATGTCGCACCCCGTTTCCGCGCGAGCATACGGGCAGAACGAGAACAAAGAAAGAACATCGTGACGATCAAACGTAGGCGATCAGTCTCCCGCAGCTCAGCACGCCGAGCCAGATTGCGATCGAGAAGACCGACTGCGCGCGCGCGACGGGCGGGGCGCCGGCGTCCCAGCGGGCGAGCCGGCGGTGCCAGAGCAGATGGAAGGCGACGGCGTTCGCGAGGCCGAGCACCAGGAGCCCAGCCTTCACCTGCATCAGCAGGTGTCCCGTCAGCGGCACCGCATCCGGCAGGTAGAGCAGGATGCCGCTCGGTACCGCCAGGATCGCCCCGACGACGGCGACCGGCACCAGCAGATCCACGGCACCCGCCGCCGGCAGGGAGCGACGGAAGGCCCCCAGCAGCCGCAGGTCCAGCGCCATGATCGCGCCGACCAGAAGCGACACGCCGAGCACATGCACGAGATTGGCCGCCGGATAGATCCATGGCTGCATCCGCACGGCCGCCGCCAGAGCCGACGTCTCGGCAGCACCCGCCCAGGCGAAGACCGTCTCCGCGATCACCCGGCCGCCGTCCTCGCCGCCGTCCTCAGCGAATCTCTACCGTCTTCCCGCCCGCGGTGATTCGTTCGGCGCGCATCTCCTTGTCGCCGTTGCGCGCCGGATAGCCCTCGACCGTTACCGTCTCGCCGGGCGCGATGGCGTCGGGCGTCAGACCGCGGTTCGTCATGCGCGACGGCGGCGCCAGGATAACCAGCCAGCGCGCTCCGTCGGATTCGATCGTGAGCGAACCGTGCGGATGGCCGTAGTCGGATTCGACCACCGGCGCCGTCACCGTCATCGCCTTGCCCGAATCGTAGTTGCTCCAGCCGTGATGGGCGGCTGCCGGCGTGGGTGCGGCGAACACGGTGCCGAGAGCCGCGGTGGCGGCGAGGGTCGTGGAGAAGGCGAGACGCATGGTCCGGTCCTTTTCGCGAAGAGAATGAAGGCGGCCCCGAAAGCGATGTGGGGCGGCAGGCGCGGGCGACCAGCCCCATTGCCGCACGCCGCGGATTAAGCGGCGCCACCGCTTGGACCCGGCACCGTGCACTCCGATATGCTGTTCCAGACCATGCGCATACGAAGGTTGAATGATGAGGTCAGAATCCGCGACCGTCCTGCACGCCGACAATCCCGAAGCGGGGGAGGGGCCGCGCATCACCGTGCTGCCGAACGGCCTGCGCGTCGTCAGCGATCCGATGGGCGCGGTGGAGTCCGTCGCGCTCGGCATCTGGGTCGGCGTCGGCACGCGGCACGAGGCGGAGCCCGTGAACGGTGTCTCGCACCTGCTGGAGCACATGGCGTTCAAGGGCACGGCGCGCCGCTCCGCCGCCGACATCGCGTCGGAGATCGAGGCGGTCGGCGGGCATCTCAACGCCTACACGTCCCGTGAGAACACCGCCTATTACGCCAAGGTCCTGAAGGAGGACGTGGCGCTCGGCGTCGACATCGTCGCGGACATCCTGCAGAACTCGACCTTCGATCCCGAGGAACTGGAGCGCGAGCGTTCGGTCATCCTCCAGGAGATCGGCCAGGCGCAGGACAGCCCCGAGGACGTCGTCTTCGACGCCTTCCAGGCCATCGCCTATCCGCGCCAGCCGATGGGCCGGCCGGTGCTGGGCACGCCGGAGGTGATCCGAACCCTGCCGCGCGCCGATCTCGTGCGCTACATGACCGACTGGTACAAGGCGCCGCGCATGGTGTTGGCGGCGGCGGGCCGGATCGAGCACGACCAACTCGTCGATCTCGCTGCCGAGAAGTTCGGCGGGCTGCCGTCGGAGATGTTCGGCGAGGCTGATCCGGCGCGCTACGAGGGCGGCGACGTGCGCGAGGAGGACGACCTCGAACAGGTCCATCTCGTGATGGGTTTCGAAGGCGTCGCCTACGACGACCCCGACTTCTACCCGCTACAGGTGCTGTCGACGCTCTACGGCGGCGGCATGTCCTCGCGCCTGTTCCAGGAGGTGCGCGAGAAACGTGGCCTCGTCTACTCGATCTATTCTTTCGCGTCCGCCCTGCACGACGGTGGCATCCTCGGCGTCTATGCCGGTACCGGCGAGGCGGAGGCGGGCGAGGTGGTCCGCATCGTCTGCGACGAGCTGTCCGCCTTGTCGGTCCGCGTCGGTTCCGACGAAGTGCATCGGGCGCGCGCGCAGCTGAAGGCGAGCACCCTGATGGCGCGCGAGAGCACAGCGGCCCGCTGCGAGCAGGTCGCGCAGCAGATGCTGATCTTCGGACGGCCGCATTCGGTGGCGGAAATCGTCGAGCGGATCGAGGCCGTGGACGAGCTGGCGGTGATGCGTGCGGCAGCGCGCGTCGCGGAAACGCCGCTCACGTTCGCCGCCCTCGGTCCCGTGAAGAAGATCGAGCCCTACGACGCGATCCGCGCCCGCCTGCGGTGAGGCGCCGGGCTGGTAGATGCAGGGCGGGTGCGCCTCAGGCGTGCCCGCCCGAGGTGGACAGCATGCGCGCGTCGACGCCGATCTTGGCCATGGCGCGCTCCCACTTCTCGTCGAGCGCGGGGTCGAACACCAGATCGGCGTCCGCGGCGACGTTGAGCCAGCCGTTGGCGCGGATCTCGGCCTCGAGCTGTCCCGGCGACCAGCCGGCATAGCCGAGCGCCAGAATGCGGCGGCGCGGCCCTTCGCCCTGGGCGATGGCGCGCAGGATATCGACCGTCGCCGTGAGCGCCACGTCCTCGCCGACGACGAGCGTGCCCTCGTGGCGATAGTCGACGGAGTGCAGGACGAAGCCGCGCCCCGTCTCGACCGGTCCGCCCGCCTGCACCGGCAGGTCGACCCTGGTGCCGCCCGGCTTCAGGTCGAGCTGCTCGATCAACTCCTCGAAGGTGAGAGACTCGAGCTCGCGATTGATGACGATTCCCATGGCACCCTCCTCGCTGTGCGCGCAGAGGAAGACCACGGAACGGGCGAAGCGCTCGTCCGACATGCCGGGCATCGCCACCAGGAGATGTCCAGTCAGATATCCGTCGCGTCGAATGGAAAGATCCATGGCGACTAAGTTAGGCAAGCCATGGGGGGTGCGCAAGTTGACGCGCGGTGCGCGCGTCCCTGCCGGCCTTCCCTTTTGCCTGAAGCCGGGCATACTCCAGCGCGACGGGCTGCCGCATCCGGTGGCCCAGGGCTCAGAATCCCAAGGGAGACGCGCATGACGATCAAGGCTGGCGACCGCATCCCGTCCATGAACCTGCGCCAGATGACCGCCGACGGTCCGAAGGAAGTCAGCACGGACGAGTATTTCGGCGGAAAGAAGGTGGTGCTGTTCGCGGTGCCGGGTGCTTTCACGCCCACCTGCTCCGTCCGTCATCTGCCCGGCTTCGTCGAGAAGTCGGACGCGCTGAAGGCGAAGGGCGTCGACAAGATCGCCTGCGTCGCCGTCAACGACGTCTTCGTCATGGACGCCTGGGGTAAGTCGCAGAACTGCGACGGCAAGGTCGAGATGCTCTCCGACGGCAATGCCGACTTCGCCAAGGCGCTCGGCCTCGAACTCGACGCCACCAAGGGCGGCCTCGGCATCCGCTCGAAGCGCTATGCGATGGTCGTCGAGGACGGGGTCGTGAAGAAGGTCGATGTCGAAGCTCCCGGCGCCTTCG
Source organism: Constrictibacter sp. MBR-5 (assembly GCF_040549485.1). Lineage (NCBI taxonomy): Bacteria > Pseudomonadati > Pseudomonadota > Alphaproteobacteria > Rhodospirillales > Allostellaceae > Constrictibacter > Constrictibacter sp. MBR-5. The sequence goes on from NZ_JBEPTK010000002.1 coordinate 441,844, forward strand.
AGGTCTCCAGCGCCGAAGCGGTCCTCGGCGCGCTCTGACCTTCGTCCGGGCCGGGCACGGTACCTCCGGCCCGGGATCGCCGGAATGGACGTTTGAAGTCCGGCGCGGCGGCTGCCGCGCCGGACCGACTGCGTCGTCCTGTTCGGACTTCCCGATGGTTTCGGGCGAGGGTGGGGAAGCGTGGTCGGACGGGCGGCGGTGTTCTTCGGAGGGGCCAGTGGCACCCTCCGCGGCATGATGTGGATGTCCGTCTCGGGCATCCTCTTCTCGCTGATGAACGTCTGGATGAAGTGGATGTCGCAGGACCTGGACCCTTGGGTCGTCGGGTGCCTGCGCTACAGTTTCGGTTTCGCCGTGCTTCTGCCCGTCGTCTGGCGCATCGGGCTGCGCGCCTGCATGACGCGTGCGCCGGTTCTCCAGCTCTGGCGCGGCGGGCTGCACGCCGGCGGGATGCTGCTCTGGTTCGCGGCGCTGCCCGCGGTCAGCATGGCGGAACTCACCGCCATCGGCTTCACCGGCCCGATCTTCATCTGCCTGGGCGCGGTCCTCTTCCTGCGTGAGCGCATGACGCTGGCGCGGATCGCCGCGGTCGCCACCGGCTTCGCCGGGGTCCTGCTCGTCGTCCAGCCATGGTCGCAGACCGGGTTCGACGGGGTGACGGTCGGCAACCTGCTGCTGCTGGCCGCGGCGCCGATGTTCGCCGGCTCGTTCCTGGTCGCCAAGGTACTGACGCGCCACGACAATCCCGAAGTCGTGGTGCTGTGGCAGCACCTGACCGTAGGGCTGATGCTGCTGCCGTTCGCGGTGGCGTGGTGGACGCCGCCGACACCCGCCCTTTGGGTGGCGCTGGCCTTCTGCGGCGGTCTCGGCACCCTCGGCCACTACTGCATGACCCGCGCCTTCCGCGCCGCCGACATTTCCAGCATCCAGACGGTCAGCTTCCTGAACCTCGTCTGGGCGTCGATCCTGGGCTATCTGGTCTTTTCGTCGATTCCCGGCGTCTGGACGGTGGTCGGCGCCGCCGTAATCTTCGCCGCGACCCTTCTCCTCGCCCGGCACGAGGCCCGGGCCGCGCGGGCGGCCCGGGGTGCGTCGGTCACGCCCCAGGCTCCTGCATAGAAGCGGGGGCGTTCCCGCCCTTCAGCCTCAGGCGACGATCTGCCAGTCCAGGTCCTGAACCCAGGCGACGCTGCCGCCGCCGGTGATCGACGTGCCGTCCATCTCCCAGATCTCGACATGGCCGTCGGCATTGCGCCAGACGATGTCGGCGTTGCCGTCGCCGTTGTAGTCGCCGGTGGTGATCGGCTCCCACACCGTGGGGTCGACCTTGCCGATGCTGCCGCCGCCGGTGATCGCCGCACCGTCCATCAGCCACAGTTCCAGGTCGCCGTCCTCGCTGAACCACAGGACGTCGGTGTTGCCGTCGCCGTCGAAGTCGCCGGTCGTGGCGCTGGTCCAGATGTCGCTGGAGAGGGCACCGACGACGCTGTCGGCGACGATCGTGCCGCCGTCCATCTGCCAGAGCTGCAGGCTGCCGTCGTCATTGAACCAGAGGATGTCGTCGTTGCCGTCGCCGTCGAAATCGCCGGTGCCGAGAACGTCCCAGCCGGTGCCGATCGCGGCGACCGCCGTGGTTCCGGTGACCGTCGCCCCGTCCATCTGCAGGATCGAGACTTGGCCGTTCGGCGCGCCCCAGAGGAGTTCGTCGCGGCCGTCGCCGTTGAAGTCGCCGCCGCCGAGCAGGGTGCCCTCGGAAGGACCCGCGATGGACCCGCCGCCGGTGATGGTCGTGCCGTCCATCTGCCAGAGTTCGAGCGCGCCGGCGGCCGACTGCCAGAGAATGTCGGCGTTGCCGTCGCCGTTGAAGTCGCCGGTGCCCTGGACGGTCCAGACACCCGCCGTGGCACTGCCGACCACACCGCCGCCGGCGATGGCGGTGCCGTCCATCTCCCAGGTATCGACCTCGCCGGTCAGCGCGTGATGCCACAGCAGGTCCGACTTGCCGTCACCGTCGAAATCGTTCGCGACTCGGTCGGTCGTGCCGCCACCGCCGCCGTCCGGGATGTTGGCCGTGGCGTAGGTGCCGTCGGTGAAGTCGAGCGCCTCGATCCCGGTGAGGGTGTCGGTGCCCTGGTTGATCGCGGCATCGGCGCGCAGGTCGGTCACCGTGACGATGTTGCCGGAGCGCGTGATCTCGTAGTCGGCGTAGGCGCCGCTGTAGCCCGCGGCGTCGCTGCCGTCGCCGCCTGTCAGGCTGTCGTTGCCGAGGCCGCCGATCAGCACGTCGTTGCCGCCGTTGCCCTGCAGGACGTCGTCGCCGCTGCTGCCGTCGAGGACGTTCGCCGAGTCGTTTCCGATCAGCGTGTCGGCGGCGAAGCTGCCACGCAGGTTCTGAATGTTCTGGAGCCAGTCGTTGCCGGCGCCCGTCTGCTGGTAGGTGCCGATACGCAGGTCGACGGTGACCGCGATGTCGCCGGCGAAGTTGGCGGTGTCGTTGCCGGCGCCGCCGTCGATGATGTCGTCGCCCAGCCCGCCGTTGATCAGGTCGTCGCCGATCTCGCCGCGGATGACGTCGTTGCCGGAGTCGCCGTTGATCGCATCGTTGCCGTCGCCGCCGTAGATCTCGTCGTCGTCGGCGCCGCCGTAGATCTCGTCGTCGCCCTGGTCGCCGTTGATGAAGTCGAAGCCGGCGCCGCCGAACACGCGATCGTTGTCGGCACCCGCGAACAGGCGGTCGTTGTCGTCCTCGCCGAAGAGAGAGTCGGCGCCGTCGTTGCCATTGATCTGGTCTTCGCCGAGGCCGCCGGTGATGTAGTCGTTGCCCGCGTCGCCGTTCAGCTGGTCGTTGCCGTCGTTCCCCTCGATCGAATCGGCGCCGGTGCCGCCGTTGATGACGTCGTTAGCCGCCAGGCCGATGAGTTCGTCGTCGCCGTCCACACCATTGATGCTGTCGGCTTCGGACGTCCCGACGATCCGGTCGTTGCCGTTCGTACCCGTAAAATCGGCCATGTTGCTGCGCCTCGGCGATATGAGGATGATTGGCAGCCGAGAACCTATAGCAACGGTCGCATTCGCGAAATCGCCCTGGGTGGCGCAAGTTCACGAATAGGTGACGCCAGTGTCCGGGGAGCCACCCAATGCATACCGCCGACCAGCGCAGCGTCCTTTGGTCGCATACGGCCGTAGCGCCGCCGCAGTCGCATCGGCTTCAGGGCGAGACACGGGCGGATCTGGTGGTGGTCGGTGGCGGCTTCACCGGCCTGTCCGCGGCGCTGCATGCCGCAGAGGCTGGTGCGGACGTCGTGCTGCTCGAGGCGCAGGATGCCGGGTTCGGCGCGTCCGGCCGCAACAACGGGCAGGTCATCCCGACCTACGCCCGGCACAGACCCGACGACATCGTCCGGCTCTACGGCGAAGAGCGCGGCGAGCGGATGAACGCTTGGGTCGCCGGCAGCGCCGACCTGGTCTTCGACCTGATCCGGCGTCACGGCATCGAGTGCGAGGCGGAACAGCACGGCTGGCTGCAGCCCGCGCATGCGGCGAGTCGCATGGCCGGCGTGCGCGCCAAGCACGACCAGTGGGCGCGGCGCGGGGCGCCGGTGGAGATGCTGGACGGCAGCCAGACGGCCTCCATGACCGGCAGCGACTACTACCGGCACGGCGGCTGGATGCACCGTTCGGGCGGCCACATCCAGCCGCTGGGCTATGCCCGCGGCCTCGCGCATGCGGCGATCCGGGCCGGCGTGCGCCTGCATGACCGCTCCCCGGCGGAGGCGCTGGAGCGGACAGGGACGGCCTGGCGCGTCCGCACCCCCGGCGGCACGGTCACCGCCGGCAAGATCATCCTCGCCACGAACGCCTATACCGGCGACCTGTGGCCCGGGCTGCGGCAGACGATCGTTCCGGTGCGCACGTTCCACGCGGCGACCCGTCCGCTGGGCGACAATGTGCGGGCCACGATCCTGCCGGGCGGGCACGGCCTGTCGGACACGCGCCAGGCCTTGTGGGCCTTTCGTCTCGACCGGTCGGGGCGCCTGATCACCACGGCCGCCCCCCTGTTCACCATCGGCGCGCGCACCGTCCTGAACCGTTCGACGGCGGCCCGTATCGCCCAGGTCTTTCCGCAGGTCGACGACGCGGCGCCCGAGCATATCTGGGAGGGCAACATCGCCATGACCGTCGACCGCCTGCCGCGCTACCACGAACTGGCGGACGGCCTGTTCGCGGGCCTGGGCTACAGCGGTCGCGGCATCGCGATCGGCACGGCGATGGGCAAGCTGATGGCGGGCCGCGCGACCGGACTGCCGCGCGAGGAACTGCCGGTGCCCGAGGCACCGCTGCGGCGGCTGCCGGCGCATGGCCTGATCGTACCGCTCAGCCGCGCCATGCTGCTGCTGTACCGCTGGCGCGACGGCCGCGCCTGAGCCGAGGGACGAGTGGGCGATGCGCGTCGCGACCTTCAACCTGGAGAATCTGGACGACCCGGTCGACGATCCGGCGCTGCTCGAACGTCGCGTCGCGGTGCTGCGCCCGCAGCTGCTGCGCCTAGCTGCCGACGTGCTCTGCCTCCAGGAGGTGAACGCTCAGCCGTCCGGCCATCACGGGCCGCGTCGTCTGGCGGCGCTCGACAGGCTGCTCGAAGACACGCCCTATGCCGGCTTCCACCGTGCGACCTCGGAGCGCGAGCCGGGAGGCGGTCCGGCCGACGTGCACAACCTGGTCACGCTCAGCCGCTATCCGATCGTCGCCCGCAGGCAGGTCCGGCACGACCTGGTGTCGGCGCCGTCCTACCGGCTGGCGACGGCCGAACCCCGTGCCGAGCAGCCGCAGGCGGTGGAGTGGGACAGGCCGCTCCTGCTGGCGGAACTGGATGTCGAGGGCACGCACGTCCATGTCCTCAACCTCCATCTGCGCGCGCCCCTCGCCGGCTTCGTGCCGGGTCAGAAGCTGGCGCCGTTCCGGTGGCGGACCATCGGCGGCTGGGCCGAAGGCTTCTTTCTGGCGACGGTGAAGCGTGCCGGCCAGGCGTTCGAGGCGCGGCTCCTGGTCGAGCAGCTTTTCGAGGACGATCCGGACGCGATGATCGTGGTCGCCGGCGACTGCAACGCCGGCGAGACCGAGATGCCGTTGCGCATCCTGCTGGGGGAGGCGGCGGATACCGGCAACGACGCGCTGGCCGCGCGCAGCCTCGTATCGGTCGAAAGGGGCACTCCTTCCGAACGCCGCTTCTCGGTCCGCCATGCCGGCCGCGCCGTAATGCTCGACCATCTTCTGGTGTCGCGCCGCCTCTTCACCAGCCTTCGATCCGTGGCCATCCACAACGAGGAACTCGCCGACGAGGTGTTCGCAGCGGCAGAGGGGACGGCGCGCGAAGGCTCGTTCCACGCCCCGTTGGTCGCGGCGTTCGCGATCGATGTGCGCCGAGACGGCCCGCCGTTCACCGCAGATTAATCCGGCCAGCCGCATAAAGCAGCATTGCCGCCTACAGGATGTGCGCGGCGGAGCCTTAGACGGGACAAGATGCTCGGTCCGATCGGCAAGACGCATGGAATAGACCCCAAGCGCCGGCAAGACATCAAGATCATCTACGGCGAGCCGCAACCCGGCCTCGCGAACCTTCTGCGCGCCTGCCTGAAGCGCGAGGGATTCACCGACATCGTCGGCTTCACGACGTTCTCGCCGCTCCTGAAGGCGCTGCGCGAGTTCAACCCGGACATCCTGATCGTCGATTCAGCCATGCCCGGAGGCGACACGCTCGAATTGATCCGCGACATTCGCGAAGGCCGCCTCGGGCACAACCCGTTCCTGCCGACGATCATGACCGCCTGGAACCCGTCCCTCGCATTCACGGCGGCCGTGTCGGACAGCGGCTGCGACGACCTGCTCGTAAAGCCGATCTCGCCGGACCAGATCCTCGAGCGGATCAGCGTGCTCGTCTATCAGCGCAAGCCGTTCATCGTGACGGGAGACTATATCGGGCCGGAACGCCATCCCGACGATGAGCCCGGCGCACGGCGCGTCGCCGTTCCCAACACGCTGAAGGCGAAGGTCGAAGGCCGGCCGGCGCGGTCGGCGGCGATGGACGACGCCTTCGACGGGGCATTGCGCACGGTCAACGAGCAGCGGCTGCGCAGCCAGGGAGACTCCATCATGCGGCTCGTCCGCGAGATTCTCCCCTCCTATACGAGCGGCCGGGCGACGCCGGCGACGGAACGGGCGATGGAACGCCTGCTGGCACGCGCCGACGACGCGCACGACCGCCTGGCCGGTACTGCCTATGCGCCGATCGGCGATCTGTGCGTCACGCTGCGTGAAGTGGTGCGCGCCATCCTGCGCGCCCACCCCGATCCAGCGCGCAAGGACCTCGACATCCTGCCGCGCCTGGCAGAGGCGATCGTGGTCGGCTTCAGCGATGCCCGCGAGGCAGAGGCGATCGGCGGTCAGATCGCCACGTCTGTCGGCAGCTACCTCGGCGGCCGAAGCGTTCAGGCGCGCTGAGCCGTCGCCATCCGCATGCCGCGGTCGCGTGCATGGGGCGCCGCGAAGTCGATCTCCGGCCCCTTCGGCACGATTCCCGTCGGATTGATCGTCTTGTGGCTGGCGTAATAGTGCGTCTTGATGTGGTGCATGTTCACCGTGGCGGCGACGCCGGGGACGGCATACAGATCCCGCAGGTAGCCCCATAGGTTCGGATAATCGGCGATCCGCCGCCTGTTGCACTTGAAGTGGCCGTAGTAGACGGCGTCGAAGCGCACCAGTGTCGTGAACAGCCGCCAGTCCGCTTCGGTGATGGCGTCACCCGTCAGGTAACGCCGGGTCGACAGGCGCTTCTCCAGTCCGTCCAGCGTATCGAACAGCGCATCGAACGCCGCCTCGTAGGGTGCCTGTTCCGTGGCGAAGCCCGCCTTGTACACGCCGTTGTTCACGGTGTCGTAGATCTCGGCGTTGAGCGCGTCGATCTCGCCGCGCAGCGCTGCGGGGTAGAAGTCCAGCGAGGCGTCACCCCAGGCGTCGAACGCACTGTTGAACATGCGGATGATCTCGGCGGATTCGTTGTTCACGATCGTGCCGGTCCGCTTGTCCCAGAGCACGGGAACGGTCACCCGCCCCGTATAGTCAGGCTTGGCCGCCGTATAGACCTCGTGCAGCCGTTTCGCGCCGTGCACCTCGTCCGCGATCGCGCCGGGCGCCGGGTCGAAGGTCCAGCCGTCGGCGCCCATGAACGGCTCGACGACCGACAGCGAGATCACGTCGTCGAGCTTCTTCAGGGCTCGGAAGATCAGCGTCCGGTGCGCCCATGGGCAGGCCAGCGAGACGTAGAGGTGGTAGCGGCCCGGCTCGGCCGCGAAGCCGGACGAGCCGTCGGCCGTGACGGTGTCGCGGAAGCTGCTGTCCTGCCGCTTGAACGCACCGCCGGTCTTCGACGTATCGTACCACTGGTCGTGCCATGTCCCGTCGATCAGCAGACCCATCGTTCGCTCTCCTCGCTCGTCTCGGGTGACAATGCGGTGGAGCCGGCCGACCTTCCCCGCAGGCGTGTGCCCAACGCCGGGCAAGGACGGTCGGCGGACGCCTGCTCGGGGCTCAGGCCCCCAGCTTCGCGGCGATCTGCGCCACGTGCTTGCCCTGGGCGCGTGCCAGGGTGAGCTCGTTCTCGCTCGGCTGGCGGCTGCCGTCGGCGCCCGCCAGAGTCGTGGCGCCGTAGGGGGTGCCGCCGCTGATCTCGTCCATCTTGGTCAGGCCCGGCTCGCTGTAGGGCAGGCCGACGATGACCATGCCGTGGTGCAGCAACGTCGTGTGAAAGGACGTGATCGTCGTCTCCTGGCCGCCGTGCTGGCTGGCGGTGGAGGCGAACACGCTGCCGACCTTGCCGATCAGGGCACCCTTGGCCCACAGGCCGCCGGTCTGGTCGAGGAAGTTGCGCATCTGCGAGGCCATGTTGCCGAAGCGCGTCGGCGTGCCGAAGATGATCGCGTCGTACTGCGGCAGCTCGTCGACGGTCGCGATCGGCGCCGTCTGGTCGAGCTTGACGCCCGCCTTCTCGGCGACCTCGCGCGGCATGAGCTCGGGCACGCGCTTCAGGGTCACCTCGGTGCCCGCCACACTTTCGGCGCCCTCGGCGACCGCGCTCGCCATCGTCTCCACATGGCCGTAGCTGCTGTAGTACAGGACCAGGACCTTCGCCATCGTAGCCTCCTATCGTCGAACACGTTGCGGCGTCGTCGCCGCTCGCTGCAGAAGGTGGATCCGCGTCGGACCGTATCAAACCGGTGACGATCGCATGATATTCTTTCCATAACGGAAGTAATGGATGGCGGAGCCATGGATCGTCTGGCGGCGATGGCGGTGTTTCGGCGGGTGGTCGAGCAGGACGGGTTCGCTGCCGCGGCGCGCGACCTGCGCCTATCGGGCGCGGCTGTGAGCAAGCATGTCGGCCGCCTTGAGGAGGCTCTGGGCGTCAGGCTGCTCAACCGCACGACACGGCGGCTCAGCCTGACCGAGGCCGGCCGCACCTATTTCGAGCGCTGCGTGCGGATCCTCGACGACATCGCGGAGGCCGAGCAGCTCGTCACCAGCGATGCCGCCTCGCCGCGCGGGCAGCTGCGGGTGAATGCGCCGATGTCCTTCGGCTTCCGTCATCTCGGGCCGGTGCTGCCGGCGTTTCTCGCGCGCTATCCCGACATCACCGTCGACCTCGCGCTCAACGACCGCATGGTCGACCTGTTCGACGAGGGCTGGGACGTCGCCGTTCGCATCGCCGACCTTCCGGATTCCAGCCTGATCGCGCGACGGGTCGGCACGACGCGCGCCGTCCTCGCCGCCTCGCCGGACTATCTGGCGCGTCGCGGCGAGCCCGCCACGCCGGCCGACCTCGCCGCGCACGACTGCCTGATCTACGCCCTGACCACGCGCGGCCAGGGATGGAATTTCACCGGCCCGGGCGGGCAGCAGGCGAGTGTCCAGGTGAAGGGGCCGCTCCGCGCGAACAATGGCGACGTGCTCGCCGCCGCCGCGGAGGCCGGCCTCGGCATCGTCCTCATGCCGACCTTCATCGTCTGCGACCAGCTCCGCGCGGGCAGCCTGCGCGCCCTGATGCCGGATTGGACACCGCCCACCACCGGCATCCACTGCGTCTATCCGCACGGTCGCCACCTTTCCGGCAAGGTGCGCGCCTTCTTCGAGTTCCTGACGGCCCGTTTCGGCACGGGCACGCCGCCCTGGGAGGAGGGGCTGTGAAGCTGCGGCTCCCTGCGCGCGTGCCCGCGTCCGGGATGCGGCTCAGGCGCCGCCCTTCGCCGTGTCGAAGATCAGCTTCAGGAGTTCTTCCCCTGGGACCCCCTTCGCCTTCATGTCCGCGACCCACTTATCCCAGATGGGCTGGGCAGCGTTCTGGCGGAAAGCTGTCACCTGCTCGTCGGAATAGCGGATCGATTCGAGCCCCATCTTCTCCAGCAGGGCGAGGTTCGTCACGTCCACTTCCTTGTAGGCGTTCTTCAGCAAGGCGTAGCCGGCGGGATAGGCGGCTTCCAGGATCTGGCGGTATTCGGCGGGCAGCGCGTTCAGGGCGCTGATGCTCACCACGGTGGGACAGTTGCTGCTGCCCGGCGCCATGTTCACCGTGTACCACTTCGAAATCTCATGCAGCCGCATGGCGATGTGGTTGTAGGTGAAGGGCAGCGAGGCGGCGTTCACCATGCCGCGCTCCAGCGAGGTGTAGACCTCCGGCGCCGGCACCGAGGTGGGTACGGCGCCAAGGACGCGCATGGCCTCGCCGATGCCGCCGATCGCCCGCACCCGCTTGCCCTTCCAGTCCTCCAGGGTCTTCGGCGGCGTGCCGACGCCGATGAATTCAGACTGGGGGAGGAGGTTCGAGAAGACGGCGACCGCATTCCACCGCTTCATCTCGTCGACCACGGCGGGGTGCTTGTAGTAGGTCTCGTGGACCCTCTGCTGCACGTCCAGGTCGGCGAAGGGCAGGAACGGCAGGTCGAGGCCCGTCATCGCGGGGTTCTTTCCCGGATGATAGGCCGTGCAGATCATCGCGATCTCGACGGAGCCGATCTTAATGCTGTCGAGGTTCTCCTTCGAGGGCGACACCGCCTCGCCATAGTGCAGCTTCATCGTGAAGTTGCCGCCGGTCTTCTCCTCGACCGTCTTCGCGAAGTAGTCCGCCGCCGCCGTCGCCGCCCGCGGCGGTCCCCACAGCGAGAAGTTCCACACGACCTTTTCGGCCGCCTGCGCCGGAGCGCCGAGGCCGGCCAAAGCCATCGCCGCCCCCGCCAGGGCGGCGTGCCAGTTCGTTCCACTCATTGTAGCGATCTCCCGGTGTTTTCTCGTTATCGACCTTGCGATGCTAGCAGAGCCTCCGCGCTCACGCTCGCGGTCTCAACCGTCGCGTCGGTCACCGGCAGGATCAAATGCGAGTTCGGGATTATCCACTACCAGGCGTCGGAGATCGTCCGGCGTTCCGTCCCACCAGCGGGTGGCCTCGATGCGGGCGATCGTGTCGGGATCGAACCGCAGGCGGGCCACTTTGGCGGGAACGCCGGTAACGATGGCATAGTCGGGCACGTCGCGGGTCACGACCGCACCGGCTCCGATCACCGCACCCCGGCCGATGCTGCGGACCGACGCCAGGATGACGGCGTTGTGGCCGATCCAGACGTCGTCGGACACCGTGCAGCGGGTGCGTGGGACCGTTTCGCGGTCCACCACGCCGAGATGCGGCATGTAGAAATACGGAGTCAGGCCGAGAAAGCCGACACCGTGATTGGCGTTCAGGATGACCGCATTCGGGGCGATGGAGCAGTAGCGTCCGATGACGGTGCCTGCGGGAATCCGCATCGGGTCGAAGCAGCCGTAGGAGTACAGCCCGACCTCGATCCCGTAGCGCGCGGCGAAGTGTCGGCGCAGCGCGAGGCTGTCCATTTCGCGGCGGCGCAGCAGGCGGAGCCGCACCTTTTCGACGAGACGCGACAGCATGGGCCGTCAGCCGCCCGACGCGAACGCGCTCAGCCCGTGGCGCCGCTGTTGGCCTGACTGGTTCGGGTGTGGCTGCGGCGGGCGACGAAGGCCTGTGCCGCCGCCTGGGGTTCGCCGGTGCCGAAGGCTTCGCGCTGGATGACGACGGCGGCCTCGATCGCCGCGTCGTAGGCCGGCTGGGTGAGTTCGCGCAGCCAGGCGCGGCTCAGCCGCATGGCGGTCGGCGGCTTGGCGCCCAGTTCGCGCGCCCGCTCGATCGCGCGCGGCAGGACCTGTTCCGGCGGTACGATCTCGTTGATCAGTCCGTAGCTCAGCGCTTCGTCGGCGCCGACGAAGCGGCAGGACAACGCCATCTCGGCCGTGCGTGCCAGCCCGATCACCTCGCGCATGATCATCGAGCCGACGATGCTCGGAATGCCGGCGTTCACCTCGGGCTGCGACATGCGCACGCCGGGATGGGCGATCCGCAAATCGCTGTGCAGCGAGATCTGGAAGCCAGCGCCCGCCGCGACGCCGTTCAGCGCCACGACGACGGGCTTCGTCATGTCGCGCACCGCGCCATAGAAGAGCTTCAGCTTCCTGAACCAGTCCCCGACATTGTCGGCGGTCAGGGTCAGCGCCATGTCGAGATCCTGGCCGGCCGAGAAGGCCCGGTTTCCGGCGGCCGTGATGACGACGGCGCGGACGCCGGCATCGGCGTCGAGCGCCTGCATGGTGTCGATGAAGCGGGCCCGGAGTTCCTCGTCGACCGCGTTCAGCACCTCCGGGCGGTTGAACATGACGATCGCCACTTCGGCGTCGCGGCTGATCTCTATGACGGCCATGGTCTCTTCCGGCAGAGGTTCGAGGGCAGGGGGCGGCGCCTACCAGGGAATGGGCGATCCGTCGTAGTTGCGGAAGGCGCCGCTATCGGCGACGTCGAACCCGGCGACGACCTTGCGCATGCCCGCCGCGCTCTCTTCCGGCGTCACGGGTGCGGAGGGACCGCCCATGTCGGTGCGCACATGGCCCGGGTGCAGCAGGATGATGGAAATCCCGCGGTCCTTGAGGTCGACCGACAGGCTCTTCGCCGCCATGTTCAACGCCGCCTTGCTGGAGTTGTAGCCGTAGCGGCCGCCCATCGTATTGAGTTCGATGCTGCCGAGCCGGCTGGTGACGAAGGCCATCTTCTTCTGCGCGCTGGCGGCGACGTGATCGGCGAAGGCCTCGGCCAGCTTGATCGGCGCCACGGTGTTGATCCGCAGCGTCTGCATCCAGACTTCGCTGTCGATGCTGCCGAGCGTACCCGCTTCGCGGCCGGCCACTCCGGCATTGTTGAAGAGGACGTCGATCGCCTCGTGGCGCATTTCGCGGGCCAGCGACGCCACGGCTGCGTCGTCGGTGACTTCCAGTCCCAGGGTATGCACGTCGCCGTCGATCGCATTGAGCGCCGAGGCGCCCGCCGGGTCGCGGCAGGTGGCGATGACCTTCCAACCGTCCGCCGCATACTGTTTTGCCAGGTGCAGGCCGATTCCGCGGTTGGCGCCGGTAAGGAGGACTGTGGGCAAGGCGGGCTCCTGGGCTGGGCGTTTCCAGTTGCCACTATAGGCGTTTCGTCCGGCGCGGTCTTCCCCGCTCAGGACGAGGCCGCCACCGCCGCGACCAGGGTCGCCTGCACCGCGCAAGCACCGAGGAACAGGCGCAGCGCCGCCGCGATGTCGGCCGGGGTCGCTGCGGTCCGGCCGCCGTCGTTCATCCAGCCGTCGTCGACGACGTGGCCCGCATAGGCGCGCGGTCCGGCGAGTGCTACGCCCAGCGCCCCGGCCATCGCCGCCTCGGGCCAGCCGGCGTTCGGCGAGCGGTGCCGGCCCGCATCCCGCCGCACCGCCGCCAGTGCGGCACGGAAGCCGCCGCGCGGGATGGCCGCCACCGCGATGAACAGCGCCGTCAGGCGCGAGGCCGGCAGGTTGACCAGATCGTCCAGCCGCGCCGCCGCCCAGCCGAAGTCGCGGTGCCGCTCGGTCCTGTGGCCGATCATCGAGTCCGCCGTGTTGATCGCCTTGTAGGCCAGCATGCCCGGCAGTCCGGCGACCGCGAACCAGAAGGCCGGCGCCACGATGCCGTCGGAGAAATTCTCGGCGAGCGACTCGATCGCCGCGCGGCACACGCCGGGCTCGTCGAGCCGTTCCGGATCGCGCCCGACGATCATCGACACCGCCCGCCGCGCACCGGGCAAGCCCGCGTCGCGGAAGCCCGCCGCCACCGCCGCCACATGCTCGTACAGGCTGCGCTGCGCCAGCAGCACCGCCGCCACGACGATCTCGCCGAGCCAGCCGAACGGCACCTGCGCCAGGATTGCGTGCAGGGCCGCACCCGCCGTCGCCGCACCCCCGGCGATCAGCGCGATGGCGGCGACGCCCAGCGCCCTCCGCCTGCCCGCCGCATGCGTTGGCCTGTTCATCCGCCCGTCGAGCCACGCGATGCCGTTGCCGATCCAGACCACCGGATGCGGCAGCCGCCGCCACAGCCACGCCGGATCGCCGACCACGGCGTCCAGCGCCAGCGCCGCCAGCAGCAGCCACCAACCGTCGGGCGCCGCCATCCCTAGTGTGCGGCGACGGCGTGGCGCAGGGTCGCGACCGCCGTCGCCGTCATCGGCCCGCCGCAGATCACCAGCGCCTGGGGCATGGCGATCCGCCGCTCCGGCGGCACCGCCGCGGCCAGCGCCGGGTGGCGCAGCATGTAGGTCCCCTGGTCCTCCAGCCGCGGCGTCAGGCTGTCGACCAGCAGGATGTCCGGCCGCGTCATGACGACCGCCTCCAGGTCGACGCGGCCGGTGCGCTGCAGGCCCATCGCCGCCGCCGCGTTGCGCAGGCCGGCCGTCGCCATGATCTCGGACACCAGGCTGCTCGCCCCGTTGGCGAAGCCGCGCCGCTGATAGTAGAGGGCCGTCGCGCCGCTTTCGGCGGGGACGCCCGCCGCGATCTCACGGTCGAGCTCGGCCACCAGCCGCTCGCCGCGCTCGGGATGGCCCAGCAGCGCCGCCAGCTCGCGCGTCGTCCTGCGCACGGCCTCGAACGTCTCGGCCGAGGCCACGTCGACCACGCGATAGCCCATCCGCCGCAGCAGGCTGCGCGTCTCGCGCCGGGTGAAGGTGCCGCCCAGCACGAGGTCGGGCTGCAGGCGGATCACCTCCTCGGCGGCGCCGCGGATCTGCGGGATTCCCTCGGCCTGCGCCGCCGCAGCCGACATGGTCGGGTCGCCGACGAAATTGGTCAGGGCGGCGATCTGCGCCCGGTCGGCGAGCGCCAGCAGATACTGGTCGACGCACAGGTTCAGCGACACGACGCGCTGCGGCGCCGCCGCTGCCGGGGCGGCGGCGAGCATCATCACGGCGGCGAGGAGCATGGTCAGGCGGCGCGGCATGGCGCACCCATCGCGCGAAGCGGCCTCCGGCGCAAGCGCCGGATGCGCTCGCCTGCCGCTGGAAGCCGCCGGCTCAGCCCTCGTGCAGGTGATTGTGATGATGCGACGCCGTGGCGTGCGCGCCCGGCCGCGTCGGCCGCTCGATCATCCGGTGCACGCGCGGCGGCCCGTCGCCGCGATGCAGGGCGCGCGCATGGTCGGTGAGCGCGACGTCCGACTGCGTCGTGCGCTGGTTGTGGCGCACATAGTCCAGCCAAGTCGGCACGTGGTAGCGCTCGATCCACAGCCGCGGATCGGCGAGGTCGCGCATCAGCGTCCAGTGGCGCGCGCCGTCGCGGCGGTGGATGCGCCGCCGGTCGGCCATCGCCTCCAGGAACTCGTCGATGTCGGCCTCGTCGATCAGATACTCGATCTGGATCACGATCGGGCCGCTGCGCTGCTGGATGTCGACCGCCAGGTCCGGCGCCGTCCAGCGGCTGACCGGCTCCAGGTTGAGACCGGAGGTCGAGGGCAGGGGCAGCAGCAGCCCGATCGCGGCGCAGACCAGCTGAACCGCGCCCGCGATGCAGAGCGCGGTTAGCAGGTCGTGACTGCCGGCGACGACGCCCCAGACCCAGCTGCCCAGCGCCATGCCGCCGAACGCGGCCACCTGGTAGAGCGCCAGCATCCGCGCGACCACCCAGCGCGGCGTCGACAGCTGCACCGTCACGTTGAAGGTCGACAGGGCCAGAACCCAGCCCGCGCCCGCCAGGGCCAGCGCCGCCATGCTGGCGAGCAGCCACGGGCTCACGCCCACGACGATGGTGGCGAGGCCGAAGCCGACGCAGGACAGCCGCACCATCATCTCGTTCGACAGCCGCGCGCGCAGCCGCGTGCTCGCCATGGCACCACCCACCGCACCCGCGCCGAAGGCGCCGAGCAGCAGGCCGAAGGTCAGCGGCCCGCCGTCGATGCCGTGCTTGGCCACCAGCGGCAGCAGCGCCTGCACCGCGCTCGCCGCGAAGCCGAAGACGAGCGCGCGCAGCAGCACCGTCCCGACCCGCCCCGACATGGCGGCGAAGCGCAACCCGGCACCCATCGCCACGCGCAGGCTCTCGCGCGGCAGGGTGCGTGCCTCGGCCGCCGGCTTCCAGCGCAGCAGCACGAAGATCAGGCCGAGATAGCTGAAGGCGTTGACGGTGAAGGCGGCCGCGGCCCCGGCGGTCGCGACGATCATGCCGCCCACCGCCGGTCCGACGCTGCGCGCCAGGTTGAAGCCCATCGAGTTGAGGACCACGGCGCCGGGCAGGTCCACCTTCGGCACCATCTCGCCGACCGACGCCTGCCAGGCCGGACCGTTGAGCGCGGTGCCGCAGCCGATCAGGAAGGTGAAGGTCAGCAGCAGCCAGGGCGTGATCACGCCGGCCCAGGCGCAGGCGGTCAGCAGGATCGAGGCGGCCAGCATGAAGGCCTGCGCCGCCAGCATCATCGTGCGCCGGTCCAGCGTGTCGGCGAGCGCGCCCGCCGGCAGCGACAGCAGCATGATCGGCAGCGTCACCGACGCCTGCACCAGCGCCACCGTCTCGGCCGTGCCGATCGACGTCATCATCCACGACGCGCCCACGGCCTGGATCAGCCCGCCGAAATTCGACGCCAGGCTGGCGATCCACACCGCCCGGAATACCGGACTGTTGAGGGGGGCGAAGAGGGAAGGGGTGGCCGGCTTGGCGGCGCGAGCCGGGTCTGCTGAATCCAATGGTCTCACACCAACCTGATGTCGTCGGGCGCAAGGCTAGCAGCTTGCCGCGCCGGCTCCGAGCGTCGATCCGCACCTCGACTATCTCTGCCGCACCGCGATGCGGCGCAGCATCAGGGCCGCGCCGGCAAGGAGGGCCGCTGCGACCGCGGCGCTGGTGGTGTAGCTGGAGTCCGCCGCGTAGAGCCAGGCGCTGGCCATGCCGCCGGCGGCGGCACCGGTCTGGAACAGGGCGTTCAGCACGGCATTCAGGCTGGCGCGCTCGGTCGGTGCCACGAGCAGCATGGCGCCGCCCAGCATCAGCGCTAGCATCAGGTCACGGCCGAAGGCGAAGCCGCCATAGAGCAGCGCCTGCCCGACCAGCCCCTGTCCGGCGAGCGGCGCCAGCAGCGCGACGGCCGCCGTGGCGCCGGCGGCGACGGCGCACAGGCCGAGCGGATGCCGGAAGCCCCGTGCCAGCCGGCCGGCCAGTAGCGCCCCGGCGACGCCGCCCAGCCCGCCGACGAACAGCATCGTCCCCACCGTCGCCGGCGTGGCGCCGCCACCCTCCAGGATCCAGGCGGGATAGAGCCCGAGGAACAGGAAGATGGCCGCGCTGTAGGCGAGATAGGCGAGCAGCACGCGCCGCGTGTCCGGCCCGCCGGAGAAGGAGAGCAGCCGCGCGCGATAGGTCGCCGGCCCGATCGGCAGCGTCGCCCGCAGGGCGAGCGGCGTCGGCGGCAGCAGCATCGCCGCGACGGCGAGCAGGGCGGCGAACGCCGCCAGCCCGGCCAGCGCCACGCGCCAGTCGAGCAGGCCGCCCGACACCACCCCCAGCGACAGCGACAGCAGCATCGCCACCGGTGCCGCCGAGGTGACGTAGCCGGTGATCCGCGCGCGAGCCTCGGCGGGGTAATAGTCCGAGACGGCCGCGAACACCGACGCGCCGACCATCGGCATGAACAGGCCCGTCGCCGCCCGCAGCGCGATGACCGTCGCCGCGTCGGGCGCGAAGGCCGTCGCCAGCAGGGTCACCGCCGCACCGCAGCCGCCGGCCGCGATGAACCGCTTGCGCCCGTAACGGTCGATGAACGGCCCCAGCACCAGATTGCCGACCAGCGCCGCCACCGGGAACGCCGCCAGGATGGCACCCGCCTCGACGCTGCCAAGGTCGAGATCCCGCCGCATGAAGGGCAGCAGCGGGATGATGACCGCGACGTTGACGTTGATCAGGAAGAACCCGCCCCAGACGACGGCGACGATCGGCACGCGGGTCTCCGGGGTGGCGGGAAGGAGGGGAAGGCGGCGGCGCTTCGGTGGCGGAAACGCTAGAGCAGGGATCGTGCCGGCACGATGCGACCCGCCCGCGACGGCCGCGCATTCGGCGCGCGCCTGGCCTACACTGCACCCTTTACACTGCACCCTTTACGTTGCACCGGCCCCGTATCCGCGAGCGCCCATGCCCGACCTGACCCTGAGCTTCGACAACGGCCCCGATCCGGCGACGACGCCGCGCGTGCTCGACATCCTGGCGGCGCGCGGCCTGCGCACGACCTTCTTCCTCGTCGGCTCAAAGCTGGGCGATCCCGCTTGCCGCGACCTCGCCGTCCGCGCCCGTGCCGAAGGCCACCGGCTCGGCAACCATACGTTCACCCACGAGACGCCGCTCGGCGCGGATCCCGACCCCGGCGTCGTGGAACGCGAACTGGTGCCGACGGCACGCCTCCTCGCCGACCTGGGGGAGGAGGGCAGGCTGTTCCGGCCGTTCGGCGGCGGCGGCAATCTGGACCGCCGCCTGCTGAAGCCGTCCGTCGTGCGCTGGCTGGAGCGGGAGCGTTATGACTGCGTCCTGTGGAACGCCATCCCGCGCGACTGGGCCGACCCGGACGGCTGGGTCGACCGCGCCCTGGCGCAGATCGAGGAGCGATCCTGGACACTCATGGTCCTGCACGACCTGCCGACGGGCGCCATGGATCACCTGGAGCGCTTCCTCGACCAAGCGGCCGCCCGCGGCGCCCGCTTCCGCCAGGACTTCCCGCCCGACTGCGTGCCGATCCGCCAGGGCAGGGCCGTCCTGCCGATCGACGGCTACGTCTCGGACCTGGACTGAGTGGGACGGTAGAGCCTCAGCGCGCCATCTGCCTCAGCGTACGGTCTGGCCCAGCGCGTCGCACCGCACCCACCACTGCTGGGCCGCTGCGACATCGCGCAGCTGCTGCAGCACCCCGTCCTGCGACGACGACAGGTCGACGACGCACAGGCGGCCACGGTCCGTGTCGACCGGCGTGACCTTCAGCACCCGGCAGTCGTCCGGCATCAGCTTGCTGTCGCTGCTGATCACCTGTTCGAGGCTACGCTGCGACTGGCAGCCGGTCAGCGTCTCCTGCGCGGCGGCCGGCATCGCGAGCACGCCGAGAACAACCAGGAACGGCGGAAGGGCGGCGAGCGGTCTGGAAAGGCGCATGCGATGGTTCTCCTGCCGGGGGCACGGGTTCGGTTGGTCCATGTCTCCAACCGACCAGGGCCGCCGACGGTTCCACCGCCGCGGATCCCAGCCGATGCGCCGGTCGCCCGGATCATCCTGCCTGATGCCTCACCCCGCCCGCGCACGCTCCCGTTCACACCGGTAGTAGCCGCGGTATCCCGCGCGCAGTTCGTCGCCGACCTCGAAGACCAGGTCCGCCTCGGTCTGCATCTCGCCGCCGGCCTCCGCCGCGGCTCCCGCGAGCGGCGTGAGGGTCAGGCGGATGCGGCCGGCTTCCAGCAGCAGGCCGTCGTCGGCCGGCGTGGCGCCGGCCCGGATCAGGTTGCCGTTCAGCTTGACGATCCCCTCGTGCGCGGCGGCGGCCAGCATTCGCGCGGCCAGGACCGGCTTGCCGCTGCTGGTGTAGCGGAAGGTGCAGCGCGGGCCGTCGCCCAGGGCGGCGCGGATCTCGGCCTCCTGCATCGGCGCCGGATCGAGCGTCGCCACCTGCGCACCGGCGATCGCCTCCTCGGCCGGGAGGATCCGCGCCGGCTCCGGTGCGCGGATCCCGGCGAGGTCGTCGTCCGGGGCGCCGCCTTCGCCGCAGCCCGCCGCGGCTAAGAGAACGAGGATGAGGGCGTGCCGTGCCGCCCGGTGCTTCGATCGACCGGCCCGCCCGCATGGACGGCCGGATCGGCTGGTAAAGGTCTCGAGCATCAGTCTCGGGCCTCCAGGTCCGCGATCAGATACTTCATCTCGGCGATCTCGCGCTCCTGCGCCTCGATGATCTCGTCGGCCAGCTTGCGCACCCGCGGGTCGCTGATCTGCGCGCGTTCGCTGGTCATGATCGCGATCGAGTGGTGCGGGATCATCGCCCGCATATATTCGCCGTCGTCCACCGTCACCTGCGCGCGCACGAGCCACAGCGACAGCGCGAAGACGGCGACGGCGCCGACGTAGATGCCGATGTTCAGCCTGCGGTTGCCGTACATGCCGAGCATGAAGGACAGCATGATCACCGCCATGGTGGCGCCCATGAGCAGCGCCATCCAGGCGCGCGTCTCGCTCCAGAACACGTGCTCGAAGGCATAGGTGTTCAGGTACATCAGCCCGAACATCACGACCGTCGAGGTCGCGATCATCGCGGCGAAGCGCCAGTAGGACATCTGGATCCCTTCCGGTTCTCGTCTTCAGCGGGTTCCGCCGCCGGGCGTCGCACCCTGCGGCCCATGCTCGTGGCCGGCCCCACCGCCGCCGTGCGCGGCGCCGTGCCCACCTTCCGATGCGCCCGTCGCCGCGTAGTCGTCGGGCGTCATGCCGGGCAGTTCCTTGACGAAGGCGGCGATCCCCCAGAGCGTGGCGTCGTCGTGCGTCGGTCCGAAGGCGGGCATGCCGGTCATTCTGGCGCCGTGCTTCGCCAGCCAGAAGACCTGCGGCAGGGTCCAGTGCGCGGCCGCTTCGGCCAGATGTGGCGGCCTCGGCCGCATCCCGGCCGCCCATTCGGCCCGCTCCGCGCCGGGCCCGGCGTGACAGTGTTCGCACATCGCCTTGTAGTGACCCGCCCCGCTCTCCAGCATCGCCGGCGTGATCGCCTCCGGCGGCACGGCATCCGCGGCGTGCCGCTCGATGGAGTTGTGGAAGGTCGTGTCGAAGGCCCACCGCACGACCGAGGTATGCTCCTCGGTCGCCGCGATGTTGTAGGCGCCGGTATAGGCGACCGTGACGCCGATGCCCGCCAGGAGCACCAGCGTCCCGAACACCCCGGTCGCCACGCCGCCTGCGAAACGGCCGGCTCGCGACGATTCTCCACGTTTGCTCATGCTGCACCTCCCGTCGCCGCAACCATGTCGGCGGACATTGGTTCCCGGGGGCGTAGGGTCCCTCCGGCCGGCGTGAAGCGCGGCTGATGCCGCCTCGCGTTGTGCGTCGGCGGCCGCGGACCTATCGTCCCGCGAACCGAACGACGCCCAACCGAGGAACGCCCGCGCAATGACCCAGAACTGGAAGCAGGTCGGCCCGAACCGCTACCGCGAGACCTATGGCCGCTA
Organism: Constrictibacter sp. MBR-5; assembly: GCF_040549485.1. NCBI lineage: Bacteria > Pseudomonadati > Pseudomonadota > Alphaproteobacteria > Rhodospirillales > Allostellaceae > Constrictibacter > Constrictibacter sp. MBR-5. The sequence goes on from NZ_JBEPTK010000002.1 coordinate 462,458, forward strand.
CTACGAGGACTTCACCGTCGGCGACGTCTACGAGCACCGCCCCGGCCGGACGATCACCGAATACGACAACACGGCCTTCACCCTGCTGACGATGAACACCCACCCGCTGCACTTCGACCGCGAGTACGCCAAGCACAGCGAGTTTGGCCAGCCGCTGGTCAACAGCACGCTCACGCTCTCGATCGTCGTGGGCATGACGGTCAGCGACACCAGCCAGAAGGCCATCGCCAATCTCGGCTGGACCGACATCAAGCTGACGGCCCCGGTCTTCGCCGGCGACACGCTCTATGCGGAGTCCGAGGTGCTGGAGAAACGCGAATCCGCCTCGCGCCCGACCCAGGGCATCGTGAAGATCCGCACGATCGGCAAGAAGGCCGACGGCACCGTCGTCATGAGCTTCGACCGCTCGATGCTGATCCCCAAGCGCGGCCACGCCGTGGAGGACAAGGCGAACTATTGAGGACCCCGGGGGGGGGGGGGGGGGGGGGCCCCCCCCCCCGCCCCCCCCCCCCCCGCGGGGGGGGCGCACCGCCGCCGCCCGCCCGGTTCCCCCCTCCCCCCTCTCAGTCACTCCGCGGCGCGCGCCCCCCCCCCCCCCCCCCCCCCCCCGCCGGCCCGCGGGGGGGGGCCCCCCCCCCGCCCCCAGGCCGACGCGTCACCCCCGCGGGTCGTTGCGCATAAAGTCGTTCATCGCCCGCGTCGCCGTCTCGACATAGCCGAAGGTGCCCTTGTCCTTCACCTCGCGCGCGGCGTCGAGCAGGCCGGTCATCGCGGCGCGCCAGAGCGAGGTGGCGAGGCTGATGCGGCGCACGCCGGCCGCCTGCAGGTCGGCGACGCTGAACGATTTGCCGGGGATGCCGACCATGAAGTTGACCGGCTTGCCGACCGCGGCGCAGACGGCGCGCACCGCCTCCAGGGTCGGCAGGCCGGGCGCCATCAGCACGTCGGCCCCGGCCTGTTCGAACGCCTGCAGCCGGCGGATCGTGTCGTCCAGGTCGGGATTGCCGCGCAGGAAGTTCTCGGTGCGCGCGGTCAACGTAAAGGCGAAGGGCAGGGAGCGCGCCGCTGCGACCGACGCCTCCATCCGGGCGACCGCCTCCTCAAGGGGATAGAGCGGCCGGTCCGGGTCGCCGGTCGCGTCCTCGATCGAGCAGCCGACGAGGCCCGTGCCGGCGGCCAGCCGCACCGTCTCGGCGGCGAAGTCCGGTGCGTGGCCGAAGCCGTTCTCCAGGTCGGCCGAGACCGGCACGTCGACCGCCTCGACGACCAGCCGCGCATGGGTCAGCGCCTCGTCGCGCGTCACGCGCCCGTCGCGCCGCCCGAGCGTCCCGGCGAAGCCGCCGCTCGACGTCGCCAGCGCGGCGAAGCCCAGGCCCTCCAGCACGCGGGCCGATCCGGCGTCGAACGGGTTGGCGATGACGAAGGCCTCCGGTCCCGCATGCAGGGCGCGGAAGCGGTCGGCCTTCTCGGACTGGCTGCTGGGCATCGGGCGTCTCCGTCTGTTTCGGCGACCATCGCGCCGCCGCGGCCGGACTGTCCAGTGCCACTGCACCGCGGGGCGGCGGTGCCACTGGTGCCGGCCCCGCGATTGCGCTTAGCATCCACCGCACGAACTGGAAGGAACGGCCCCGCATGCTCAAGCTCTACGGCGTCTACCGCTCGCGCGCCTCGCGCAACATCTGGCTTCTGGACGAGCTGGGCGTGCCGTTCGAACTCGTGCCCGTCGTCCAGGCGAACCGGCTCGCGAACCCCGGCGCACCGGACGCGCCGCTGAACTCGCGCTCGCCGGCCTTCCTGAAGGTGAACCCGAATGGCCACATCCCGTCGATCGACGACGACGGCTTGATTCTGCACGAATCGCTGGCGATCAACCTCTATCTCGCCCGCAAGCACGGCGGCCCGCTGGCGCCGGCTAGCATGGCGGAGGAGGGGCTGATGACGTCGTGGACGCTGTGGGCCGCGACCGAGGTCGAACCGCACTCGATCCAGGTCCTCTACCACATGGTCGCCAAGCCCGAGGCCGAGCGCGACGCCGCCGTCGCCAAGGCGGCGATCGAGGCGCTGCGCGCGCCCTTCGCCGTGCTCGACGCCGCGCTTGCGGAGACCGGCCATGTGGTCGGCGGCCGCTTCACCGTCGCCGACATCAACCTCGCCGAAGTCGTCCGCTACGCCGTCCCGGCCAAGGAACTCTTCGAGGCCGCACCCCGCGTGAAGGCCTGGCTCGCCGCCTGCCAATCCCGCCCCGCCTACGTCGCCATGATGAAGAAGCGCGACGCCGAGCCGGCATAGTCGGGCGCTCGTCAGGCCTGGGTCGGAAAGCGGGAGCGTGTCCTACGGTGTCTTCATTCACCGCGCCGACTCGATCTATGACGACAGCCCGGCCGAACGGTACCAGTTTCCGGCGCAATATCTGAAGCGGGTGCAGGCCTGCGTCGGTGATTGGATCATCTACTACGAGCCCCGCAAGGTTCTCGCGACCCGCGGCTACTTTGCCGTCGCGAAGGTCGAATCCGTTGTTCCGGATCCGACCGCGCCGGGCATGCACCTCGCGCTGATCGCGCCGGGAAGCTATCTCGATTTTGCGACCCCCGTGCCGTTCAGCGGCACCGACGGGGTCATCGAGCGCGGCGTGCTCAATGAGGAGGGCCGGATCTCGGGCCGTGCGCAGGCCGCGGTCCGGCCCATTTCCGGCTCGGACTTTCGACGGATCATTGAAGTGGGGCTCTCGGATCGCAACGACGTGCTGCCGCGCGTCGACGATGCCGTCGGGGACGCCGGATTCCATGAGAACATCCTGCCGTTCGAATACGAGGGCGAAAGAACCCGGGTCGCCTATCTCGGCTCGCGCATCGTCCGAGACCGTGTCTTTCGGCGCGTGGTCCTGCGCGCCTACGACGCCCGTTGCGCAATCACCGGGCTCAGGCTGATCAATGGCGGCGGCCGAGCCGAGGTCGAGGCGGCGCACATTCGACCGGTCGAGGCCAGCGGGCCCGATATCGTCACGAACGGACTGGCCCTGACGGGAACTGCGCACTGGATGTTCGGCAGGGGCCTGATCAGCGTCGCCGACGATCTGACGATCCTGGTGTCGCGGCAGGTCAACGATCCCCAGGGGATCCAGGCGATGATCAACGAGAGCGGTCGCGTGTTGGCGCCGCTGCGTCCGGCCGACCGTCCGCATCCGCACTTCCTGCAGTGGCACAGGGAGCATTGCTTCAAACACTGACTTCGACCATCACCGAAGGGCGCACGCCGGAGGACGCCGTGGCTGCCCAGGCGTCTGGAGGCTGATCCGCGGGCGCGTTTCTTGCTAGACTGAGGTCGGCTCTGGGCTCCGGCGACGGCGGGAGGTTTGCGATGGCTGCGATCGGGACGGCAGAAAGCGGGCGGGCGCGGCGCCCGCGCTCGGCGGCGGCGGAGGCCAAGCGGGTCATCCGCCCGGAGGACCTGCGCAGCCTCAGCGAACGCTCGGACCTGCCGGGGCTCGCGCGGCTCGCGGCGCATCTTGCCATCATGGCGGCGACGGCTGCGCTCGTCTGGCTGGCGCTGGGAACGTGGTGGCTGCTCGTGCCGGCGATGGTGCTGCACGGCATCGTGCTGGTCGCCTGCTTCGCGCCGTTCCACGAAGGCTCGCACTACACGGCCTTCCGCTCGCGCTGGCTCAACGACGTCGTCGGCTGGCTGGCCGGCGCCGTCTTCTTCAACAATGTCGACTTCTACCGCGAATTCCACGCGGCCCATCACAAGTACACCCAGGACCCCGAGCGCGACCCCGAGCGCGACCTGAACCCGCCGAAGAGCCGCGGCCACTATCTCTGGCTGCTGTCGGGGCTGCCCTACTGGCGCTCGCGCCTCGGCTTCCTCTGGCGCATCGCGACCGGCCGGTTCGAGCGCATGCCCTATGTCGCGCCGGCCAAGGCGCCGCGGGTCGTCGCCTCGGCCCGGCTGCAGATCGCGCTCTACGCCGCGATCGCCGTGGCGTCCATCGCCGCCGGGTCGCCCGCCGCGCTGGTCTGGTGGATCGGGCCGGTGTTCCTCGCCATGCCCTTCCTGCGCGCCTACCTGATCGCCGAGCACACCGGCTGCAGCGAGGACGACAACGGCCTGACCAACACGCGCACGACGCGCACCCTCTGGCCGGTTCGCCTGCTGATGTGGAACATGCCGTTCCACGCCGAGCATCACCTCTACCCGTCGATCCCGTTCCACCGCCTGCCGGAGGCGCATGCGATGGTCCGCGACCGGCTCGCCCATCTCGGCGACGGCTATGTCGCCGTGAACCGCGAGGTCTATGCCCAGCTTCCCGACAAGCCGCTGGAGAAGGCCGCATGAACGAGCCCACCACCTTCCGCCTCGGCGACTTCCGCCTGCAGCGGGGCATGACCCTCAAGGACGCGCGGATCGTCTACAAGACCTACGGCCGGCTGAACGCCAACAAGTCGAACGCCATCCTCTACCCCACCTCCTACGGCGCCCATCACACCGACATCGAGTGGCTGATCGGCGAGGACCGGGTGCTCGACCCGACGCGCTGGTTCATCGTCATACCCAACATGTTCGGCAACGGCCTCAGCTCGTCGCCCAGCAACACGCCGTTCCCCTACGACCGCGGCCGCTATCCGCACGTGACGACCTGGGACAATGTCATGGCCCAGCGCCGGCTGCTGACCGAGGTGTTCGGCATCGACCGGCTGGCGCTCGTCTACGGCTGGTCGATGGGCGGCCAGCAGGCCTATCAGTGGGGAGCGGCCTTCCCCGACAAGGTCGACCGTGTGGCGGCCGTCTGCACCTCGGCGCGCACCTCGCCGCACAACAGGCTGTTCATCGACGGCGTGCGCGCCGCGCTCACCGCGGATCCCGCATGGCGCGACGGCTGGTTCGCCGAGCCGCCGCTGCGCGGGCTGCGCGCCATGGGGCGGCTCTATGCCGGCTGGGCGATGAGCCAGACCTTCTACCGCAAGGAGCTCTGGCGCGGCCTGGGCTACGCCTCGATGGAGGATTTCATCGTCGCCGCCTGGGAGGGCAATTTCCGCCGCCGCGACGCCAACGACCTGCTCGCCCAGTTCTGGACCTGGGAGCACAACGACATCTCGGACAACGAGATGTACCGCGGCGACCTCGCCGCCGCACTCGGCGCCATCGAAGCGCGCACCTTCGTCATGCCCGGCGAGACCGACCTCTACTTCCAGGTCGACGACAACCGCGCCGAGATGCCCCACCTGCGCAATGCCGAACTCCGCCCCATCCCCTCCGTCTGGGGCCACCGCGCCGGCAACCCCGTCCAGAACCGCGAGGACGAGCGCTTCCTCATCCAGGCGGTGCGGGACCTTCTGGCGGATTAGGATCGGCCGCTGCGTAGCAGCGTGTGGAGGCCCGATCGTGAAACAGGCGAGTCTGACAGTTCAGCTGGAGCCGGCACTTCTGGAGGAGGCGCGGAAGGCTGCCGAGTCGGAGGGGATCGCACTCGACAGTCTGGTCAATGTCGCGATCGCCGAAAAACTCTCCGCACTGAAGGCCGACAGCTATTTTCGCGCTCGGGCCGCGAAGGCGAATCTCGCGGAAGCCTACGCTATCCTCGACCGGGCCGGCAGAAGCCGGCCCGCCGAAGCGGGTGACGAACTCCCGCCGCGGTGAACGGCAGGATCGCCGCCCGGGTGCGAGGATCGCCGCCCGGCGACGCCGGCCTCACATCGCCGAGATGCCGCCGTCGACCAGCAGTTCCGAGCCGGTCATGTAGCTCGATTCCTCCGAGGCCAGGAACAGGATCGGGTAGGCCACCTCGAGCGGCTTGCCGACGCGGCCGATCGGCACCTGCCGGCCGAGCTTCTGCAGGGCCAACTCGGCGCCGAACCTCTCCTTGTGCCGGTCGAGGATCGGCGTGTCGACGAAGGTCGGGTGCACCGTGTTGACGCGGATGTCCCAGCCCTGTCGGCAGCAGTGCAGCGCCGCCGACTTCGACACGTGGCGTACCGCCGCCTTGGCCGAGTTGTAGGCCGCCATGTTGTGGCCGGCGATGTTGCCGGCGATCGACGAGATGTTGACGATCGAGCAGGGCTCGCCCGACTTCACCATGGCGGGAATGCCGTGCTTCATGCCCAGGAAGACGCCGTCCAGGTCGATGGCGTGGACGTGCCGCCACTCCTCCATGGTGATCTCGGTGATCGGCTTGCCGAGGCCGACGCCGGCACTCTGCAGCATGATGTTCAGCTTGCCGAAATGCGCGAGCGTCTCCTCCATCGCGGCGATCCACTGCGCCTCGTCGGTGACGTCGAGCTTCACGAAATGCCCGGCGTCGCCCAGCGAGGCGGCGACCTCCCGGCCCATCGCCTCGTTGATGTCGGCCACGACGACCCGGCCGCCCTCGCGCACGAACAGCTCGGCCGTCGCCTTGCCCAGGCCCGACGCGCCGCCGGTGATGAAGGCGACCTTGCCCTCGATGCGTCCCTGTCTCTCGGACATGTCCTTCTCCCTCAGCGCGCGCGCAGCGGCACGGCGCCCAGATGGCCGCCGCCGTCGACCATCATGAACTCGCCGGTGACCAGGTCGGCATTCTCCAGGAATCCGACGATCGCCTGCGCCACGGTCTCCGGCGTCGCCACGTTGGCGAGCGCGTTGTTCTTCTTCAGGTTGGCCAGCGTGTTGTCGTAGCGCTCGGCGCCCAGCCCCTGGCGCAGCCAGTCGCCGGCGACGAAGCCGGGGCACACCGTGTTGATCCGGATCTCCGGCCCCAGCGCGCGCGCCAGCGACAGCGTCATGGTGTTCAAGGCACCCTTCGAGGCCGCATAGGCGATCGAGCTGCCGGTGCCCATGACGCCGGCGATCGACGAGACGTTGACCACGCCGCCGCGACCGCCCGCCTTCATGTGCGGCGCCACGGCGCGGATCATCTGGTAGGGCCCGACCAGATTCACCCGGTAGATGCCGAGGAAATCGTCGGCGCTCAGGCCGTCCAGGTCCGTATGGTCGACGAACTTGGTCGTGCCGGCATTGTTCACCAGGCCGTCGATGCGGCCCCACTTGTCCATCGTCTCCCGGGCGAGCCGCTTGCAGTCGGCATCGTCCGAAACGTCGGCGCGGCAGACGAGCACCTCGGCGCCCATCGCCTCGCACTCCTCGGCCACCTTGCGCGCCGGCCCTTCGCTGCGGCTGTAGTTGACGACGACGTTGCCGCCCTTCGAGGCGAGCCGGCGGACGGTGGCCGCCCCGATCCCGCTCGACGAGCCGGTGACGATCGTGACCGTTCCCTTGATGTCCACGCCGTTCCTCCCTCTGCGATTGCCCCTCACCGAAGCTGCCGCATTCGACACGGCGGCGGGGTAGGGGTCAAGGCGGCGCCGCCTTGAAGTCGGCCAGATTGGATGGTCTACGAATGGCCGCCCGGCTGCGGCGTTGATGCCGCGCGGAACGGATCCAACACGCCGCGCCGACGGAGGAAACATGCGTCTCGGCGGTCGTCGTGAGAGCGGGAACATCGAAGACAGGCGCGGTCAGCGTGGCGCGATGGGCGGCGGGATGGGCGGCGGCTTCCGCATGGGCCGCGGCGCGGGCCGCGGCGGGATGCGCCGCGGCGGCGGCATCGGCATCGTCGGCCTGCTCGTCGTTCTGGGCCTGTCCTACGCCCTCGGCATCGATCCGCGCGTCCTGCTCGACGACGGCACCGGCTACGAGCAGGCGGCACCGACCCCGCCGCCCGAACTCGACGACGCGTCGCGGCAGTTCGTGTCGCAGGTCCTGGCCGATACCGAGGACACATGGGGCGCCATCTTCCGGGCCCAGGGCCGCACCTACGAGGAGCCGAAACTGGTCCTCTACACCGGCGGCACGCAGTCGGGCTGTGGCTTCGCCCAGAGCGCCGTCGGCCCCTTCTACTGCCCGGCCGATCGCAAGGTCTATCTGGACGTGCGCTTCTTCGACGAGCTCGACAGCCGCTTCGACGCACCGGGCGACTTCGCCCGCGCCTACGTCATCGCGCACGAGGTCGGCCATCACGTCCAGACGCTTCTCGGGGTATCGGACCGTGTGCGCGGCCTGCAGCAGTCGATGTCGCAGTCGGACGCCAACGCGCTGTCGGTGCGCATGGAACTGCAGGCCGACTGCTTCGCCGGCATCTGGGCCAACCACGCCGACCGCAGCCGCGCGATCCTGGAGCAAGGCGACCTCGAGGAGGGGCTGAACGCCGCCGCCGCGATCGGCGACGACACCCTGCAGCGCGAGGCCGGCGGCCGCGTCGCACCCGACAGCTTCACCCACGGCAGCTCCGCCCAGCGCGTCCGCTGGTTCCGCCGCGGCTTCAACAGCGGCGAACTGCGCGCCTGCGACACCTTCGGCGTCGGCACGCTCTAGAGGGACGCGCCGCGCGCAACGCGTCCCCCCGTTTCGCGCCCGTGCGGGGGCTGGCATGATCCCGGTCCTGTGCAAGGAGAGGGAACGGCGATGACGAAACTGACCGAAATGGCGACGGCCCTGGGCGAGAAGCTCAAGGCGCAGGGACAGACCGTGGGGGTGTTCGAATCCTCGACCGGCGGTCTCGTGTCGGCGTCGCTGCTCGCCGTACCGGGGGCCTCCGCCTACTATCAGGGCGGCGCCGTCATCTATACCGCGACCGCCCGCGCGGCCCTGACCGGCATCCCGAAGGAGGCGATGCGCGGCGTCCGGTCCAGCTCCGAGCCCTATGCGCTGATGCTGGCGAAGGCGGCGCGCGAGACCTTCGGCACCGACTGGGGCGTCGGCGAGACCGGTGCCGCGGGTCCGACCGGCAACCGCTACGGCGACGATGCCGGCCACACCTGCATCGCGATCAGCGGACCGGTCGAGCACGTCATCACCCTGGAGACCGGCGACAGCGACCGCGAGCGCAACATGTGGGCGTTCGCCGAGGCCGTGCTCGACCTGCTCGGCAAGGGCGTCTCCGCCACCGGCCGCTGACCGTCTTCCGGCCGCGCGGGGTGGGGGACTGGCGTCCTCCGTCCGAGTCGCTACCGTATGCGGCAACAAGCCGACAACGGGAGAGACGCCGATGAAGAAGGGCCTCAAATGGGGCGTGTTCAGCCTCAGCCAGTATCCCGACCAGTCCTTCCGTGTGGAGGGGCTGGAGTCGGACATGAAGCTGTTCGAACTCGCCGAGGCGCTCGGCTACGACACCGCCTGGGTGGCCGAACATCTGTTCTCGACCTACGGCATCGTCACCTCGACCCAGGTCATCGCCGCCGCCGTCGCGCAACGGATCAAGCGCATGCGCATCGGCACGGCGGTCGTGGTGGTGCCGTTCAACCATCCGCTGCGCACTGCCGCCGACTTCGCCCTCGTCGACTGCCTGTCGCGCGGCCGGCTGAACTTCGGCATCGGCCGCGCCTACCAGCCGCACGAGTTCGTCGGCCTCGGCGTGCCGATGGACCAGAGCCGCGAGATGTTCGACGAGGGCGTCGAACTGATCCTGCGCGCCTGGGGCGAGGGCAAAATCACCTTCGACGGCACATACTGGAAGGTGCCGGAGCCCATCGACGTGCTGCCCAAGCCCGTCCAGCTGCCGCATCCGCCGATCTACCAGGCGTCGATCTCGACCGAGAGCTTCGCGAACGCGGCGAAGCACGGCTGGTCGGTGCAGCTTGCGGCACCCTTCACCTACCGCACCTATCGCGAGGAATGGATCCCGCGCCTGGGCGACGAACTGCGCCGCTACGAAAAGGCGCTGGTCGAGCACGGTCACGATCCGGCGAAGCTGGAGCGGATGATCCTGCTGCCCTTCTACTGCGACACCGACGGCGCGCGGGCGCGCGAGACCATGCGCGGGCCGGTCGAGTGGTTCTACGAGAAGGTCGCCTCGCACCAGCAGACCAGCGCCGGGGGTGTCGTCCGCGGCTACGAGACCACGATGATCGAGGGCCGGAAGGCGCGCGAGATGGGCTATCTCGCCTTCGACAAGCTCATCGAGCACGGCGCCTGCATCGCCGGCGACCCTCAGGAATGCATCGACCGCCTGAAGCGGCTGAAGGAGGAACTCGGCATCACCGAGTTCGTCCTCTGGTCGAACATGGGCGGCATGCCACCGGTCCGCGCCGAGAACTCGATCCGCTTGGCCTGGGAGCAGGTCGCCCCCTTCGTCTGACGCTTCGCCGGCCGGTCCCGCTCGGACGGGACCGGTCCGACCTTTCGGGCTTCAGGATCCGTTCAGGCCTTCGGCGCCACGGAGAGCCCGCGGACCTTGTGCTTCTCGATCAGGCTGGCGACGAAGCCCGAGGCCTTCGCCTCCTCGACGAACTGGGCGATGAAGGCGGCACCCGCGGTGTTGGCGCGGGCCGTGCCGATCGCCTGCTGCACGGCCGCGAATTGGCCGTCGATGATCCGGGCGCCCGGCAGCTTTTCCAGGTCGGCCAGCAGCCGCGGCTTCAGGCCGGCCAGCGCCTCCAGCTTCTCGCCGGTGAACTTGGCGAAGGCCTCGTCCATGCTGTTCGTGCGCAGCAGTTCGGCGTTCTTGATGTTGCGCTCGAGCCAGAGGTCGTAGGCGGCACGTGCGGTCGAGACGATGCGCACGCCCTTGACGTCGACGTCGGCGATTGTCTTCAGCGGCGAGCCGGGCGGCACGAGGTAGGTCGACTCGATCTCCACGTAGGCGGCGCTGAAGGCGATCTTCTCGGCGCGCTGCGGCTCGGCGCCGATCAGGCCGATGTCCCAGACATTGTTGCCGGCCTGGTCCGCCAGTTCGCCCGGCTTGGCGAACGGCACATACTGCACCGGCACGCCCAGCCTGTCGGCGATGGCGCGTGCCATGTCCGGCGACACGCCCTCGGGGTCGCCCGAGGCGCTCTTGCCGGTGACGAGCAGGAAGTTTCCGAGGTTGATTCCCGCGCGCAGCACGCCGGTCGGGGCGAGTTCCTTGACGACTTCTGGTGACATTGTTCCGGTCCGGCAGGTGAAAGCAGCCGTCATCCTAGCCCGCCCGGCGCGAGTTCGTAAGGCTTGCACGGCTGCCGCTTCATGCCTGGCCGTTGCACGCTTCGGCCGGCGGCCTCACGATCGCATCCGTCTCGTCAGAAGACGCGGCCGGCCCCTGCCGGCACGGAAGAAACGCATCGGAGGGACCCATGGCAGGCGAGGGCGAAGACGGCAGCGACGCCTACGACTTCATCGTGACCGGCGCCGGTTCCGCCGGCTGTGCGGTCGCCGCGCGGCTGAGCGAGAGCGGCCGCCACCGCGTCCTGCTGCTGGAGGCGGGCGACCGCGACACCTATCCCTGGATCCACGTGCCCCTCGGCTACCACAAGACCTTCGTCAATCCGAAGGTCAACTGGATGTTCGAAAGCGAGCCGGAGGCCGAGCTCAACGGCCGCGTCCTGTACCAGCCGCGCGGCAAGGTGCTGGGGGGCACCAGTTCGATCAACGGCATGGTCTACATGCGCGGCACGCCGGCCGACTATGACGGCTGGCGCCAGTCCGGCTGCGAGGGCTGGGACTGGGATTCCGTCCTGCCGTTCTTCCGCAAGGCCCAGGACCAGGCGCGCGGCGAGAGCGAGCATCACGGCGTCGGCGGCCCGCTGCGCGTCACCGACCACCGCTGGAAGCCGCCGCTCGCCGAGGCGCTGGTCGAGGCCTCGATCCAGGCCGGCATCCCTGCCAATCCGGACTTCAACGGCCCGCGCCAGGAGGGGGTCGGCTACTACCAGACCACCATCGGCGACGGCCGCCGCTGGAGTGCGGCGCGCGCCTATCTGCGCGACGCCCGCGGCCGCAGGAACCTCACCGTCGCCACCGGCGCGCACGCGACGAGGCTGCTGATCGAGCAGGGCAGAGCGGTCGGCGTCGAGTACCGGCAGAAGGGCGCCGTCCGCACGGCGCGCGCCCGGCGCGAGATCGTCGTCTCCGGCGGCGTCTACGGCTCCCCGCAACTGCTGCTGCTGTCCGGCATCGGCCCGGCCGACCACCTGCGCGACAAGGGGGTTGCGGTGCTGCACGACCTGCCCGGGGTCGGCGCCAACCTGCACGACCACTTCAACACCTACGTCTCGTTCCGCTGCGCCACGCCGGTGACGATGAACGACCTGGCGCTCAGCCTGCCGAAGCGGATCGCGGCGGCGGCGCAGTACGCCATCGGCCGCACCGGCCCGCTGGCCAGCATGGGCCTGTTCGTCGGCGCCATGGTGCGCAGCGATCCGCGCTTCGAATGGCCGGACCTGCAGATCAACATGTTCGCCTGGAGCACCAAGGAGCGGCTGCGCACCGGCATCGTGCCGCACCCCTTCTCCGCCTTCAGCATCAGCCCGGTCCACCTCCGGCCCGACGGCCGCGGCACAGTGCGGCTGAAGAGCCCGGATCCCACGGCGCCGCCGGAGATCCGCTTCAACTTCCTGAAGAGCGAGGAGGATTTCCGCGCGCTCACCTACGGCATCCGCCTCAGCCGCGAGATCGCCCGCCAGCCGGCGCTGAAGGACTATGTGGTGGAGGAGGTCGCCCCCGGTCCGGCGGTGGAAACCGACGCGCAGCTACGCGACGACATCCGCGCCCGCGCCATCTCCAACTACCACCCGGTCGGTACCTGCCGGATGGGTCGCGGCACCGACGCGGTGGTCGACCCGCAGCTGCGCGTCCACGGCATCGCCGGCCTCCGCGTCGCCGACGCTTCGATCATGCCTTCCATCGTCGCCGGCAACACCAACGCCCCCGCCATCATGATCGGCGAGAAGGCTGCCGACATGATCCTCCGGGCGGCGGCGAGCTAGACCACGCCCTTCTCCCTCAACGCCTTCAGCTCCGCCTCGCTCACCCCCACAGTCCCGAACACCGCGGCGTTGTGTTCGCCCAGCTTCGGGGCGACCGTGCGGACCTTGATGTCTTCGTCCATGCGGATCGGCGTGCGGATGTGCGGGACCTCGCCCAGTTCGGGGTCGCTGGCGTGCTGGACCATCTGCCGGTGCACGACCTGCGGGTCGGCGAACATCTGGCCGTAGTCGTAGACCGGCCCACAGGGCACGCCGGCCCCCTCCAGCACCTCCACCCAATGCTCGGTCGAGCCGCCGGCCAGTACCGCCTCCATCTCCGCCTCCAGCGCCGGCCGGTTCGCCATCCGGTCGCGGCCCGTGCGGAAGCGCGGATCCTCGATCCATTCCGGCTTGCCCATCGCCGTGGCGCAGCGCTCCCAGATCGACTGGCCGGCGGCGCCGATCATCATGTAGCCGTCGGCGGTGGCGAAGCGCTGGTAGGGCGCGTTCTGCCGGTGCCGCGAGCCCTGGCGCGTCGGCTCCGTATGGTCGACCAGCCAGCCTGCGCTGGTCCACGAACTGAAGCCGATCGCCGTCTCCAGCAGCGAGCATTCGACCAGCCGCCCGCGGCCTGTCTGCACGCGCTCGTAGAGGGCCGCCAGGATTCCCTGCACGGCCCACATGCCGGTGCCGAGGTCGCAGATCGGCAGCCCGACCGAGGTCGGCGGCCCGTCGGGCTCGCCCGTCACATGCATGATGCCGCCCATGCCCTGGGCGATCAGGTCGAAGCCGCCGCGCGCCGCCAGTGGGCCGTCATATCCGAGCCCGGAAAGCTGGGCGTAGATCAGGCGCGGGTTGACCTCGCGCAGCGCCTCCCAGCCGAGTCCGGCGCGCGGCATCACCGTCGGCCGGTAGTTCTCGACCAGCACGTCGACGCCCTCGACCAGCTTCAGGAAGATCGCGCGCCCCTCGGGCTGCTTGTAGTCGAGGGTGACGCCCTTCTTGTTGCGGTTGATGTAGCGGAAATAGGGGTTGCGCTCGCTGCCGTCGCCCATGGCGCGCGAGCTGTCGCCCTTGCCCGGCCGCTCCAGCTTCACGACCTCGGCCCCCATGTCGGCCAGGATCATGGTGCAGAAGGGGCCCGCCATGTGCTCGGTCATGTCGAGCACTTTCAAGCCGCTCAGGGGCCCGCGCCCAGCGGTTCCGATCTCGGTCATCGCCGGTGCTCCCGCGTCAGTCCTGGAAGTCAGACAGCTTCGGCATGCGATAACGATCCTGCGGGTCCTTCCAGCCCTTGAAGACCGGCTTGCGCTTCTCGGCGAAGGCGGCGCGGGATTCCATCCGGTCGTCCGTGTCGCCGTGCAGGTGCAGCGCCTCGGCGAGCTTGAGATGCGCCGGGCTCGGCTTCGGCCGCATCTGCCGCATCATGTGCACCGTGTTGACGCGCGCCGCCGGCGGCAGGGTCAGCATGTGCTCGGCCATCGCCATCGCCTCGGGCATCAGCTTGTCGGCGTCCACCAGCCGGTTGACGAAGCCGATCTCGTGGAAGCGCTGGGCGGTGAAGCGGAAGCCCAGCGCCATCTCCATCGCGACCGGGTAGGGCAGGTTGGCGACGTGGCCGTGGTCGTAGCCGCCGAGCAGCCAGCGCTTGGCCTCCGACACCTCGAACACCGCCTCGCGCGCCGCGACGCGCAGGTCGGTCCGCTCGACCAGCATGAAGCCGCCGCCCATGGCGTAGCCGTTGATCGCGCCGATCACCGGCTTCTCCAGCGTGCCCGCCCAGAACGGATCCTCACGGTCCGGGCCGCGGCCGCCGGGTTCGCCGTCCTTGAGCGATTCCTTCATGTCCTCGCCGGCGCAGAAGGCGCGGCCGGCGCCGGTGAAGATCGCCACCTCCAGGTCTTTGCTCTCGCGGAAGTCGTTCCAGACCTCGGACAGCATGTTGGTCATCTCGTAGTTCAGCGCGTTGAGCCGCTCCGGGCGGTTCATCCGCACCACGAGAATCTGCCCGTGCGTTTCGGTCTCGACGACGGCCATGTGACTACCCTTTCGCATTTTTTCCGCGCGGCTCGGCGGCGGCCCGAACCGTCCATGCGCACACCATGCAGCGACCGCGCCGCACCGTCCAGTCAGCCGGAACCGCGGCCTCCGATCGGCAGGAGAGGCGGCCGCAGGCCGTGAAAGTCATCGGCGTCACCGTTCACATTAATCCGGTGTAAATACCGACCCCATTATGGACGGTCATGACGACTTCAGATTGTCGGACCCGGCGTCCATGGCGGTTCAGTCGCCGAACGGATTGCGGCCCCCGCGCACGTCCGCGGTCCGCGGCCACGATCGGCGCCTTGGAGGGCATCGCACCCTTGTGCCATCCGCACGCCCTAGTCGCATCCTGATCGCGGGTCCCGATGTTGCGCTCCCTGCATCGACTGGACTGCAAGGCGCTCGTCGTGCTGATGGCCGTCGCCGCGGCCTTCCTCGGCCTGAGCGCGCTGGTGCTGAATTTCGTCGTGCTTCCGGCCTTCGAACAGCTCGAGGAGCATGAGGCAAAGGACAATCTGGAGCGCGTGCGGCACGCCGTGGCCACGGAACTGGGGCACCTTTCCGCCACTGCCGCCGACTGGGCCTTCTGGGACGAGACCCGGGACTTCGTTCAGGGCGAGCGGGCCGCGTACGCGGCCGAAAACCTGACGGATTCCTCGCTGCAGACGCTGAAGCTCGATCTCGTCTATCTCTACGACCGCGCCGGCGCCCTGCGTTGGGGTAAGGCCTTCGATCGGGAGCGGTCGCCGCTCGCTCTCGACGCCTTCGCGGCCGATCCGCTGTCGCCCGATCATCCGCTCCTCGCCGGGGGCGACGACCCGGCCGGCCGGCGCGGCGTCCTGACCACCGACCATGGCCCCTATCTGGTCGTGGCCAAGCCGCTGATCGGCTCGGAGCGCGACAAGCCGAGCGGCGGAACGCTGATCTTCGGCCGGGCGCTCGACGAGACGACGGTCGCCGCGATGCGCGAGCAGACACGTGTCGATTTCGATCTGTGGCTCTCCGATGAGGTGCCCGCGCCGTATCGCACGGTGGCGGGCCGGCTGCGCGGTGCCGAGCCCGCCGTCTGGCTGCCGCCTGACAGCAGCGACGTGCTCTGGAGCTTCGGCACGATGCCGGACTATCGGGGAGCGCCCGCACTGACCGTCGGCGTCCGTACGCCGCGCACCGTCACGGCCGCCGGCGCGCGCGTCATCGAGGTCTCGATGATCTTCATGGTGATCGCCGCGGCCATCGACCTCGCGGTCGTGTGGCTCCTGATGCGGCGCTTGATCCTGCGTCCCATCGGCGCGCTGAAGGACCACATCGCCCGCTCCGGCCCAGGCGAGACCCCGCCGCCGCTCGGCTGGACCCGGAAGGACGAGATCGGTGTGCTGGCGCGCGCCTTCGATCGGCTGCAGGAGGACGTACGCCGCCACAGCCAGGCGCTGGCGGCGGCGATGGAGCATGTCATCGCGGCCGGGCAGGCGAAGTCTAGTTTCCTGGCGTCGATGAGCCACGAGCTGCGCACGCCGCTGAACGCGATCATCGGCTTCTCCGACGTCATGGTTCGCGAACTGTTCGGGCCGCTGCAGAACCCCCGCTACCGGGAATATGCCAACGACATCAACACGAGCGGCGAGCATCTGCTGCAGCTCATCAACCAGGTGCTCGACATGTCGAAGGCGGAGAGCGGACGCCTGGACCTCGAAGAGGAGGCGATCGACGTCGAGGCCATGGCGCTGTCGGCCTGCCGCATGGTGACGCCGCAGGCCGAAAAGGCGGGTGTGGTGCTGGATCTCGACATCGAACCGGGTCTGCCCGCGCTGTCGGGGGACCGCCTGCGCCTGACCGAGGTGTTGCTGAACCTGCTGTCGAACGCGGTGAAGTTCACCGACGCCGGGGGGCGGGTGACGGTGACCGCCGGCTGCATCGATAACGGCGAACTCGCGGTCAGTGTTTCCGACACGGGCATCGGCATGACCGCGGAGGACATCCCGCGGGCGATGGCGCCCTTCGTGCAACTCGACAACAATCGCGGCCGCAATCTGACGGGCACGGGCCTCGGTCTGCCGCTCGCGCGCAAGATGACCGAACTGCACGGCGGGCGCTTCGAGATGACGAGCGCGCCGGGCCACGGCACGACCGTCACCCTCCGGTTCCCGGCGGCCCGCGTGCAGCGCGCCCGGCTTACCGCCTGACTGCCCCCGCATCTGCGCTGCTGCGCGCCTGAGTCGATCCAAGGAAAATTAATCACTTACCGCTAAACATCGAGACGGAGCTTCCCCGCCGCCGATCGGGCGCGGCGTGACATCGCGAATGAGGTCGTCCGTGTTCCAATCCCGCTTCGCCAAGACGTCGCCCCTCGCCGACCTCGAACGCGCTGTCGATGATCTCCTGGCGGGCGATCCTGCGCGGATGGTGACCCGGGGCGATGCGATCGGCGAGAAGCTGCTGCGTCTCGCGACCGCGGCACCGCGCGACGGCGCCCCGGCGCCGAAGCGTGCCGAAGAGCCGGACCGCGTGGACGAGTTGAAGCGCTGGGTCGCCATGTCGATGACCGCCAACGAGGCGTCGCGCCAGATGGCCCAGATGGTGCGTAACGTGCAGGAGGCGGACCGTCGTACCCAGGGGATCGCCGCCGCCGCCGAGGAGATGACGACCACGGTCGCCGAGGTCTCGGCGATCTCGAAAGCCGCCGCCGATGCCGCGGCCGAAGCGCGTCGGGCGACCGGCTCCGGCCGCGCTTCCGCCGGCGAGGCCGTCAACGCCATGGCGCGCATCGTCAGCGCCGTCGACGACGCGACCGGCAAGGTGAAGGGCCTGGGTCACGCGTCGGCGCAGATCGGCGAACTCGTTCAGGAGATCGAACGCATCGCGGAGCAGACCAATCTGCTGGCGCTGAACGCCACCATCGAGGCGGCGCGCGCCGGCGAGGCCGGCAAGGGCTTCGCCGTCGTGGCGCGCGAGGTGAAGACCCTGGCGGCGCAGACCGCGAAGGCCACCGATCTCATCCGGACCCGCATCGCCGCGCTGCAGCGCGAGACGGACGGCATCGTCCAGGCCATGAGCGAGAGCGCCGGCCGGGTCGAAGCCGGCCGCTCCGCCATCCAGTCGACCGGCGACGGGCTCGACGCACTTGAGGAGCAGGTGGCGGGTGTCAGCACGCGCATGTCGGACATCGCCCGCATCCTGGAGCAGCAGGAAGAGGCGTCGCGCGACATCGCCGCCGGAATCGGCACCATCTCGACCATGAGCACGCGGAATCTCGAAGCGATTGAGGCCGTGCTGGATACGCTCGAGGCGAGCGAGGCTCCCATCGTCCAGAGCATCAACGGACTGGTCCAGGCGGGCGTCGTCAATGCGACGATCCATGCCGCCAAGTCGGACCACCTCATCTGGATGCGCAAGCTGGCACAGATGGCGGCGGGTCGTGCCACGCTGAAGCCGACCGAGCTCGCCGATCACCATACCTGCCGCCTCGGCCGCTGGTTCGATGCCCAGCCCGCCGGAGAATTGACTGCGCATCCGGCGTGGCAGGCCCTGAAGAAGCCCCATGAGCTGGTGCATTCCGCCGGCATCAAGGCGGCCCGCGCCTACGCCGCCGGACGACTCGACGAGGCCATCGCGCATATCGCCGAGGCCGGCGATGCGTCCCGCGACGTCCTCAGCCTGCTCGACGAACTGTCGCGGGTGGAACCGGGCCCGCGATGACCGCGCCGCAGGGCGTCACCCCTGCGACCCGCGCTGCCCGAACAGCATCGTCACGTTGATGCGGTGGTTCTCGTAGCCGGGCTTGAAGGTCACCGGCCCGGACTCGTGGAACAGATTGGAGTTGAAGACGATCATCCGGTTGCGCCGGTAGGGAACGTCGATGCGCTTCGCCCCCGACTCGCGCAGGAAGTCGCGGCTCTTCTCCTTGCCGGCGTTGAAGGCGGCGAAGTCCCAGTCGAGCGGCGCCTCCTTGTCCCAGATCTCCAGCCCGGCACCCGTGGGCTCCAGGTTGGCGCTGTCCGGCGTGATCCAGAAGTTGGAGTTCACGGCGGCGAAGTCGGCGTGCAGGCCGACCGCGGCGGGGGTGGAATAGTCGCACTTCTTGAAGCTCCACACCTTGCGCAGGGGATGCGGCGCCAGCAGGGCGGGCATGCTGGTGCGCAGCGCCTCGCCAATCTGGATCAGCAGCGGCGCGGTGAAGCCCGCCTCGATCGACGTGCCGAGATAGCCGTTCCGATAGTAGAAATTGAACCAGAAGGTCGACAGCTGGCAGTAGCGCCAGAGCGCGTCGAGCGCCGGCTCGGTCAGGAAGTCGTCGATCACGATCCAGCCGGGGCCGTTCGCGGCATAGTCGCGTTCGATGCGTGCCCAGTCGATCTCCGGATTGACGATCGGTGCGTCCATCCGCTCCGCCGGATGGACGTAATGCATGCGATTGTAGACCGCCGCCATCCGGTCGCGCGTCGCAGCGGGCAGGGGGGCCGGCTCCGTGGCACCGAGGTCCGCCGGCATGGCCTCCAGGGCCTCGGCATAGAGCGCCTCCAGTGCGTCCATGCCGTCGAAATCCACGCCCTGCTGCCGCATGAAGCCGACCTGATCGATGTCGTGGCGCAGCTTCGCCTTGGTCGTCTTCTCGAACAGGTCCGGGTTCCAGCGCGTCTCCGAGCCCACCCGGCGCCGGACGTGGCTGGCCGCCGCATAATGGGTCGCGGCCTCCCCGGCGCGGCCCTGGTCGAGCAGCAGGTTGCCGAGATTGTGATGTGCTTCCGCGAGGTCCGGGGCCAGCGTCGCGGCCCGCCGCAGGGCCGCTTCGGCGCCCGCCAGATCGCCGGCGTTCTTCAGCGCGGTGCCCAGATTGTAGTGGATCTGCGGATGGTCGACCTTAGCTGCGAGGCTGCGCAGCAGGGCGACGCCCTCGTCCGTGGCGCCCAGCCGCAGCGCCGTCAGTGCCGCCTGCACCAGCAGGCCGACCTCGTTCGTCCGCTGCGGCAGGATCGCGAGCAGGCGCCGGATGCCCGCGGCGTCGCCGGTGTCGCCGACCAGCTTGACCGCGTGGGCGGCGGCCGGGCCGTCGATCCGGCCGGCGCCAAGCGCATTCACCAGGTGGTCGCGCTGTGCCTCGCGCCGCCCCTGGCGCGCCGCGATCTCCGCCAGCAGCAGCTGTGCCGGCTGGTAGTCCGGCTGTCGTTCCCCGATCTCGCACGCGAAGCGCACGGCCTCCGCCACGCGCCCCTGACGGAAGGCCCGCACCGCGTCCTGGTACATCGTCCTGTCCCGAAGAAGATGGACGGCGCTGCCGTCAGCGCCGCCCCTGCGGGACGATACGCCGGTCCTGAGAGGAAATCATGGGGGTTCGCCGCGACGGCGCGCTCACGCCCGCCGTCCTGGCCCCGTCGCCGCGCCCAACAGCGCAAACACCGTCGCCGTACAGCCGAGGAAGGCCGCGAGACCGATCGCAGCCAGCAGGCCCCAGTCGAGGAGACCGTGCAGGTTGGCGAACTCCGACTGGGTCAGGGCAGGGGCGGCGAGCATGGCGGCTGCCGCCGCGACGGCGCCCGCGGCCAGCCCGATCCGGGCAGCCCGGCCGTGGAATCCGTGCTGACGGACCAGCGCCGCGACCAGCAGGAGTGCGACGGCGACGGCCGCCGCGGCGGCCGGCCAGAACAGTCCGCCCAGCATCTCCTGGAGAATCGCCAGCATCGACAGGATCGTGAAGTCCTTCATATCGGGCGCGCCTCCTCTTGCGCAGGCCCTACGCGCGACCGCGCAGCATCGCGGTGTAGTTCGCCTTGAGGCCCTTTTCCTTGATGATCCACGACAGCCAGTGCTCCTCGAGCGGCGGCACGAAGGGGAAGGACGGGGTGAGGTTGTTGTCGTAGTCGAACTCGACCAGCATCGCCTCGCCGGCGCGGGTGATCAGCGGACAGGAGGTGTAGCCGTTGTAGCGCTGGGTGCCGCCCTTGCCGGTGATCGTGCCGAGCAGATGGTCGACCGCCACCGGCGCCTGCCACTTCACGCTCGCCGCTGTCTTGCCCTTCGGCACGCCGTTGACGTCGCCCACGCCGAAGACGTTCGGATAGCGCAGGTGCCGCAGCGTCGCCTTGTCCACCTCGATCCAGCCGTCCGCGGCGAAGGGGCCGGCCTGCCAGGGCAGCGGGCTGTTGCGCACCGCGTCCGGCGCCCGCATCGGCGGGATGACGTTGATGAAGTCCCATGCGCGTTCGACCGGTCCGGCCGGAGTCGCATAGGTGGCGACGTGCCTGCCGGGATCGATGGCGATCAGCACATGGTCCCAGTTCACCGCGAACGCCTGGCGCGCGAACAGTTCGCGCAGCCGCGCGTCCACCAGCGGAACGCTGAACAGGGTGCGGTTGTGCGCGTTGTAGACGATCTCGCTGCGGCCGCGCGTCCCGGCCCGGCGCAGGGTGTCGTCGGCCAGGAAGGTCTGCTTCAGCGGCGCGCCGGCGCATTTCATCTCGGTCGCCGGCCGGCCGAACAGGCCGACGCCGCCTGTCTCCGCGAAGCGGGCGAGGGCGTCCCAGGACCGCGCGGCCGCATCGGGGCCGGCATAGACGCTGGCGATCCCCTCCCGTCCGATCAGGCCCGTGTCCATGCCCGCGATCGCCGCGTAGTCGAGCCGCAGCCCGGTGGCGACGACCAGGAAGTCGTAGGGGAGCCGGCTGCCGCTGCCCGTGACGACCATGTTCGCGTCGGGGTCGAAGGTCGACGCCGTGTCGGCCACCCAGCGTATGTCCGGCGTCAGGAAGTCCGCGGTCTTCAGCTGCGCATATCCGGCCGGCTTCAGCCCCGCGCCGATCAGGGTGAACCCCGGCTGGTAGAAGTGGTCGGTCCGAGGCTCCAGCAGGACGATGTCGGCACCGTCGAGCGCGCGCCGCAATCGCGACGCGACGGTGAGGCCGGCCGCCCCGCCGCCGGCGATGACGATGCGCGCCTTCGTCCGCACGGGTGTGCCGCGGCCTGCGCCGGGCGCGACCGCCAGCGCGGCCAAGCCACCCGCCGCGGCCAATATGGCGCGTCGCGAGATGCGGCCTCGTTCGGCTACCGGCATGCGCCCGCCCTCCCGCTCCGGTGGATCGTTGAGGTGCGGTGCCGATGGCCCCTGTGGCGCCCGGCACCGCCCTCGATCGAAGCCTAGCGGCAGCGGGGCGCGTCACATTGATCTGCGTCAACCTTCGGCGGCGGCGTGCGGCGTTGATCCATCTCAAGGCTGCGCCCCTCGGCGCGGCCTATTGATCGTGCCGGGAACCCTCAGGAGGCCTTCATGACCAGGAACGTCGGAACCGTCGACCGTATCGCGCGCGTGGTGATCGGGCTCGCGCTCCTGTCCATGCTCTTCCTCGTCGAGGGGGAGATGCGCTGGTTCGGCCTGCTCGGGCTGGTCGCCATCGGTACCGCGGCCATCGGCTGGTGCCCGGCCTATCGTCTGCTCGGCATCCGCACTTAGTCACCAAGGCTGCGAGGCCGCGTCACGGCTCCCCCGCACCGGGCGCGGAGCCGTGACGCCAGAAACCCCGCCTACTTCTTCACCGACCGCTTCGCCGGCTTGCCGACGTCCTTGGTCTTGCCGGCGCCGGGGCCGGCACCCAGGTCGGCTCCGGTCGTCGGGTCGCCGTCGGGCATCGACATCGTACGCTCGGCCAGTTGGGTCACGGCCTTCGACTCGATCCGGTCCAGCTTGACCGAGGCGCCGCCGTCGCCACCGTCGACCGCCGCCTGCTCGTCGCGGCCGTCGACATACTCCCACTGGTCGCCCTGGTTCCAGGGGCCGCGCATGTCCCCGTCGCCCTGGCTCATATTGTAGTATTTGTCGGCGAACTCCGGCATGCCGGGAAGCTTGCCGGCCGGGAAGTTGTTCTCGATCGAATAGAGCGCCTTCTCGAACGACTTCTGGTGCGCGATCTCGCGGGTCATCAGGAAGCCGAGCGCATCCTTGATCCCGGGATCGGTCGTGATGTTGATCAGGCGTTCGTAGACGATCTTCGCCCGCGCCTCGGCGGCGATGTTCGAGCGCAGGTCGCAGGTCGGATCGCCGATCGAATCCACATAGCCCGCCGTCCAGGGCGCACCGCCGGAATTGATCAGCGCGGGCCCGCCGCCATAGAGCAGGTTGAGCGTGTGGCTCTCGCCGCCGGCGGTCATGCCGGTCAGCGCCTCCGCCGCCTCCTCGGCGCCCTCGGCCAGCTTGCCCTTGGCGCCCTTGGTCAGCATCGCGACGATGGTGCCGATCACCTCCAGGTGGCTCAGTTCCTCGGTCGCGATGTCGATCAGCAGGTCCTTCCGACCCGCATCCTCCTCCGCGATCCCCTGCGTGAAGTAGCGCATCGCCGCCGCCAGTTCGCCCTGAGGCCCGCCGAACTGCTCCAGCATCAGGCTGGCGAGCTTCGGATTGGTCTCCGATACCCGTACGGTGTACATCAACCGTTTGTTGTGCATGAACATGGGCGATCTCCGGCTGTCTGGCGAGGGGACGCGGCCCTCCGCGAGCCGCACCCAACAATGCGGGCGTGCCGGAGCGGTTCCGTAAGATGAACAGGATGCCGGACGATTGCGCGCCGTCCCGATGGGCGCGCGCCGCACTCAGGGGATCGACCGACCGCTCAGTGCGGCGACAGGCCCATCAGGCCGCGGGCGAAGTCGGTGGCGTCGAACGGCCTCAGATCGTCGATCTTCTCGCCGACCCCGACTGCATGCACCGGCAGGCCGAACTTCTCGGCGAGGCCGACCAGCACGCCGCCCTTCGCCGTGCCGTCCAGCTTGGTGACGATCAGGCCGGTGACATTGACCATGTCGAGAAACGTCTCGACCTGGGCGTGCGCATTTTGGCCGGTGGTGGCGTCGAGGACGAGCAGGGTCTCGTGCGGCGCGGTCGGGTCCTGCTTCTTGATGACCCGCACGACCTTCTGCAGCTCGGACATCAGGTTCGCCTTGTTGTGCAGGCGCCCGGCGGTGTCGATCATCAGGATGTCGGCGCCCTCGGCCTTGGCCTTCGTCATGGCGTCGAAGGCGAGGCCGGCGGCGTCGGCGCCGGTCGGCCGCGACAGGACCTCGGCACCGGTGCGCTCGCCCCAGACCTTCAGCTGCTCGACCGCGGCGGCGCGGAAGGTGTCGCCCGCGGCCAGCAGCACCTTCTTGCCCTCGTCGCCCAGGAAGTAGGCGTATTTGCCGATGGTCGTGGTCTTGCCGGCGCCGTTGACGCCGACGACCAGGAAGACGTGCGGCTTGTGCCCGCGCTCGATGTCGATCGGATGCGCGACCGGCTCCAGCATCGCGGCGATCTGCTCGGCCAGCGCGGTGCGGATCTCCTCGGGCGTCACGTCGCGGTTCAGCTTGGATCGCGCCAGCTCGGCGGTCAGTTTCGCCGCCGTGGACGGGCCGATGTCGGCCAGGATCAGCAGTTCCTCGAGTTCCTCCAGCGCCTTCTCGTCCAGGCGCCGGCGCACGAAGATCCGGTCGATGCCGCTGGTAAGCCGCTCGGACGAGCGGGCGAGGCCGGCACGCAGCCGCTGGAACCATCCCTGGCGCTCGCCCTCCGCCTTTTGGGCGTCCGTGCCGTCGTCCATGTCGTCGCTCATGCGGCGATCCTTGCCTGAAGGCGGGTGCCGTCGCTGCCGGTCAGGTCGGCCGTGACGAGGCTGCCGGGCGGCACCTCGCGGTCCAGTTCGACCATGGCGAACTGCTCGGTGTGGCCCTGGCGGCCGCGCTCGACCAGCACCTGTGCCGTGCCGCCGACGCGCGTCGCCAGGAAGCGGCTGACCGCGTCGCTCCCGGCGGCACGCAGGCGCGCGGCGCGCTCGCGGCGCAGGTCGCCGGGCACCTGCGGCATGCGCGCGGCGGGCGTGCCCTTGCGCGCGGAATAGGGAAAGACGTGCAGCCAGGTCAGGTCGCACTCCGCCACCAGCGCCAGGCTGTTCTCGAACATGGCGTCGGTCTCGGTCGGGAATCCGGCGATCAGGTCGGCGCCGAAGGTGACGTCCGGGCGCAGGTCGCGGGCACGCGCGCAGCAGGCGATGGCGTCGGCGCGCAGGTGACGCCGCTTCATCCGCTTCAGCACCATGTCGTCGCCGGCCTGGATGCTGAGATGCAGATGCGGCATCAGCCGCGGCTCCTCGGCGATCAGGCGCCAGAGGTCGTCGTCGATCTCGACCGGGTCGAGCGACGACAGGCGCAGCCGCGGCAGCTCGGGCACCGCCGCCAGCACCCGGCGCACCATCTGGCCCAGCGTCGGGCTTCCCGGCAGGTCGGGGCCGTACGACGTGATGTCGACGCCGGTCAGCACGACCTCGTTGTAGCCGGTCTCCACCAGGGTGCGGACCTGCTGGGCGATCCGGCCGATCGCGACGCTGCGGCTGTTGCCGCGCCCGTAGGGAATGATGCAGAAGGTGCAGCGGTGGTCGCAGCCCTGCTGCACCTGCACGAAGGCGCGGGCGCGGCCCTCCAGCCCCTCGACCAGATGCGGCGCCGTCTCGCGCACCGACATGATGTCGTTCACCAGGACGGGTGCCGCATCGGCCAGGAAGCTGCGCGCCTCCAGCTTCTCCTCGTTGCCCAGGACGCGGTCGACCTCCGGCATCGCCGCGAATCCGGCCGGGTCGATCTGCACGGCGCAGCCGGTGACGATGATGGTAGCGTCCGGGTGCTCGCGCCGGGCGCGGCGGATCGCCTGCCGCGCCTGCCGCTCCGCCTCGGCGGTCACGGCGCAGGTGTTGAAGACGATCGCGTTCTCCAGCCCGGCCGTCCGGGCATGCTCGCGCATCACCTCGGATTCGTAGGTGTTCAGGCGGCAGCCGAAGGTGACGATCTCTGGTGGCATGGTGACCGTCAGCCGAGCAGCGAGGCGTCGAGGAAGCCGCTGAAGCTGGTCGCGATGGCGCCGGTCATCATGACGTGGCCGTCGGCCCGCCATTCCATCTCCAGCGGTCCGCCGTCGAGCACGATCGTGGCGCGCCGGCCGGTCAGGCCGCGGCGGACCGCCGCCACCATCGCGGCGCAGGCACCGGTGCCGCAGGCCTGGGTGATGCCGACGCCGCGCTCCCAGACGCGCAGGCGCAGGCCGCCCTCGGGTGTGACGTGCGCGACGCCGATATTGGCGCGCTGCGGAAAGATCGGATGATGCTCAAGCTGCGGCCCCAGGGTCGCCAGGTCGATCTCGTCGACGTTCGCGACGAAGAAGGTCGCGTGCGGGTTGCCGATATTGGTCGCCACCGGATCGCCGAGCGGCCCGAGCGAGAGTGGCACGTGCAGCGTGTCGCACGCCTCGCGCAGCGGGATCTCCGCCCAGCCGGTGCGGGCCACGCCCATGTCGACGGTCACCCGGCCGCCCGCGGCGGCGCTGCCGCCGAGAAGGCCGGCGACCGTCTGGACGATCGCCGCGTCGCGGCCGCTCTCGCCCATCAGCATGCCGGCGACGCAGCGCGTGGCGTTGCCGCAGGCCTCGACCTCGCCGCCGTCGGCGTTGCGGATCTCCATGAAGGCGTCGGCGCCCGCGTCGCGCGCCGGTCGCACCACGATCAGCTGGTCGCAGCCGACGCCGGTGCGCCGGTCGGCGATGGCGCGCACCTGCGCGTCGGTCAGGTCGAGCGCGCGCGTCCGCGCATCGAGGACGACGAAATCGTTCCCGAGCCCGTGCATCTTGACGAAGGGCGCACCGCGCATGGCCGGACTGTCCAACATGACGCGCCTAATATGGCGATGCGCGGGGATGTGTCCAGCAAAGGCGGTACCGGAGCGCGGGCGTCCCGCCCGCCCCCTTCTGCCAAATTACGCCGCGACCTGCTGCTGCACCGTCGGCGCGTCGCCGGCGACGGTGGTCCGGCGCATGTCGCGCACCTCGGTCGTCTCGGCATAGCGGCGGGCGCGGTGCATGGTCTGGCGGTTGTCCCACATCACCAGGTCGTACTGCTTCCAGCGGTGCGAGTAGACGAATTCGCGCTGGGTGGCGTGCTCGACCAGGTCGCGGATGAAGGCGCGCGCCTCGGGCATCGGCCAGCCGACGATCGTGCCGATGTGCGAGGAGAGATAGAGCGACTTGCGGCCCGAGACCGGATGCGTGCGGACGAGGCGCTGCAGCACCGGCTTGAACGCCGCCTTCTCCTCCTCGGTCAGGTCGGTGAAGCCCAGCAGGCCGCGCGAATAGATCAGCGAATGCTCGCAGATCAGGTCCTCGACTTCGGCCTTGGTCGCATCGTCAAGCGCGTCGTAGGCGGCGCGCATGTCGGCGAACTCGGTGTTGCCGCCGGTCGACGGGATCTGGCGTCCCGACAGCAGCGAGTATTTCGCCGGCGTCGCCTTGAACGAGCTGTCCGAGTGCCAGAGCTGGTTGCCCAGGTTGAACATCCGCTGCCGGGCGTCGCGCGCCAGCAGCTTGTTGTCCTTGTCCAGGTTGGAAATGTCGGCGATCTCGGCATTGCCCAGGCGCCGGTCGGCGGCCTTGGTGATGTTGCTGCTGGAACCCGGCGTCTCGAGCGGCCCGAAATTGCGGCTGAACGCCGTCTGCTGCTCGTCGGTGATGTCCTGCCCGTGGAAGACCAGCACGGCATACTGGTCCATGCCGGCCTCGACCGCCGCGACCTCGTCGCGGGTGAGGGGGCGGCGCATGTCGATCCCGTCGACTTCGCCGACGAAGACGGGGTGCAGCGGACGGATGGTGACGGTCACGGGACGTCTCCTCTTCTGGATACCGGAGTCTGCGGCCTGCGCGGGCCGAGATGCTTTCCCAGAGGATATGTCCGGACGTGGCTGCTGTCACGCCGAACCGACTCGGCGGCAGAAAGTTGCAAAAATATCGCATGGTCCGTGATTTCGCCGTTCGCGACAGTGATAAAAATGTCGTGAAGGGACATGCCCTGAGATGCGTTCTCAGTAAATTGATGTGTGATGTCAGTCGCTTGCGGTTTACGATTTCCCGCGCTACCAGAGGTCCGACACGCGGTGCCGCCATGGCCTTGATGCAGATCAAGTTGCGCGCGTCGCTGCGATGGCAACAATCGACTTGCGGATCATACGGGGCCGGCGCTTTCGGCCGACCGGGGGGAACCATGAACAGAACACGCTATCTCAGAGCCCTTTCTGCGGGCGCCGCGATCGGGCTCGTGCTCGCCTCCGTCGAGGCGAGCGCCCAGGCGATCGACTTCGTCACGATCATGGACGAATCGGGTTCGATGGGCGGTGAGCAGGACTTCATCCGCCAGTTGGTCCCGGACCTCGATGCAGCGTTGGCCGGTCGCGGCCGGGCCGACAATCAGTACGGTCTCGTCGGCTATGGTGCCGGCAATCCGGCGCCGCGCAAGTTCCCGATCGGCGGGAACGACCTCGGCAGCGTCGCGGACTTCGTCGCGGCGTCGAATGCGCTGCAAACGTCGGGCGGCTTCGAAGACGGCTACGACGGCATCGACTTCGCGCTCAACAACATCGCCTACCGCCAGGGCTCGGACAGATTCCTGCTTCTGGTCACGGACGAGGACCGCGACAACGGCAAGCCGGCGCTGACCTTCGCTTCGATCCAGACGGCGCTGCAGGCCAGCAACGCCCGGCTCTTCGGTATCGTGAATCAGCAGATCACGACGCCGCAGGGCCAGGAGGCCATGCTGACCGACGGCACCAACGCCTATGTCGCGGACGGGCAGGGCGGCTTCGTCAAGGTCGCCGGCGTCACCCTGGTTCAGGGCTTCGACACCACCCAGGCCGACTATGTCGACCTGATCCTGCAGCAGCAGGGCGGCGGCTGCGTCGCCGACCTCAACGTCCTGCGCCAGGGCGGCCTGTTCGCCACCTCCTTCGCCGCCGCGCTGCAGGACTGCCTGGGCGATGCGATCGCCCAGGGCGACGATGCGCGCCCCCTCGTGTCGATCGTCGGCAGCATGACCTCGATGGCGATGTTCGCCATCCGCACCCACACCAACCACATCGGTCTGCGTCTGACCGGCCGCCGCGATGGCTACGACCGGCTCGTCACGCCCGCCCAGCAGACGGCACGTGCCAACCCGGAGGCGAACGCGCCGGCGGTACGGACGGCGATGGCCGGCGACAACAGCTTCGTGCAGATCGGCTCGACCGACCCCGTCGGTTTCTCGGCGATGCAGGGTGCGTCGGCGAACGACATGGCGACCATCGCCTCGGCGCTCCAGGTCGCCCAGGCGGCCACAGGCGGCGAGATGATCCCGCTCTTCTCGACCAGCAACTGGCTCGGCTACGCCTCGGTCTCGCTGGACGTCGGCGACCGCAGCACCACGGCCAACCAGTTCGGCTACGATTTCCGCGCGATCAACGCCACCGTCGGCGTCGACCGAACCTTCGGCAACTTCCTGGTCGGCGCGGCCGTCGGCTACTCGAACTTCAGCAGCGACTACAAGAACCTCAACGGCGAAATGGACACCGACTCCTACCTCGCCATGGTCTACGGCTCTTACGCCTTCGCCGGGACGGGCTATCTCGACGCCACCCTGGGTGCCGCCTACAACGAGTACGACTACAACCGCGGTACTGCCGCCGGCGCGCCGGCCACGCTGTCGGGCGATACGGACGGCTGGCAGTGGGGCGGTTCGCTGCGCGGCGGCTACGACTTCATGTTCGCCGACAACGCGCTCGCCCTCGGGCCGTTCGCCGAGGCGCGCTACACCGATGTAACGGTGAAGGGCTATACCGAAGGCGGCGGCGCCGGTGCCCTCAACGTCGACAAGGACAGCGTCGACTCGCTGACCGGCCAGATCGGCGTCCGCGCGGCCTATTCGATCCAGACCGATTTCGGCATGTTCGTGCCGCGTGCGTCTCTCGCCTACGAGCACGAGTTCCTCGACGATTCGCGCTCGATCTCGGCGCGGCTCGCCGGTGGCGGCGCGCCGTTCAGCGGCAGCACCGACGACGAGGACGACAACTATTACCTCGCCAGCGTCGGCGTCTCGACCCAGCTCGGTCCCGACATGACCGCCGCACTCGACTATACGGCGCTCCTCGGCCACAGCGAGTTCGACAACCACAACTTCATGTTCCGCCTGCGCTGGGCGTTCGGCAGCGAATACCACAACTGAGCGCATCCGTCCGGGCCACGCGCCCGGGCGACTCTGTAGGGACGGCGCGGATCCGGAAGGGTCCGCGCCGTCCGCCGTTCAGGCCGTCTGCCGCGCCGTCTCCAGCGCCTCAGGGTTGATGACGTTGATCGGGGCGCCTGCCGCATAGGCGTTGATCTGGTCGAAGATGTCGGTGAATTGGATGTCGTATTCCTCGCGCGTCACATAGCCGATGTGCGGCGTGCAGATGACGTTGTCCATCGCCAGCAGTGGGTTCGCCGTGTCGGTCATCGGCTCGCTCTCGTAGACGTCGACCGCGGCCATGCCGGGGCGGCCGGTCCGCAGCGCCTCGACCAGGGCGCCCGGCGCGATCAGGCCGGCGCGGCTGGTGTTCACCAGCAGGGCCGTCGGCTTCATCCGCTTCAGGTCGTCGGCTGTCACGATGCCGCGGGTCGCGTCGACTAGGCGCATGTGCAGCGACACCACGTCGGCCTCGGCCAGGAAGGCCGCCTTGCTCTCCGCCGCGGCCAATCCGTCGGCCCGCGCCCGCTCGCGCGACGCCTCGCGCGCCCAGACCAGCACATCCATGCCGAACGCCTGCGCATAGCCGGCCACCGCCCTGGCGATGCGGCCGTAGCCCCACAGGCCGACCGTGTGGCCGCGCAGCGTGGTGCCGACGCTCACCTGCCACCGGCCTTCGCGCATGCCGGCCAGCTGCTGCGGGATCTGGCGGAACGACGCCAGGATCAGCCCCCAGGTCAGCTCCGCCGTCGCCCAGGACGGCGTGTCTGGATGCTGGCTGGAGCAGAGCAGCACGCCGAGCCGCGTGCAGCTGTCCAGGTCGATGTGCGGATAGACGCTGCGCTGGCTGATCAGCCGCAGCTTCGGCAGCCGCTCCAGCAGGGCGGTACGGATCTGCGTGCGCTCGCGAAACAGCACGAGCGCCTCCGTGTCCTGCAGCCGCTCGGCGAGCGCGTCGACGTCCTGGACATGGTCGTTCCAGACCGTGACCTCGTGCCCCTCGAGCTTTCGGAAGCTCGGCAGCCCGCGCAGCGTGTCGTGCCAGTCGTCGAGGATGGTGACCTTCATGCGCGGGTGTTCCTCCGGATGGTGTTCGTCTCAATGCCACCTTCCCGGACGAGCGCGCAGCGCGCAGATCCGGGACCCAGGGGCGGGCGCACAATTCTATCCGCCGCCCGGCCGCGAGGTCGCACTCGCCGTTCCACCGGTGCGCTCGCTCTAGGTCCCGGCTCTCCGGGGCTTCGCCCCTGCGGCCGGGAAGGTGCCCCGAACCAATAAGGTGAGACTGAGGCTCCTACACCGTAACCGGCTGCCGGAACGCCGTCACCTCGGGCAGGGCGTCGAGCCACGGCTCCACGTCGACCAGGCACGAGTGCGCGATCGGCCCCTGCGCCAGCCGCGACGTGCCCTTGTCGAGGGTCAGCACGTTGGGGTTGCCGTGCTTCTCGACGCCGGCGCCCGGCTGCGCGGTGTTGGCCGGGTCGTACCAGGCGCCGGTGGCGAGTTGGATGACGCCGGGCATCACCTCCTCGGTCACCACGGCGCCGGCCAGGACTTGGCCGCGGCCGTTGAACACGCGCACCACCATGCCGTCTGTGATGCCGCGGGCGAGCGCGTCGGCCGGGTTGATCCACACCGGCTCGCGCCCCTGGATCTTGGCTTTGCGGCTGACCCCGCCATTGTCCATCTGCGAATGCAGGCGGGTGCGCGGCTGGTTCGACATCATGTGCAGCGGATAGTCCTTCGCGACCTCGCTGCCGACCCACTCCACCGGCTCCAGCCACACCGCGTGGCCGGGGCAGTCGTCGTAGCCGAAGCTGGCGATCTTCTCCGAATAGAGCTCGATCCTGCCCGACGGCGTGTTGAGCGGCCGCTCGGCCGGATCGGCGCGGAAGTCGCCCATCATCACGAAGGGCTCGGCCGGTGCCGGTATCTCCACATGGCCTTCCTCCCAGAAGGCGTCGAAGGACGGCACCTCCACCTTGCGCCGCGCCGCCAGCTGGCGCCACACGTCGTAGATGTGGCGCAGCCAGCCCATCTCGTCGCGCCCCTCGGTGAAGCGCTCGGCGAAGCCCAGCCGCCCGGCCATGGCGGAGAAGATGTCGAAGTCGTTGCGCGCGCCGCCCACCGGCTCGACCGCCTTGCGCATGCCCATGACGAAGCGGTCGCGCGGGCTGGCGCCCAGGTCGTTGCGCTCCAGCGTCGTCGTCGCCGGCAGCACGATGTCGGCGTGGCGCGCCGTCGCCGTCCACCACGGCTCGTGCACGATCACCGTGTCCGGCCGCCGGAACGCCTCGACCAGCCGGTTCAGGTCCTGGTGGTGGTGGAACGGGTTGCCGCCGCACCAGTAGACGATCTTCGTGTCCGGATAGGTGCGCACCTGGCCGTTGAAGTCGTAGGTGCCGCCGGGGTTCAGCAGCATGTCGGCGATGCGCGCGACCGGGATGTAGCTGTCCACCGGGTTCACGCCCGCGGCCAGCCCCGGCGTCGGGATGCGCACGCGCGGCGCGCCCATGCCCGCCTCGCAGCCATAGCCGAAGCCGTAGCCGCCGCCGGGCAGGCCGATCTGCCCTAGCATCGCCGCGAGCGTGATCGTCATCCAGAAGGGCTGCTCGCCATGGTCGCCGCGCTGCAGCGCCCAGGCGGTGGAGATCATCGTGCGGCTGCCGGCCATGCGCCGGGCGAGGGCGCGGATCGTCTCCGCCGGCAGGCGGCAGATGGCGGCCGCCCAGTCGGCGTCCTTCGCCACCCCGTCGGCCTCGCCGGTCAGGTACGGCAGGAACTTCTCGAACCCGACGCAGTGGCTCGCCAGGAACGCCTGGTCGTGCAGCCCCTCGGCATGGAGCGTGTGCGCCAGGCCCAGCATCAGCGCGGTGTCGGTGTTCGGCGGCACGGCCAGCGATTCAGCGTTCGCGAAGTCCGGCATGTCGTCGCGCAGCGGGCTGACGTTGACGAACTTCACGCCCGCCTCGGCCGCGCGGCGCAGCCAGGGGCCGGCCGTGTGCTCGGCCGGGCCGCCGCTGTCGACCTGCGCGTTCTTCAGCGGCACGCCGCCGAAGCAGACCATCAGCTCGGTGTCGCGCGCGATGCCGTCCCAGGAGGAGAGGGGGCCCTGCACGCTGTCGATCGACCCCACCACGTGCGGCAGCAGCGAGATCGCGGCGGCATAGCTGTAGTTCTGCACCTGGCCCGTGAAACCGCCGAAGCCGTTCAGGAAGCGGTGCAGCTGCGTGCGCGCATGGTGGAACCGCCCGGCGCTCGACCAGCCGTAGGATCCGGCGAAGATCGCCGCGTTGCCGTGGCGGTCGCGGACTCGCGCCAGCTCGCCCGTGACCAGCTCGATCGCCCGTTCCCACGACACCGGCACGAAGGCATCCGCGCCGCGCAGCTCGCGCGCGCCGCCCGTATCATCCCCCGCCGGCCCGTGCTCCAGCCACCCGCGCCGCACCATCGGCTGCGCCACCCGGCTCTCGTCGTAGAGCATCTCGGGGATGGCGTGGATGATCGGCGACGGATCCGGATCCTTGGCGAACGGCGTCACCCCAACCAGCCGCCCGTCGCGCACCTCGGCGGTGAACGCACCCCAGTGCGAGGTGTGGGGAATGGGCTTCGACGACATGCGGCAGGCTCCGGGTGCGTGCGCGGAAGCAAAAAAATAGCACGGCCCGGCAAGCGGTGCACTGTCGTCCCGTGGGCGGCCGCGCGCGCGGCCGGGCGGCGCGATTGCGTTGAAACAAGACGGCGAGGCCCGCTCCGGCCGGTGACCGTCGGGCTCGATTCCGATTGTCCGCCCGTTGACAACCGGAACGGCCGTATCGGATAAAAACCGACAAGAAGAAAATATAGAGGGGAGAAACGCTATGTCTGACGAAGACCGTAAGGCCACCGGCGCGTCCGCGCCCGCCGCGGACGCAACGACTTCCGGGGAAGTCACCGGCAAGAAGACGGCGCTCAACCGTCGCGACTATCTGAAAGGCGCAGCCCTGGGCGTGGCGGGCGTCGGTGCTGCTGCGACGCTCGGCATGCCGGCGATCGCCAAGGCGCAGAACAAGACCTGGAAGCTCAAGCTCCAGAGCAACTGGACCGGCATCGGCATCGAATCGCAGGACCGTGCGGCGAAGCTCTATGTCGAGCGCGTCAACAAACTGTCCAACGGCCGCATCGAGATGACGAACTTCGATGCCGAGGTGCTGCTCGGCATCGGCGAGACCTTCCGCGGCGTCGGCTCCGGCGTGGCGGACGTGGCGGTCACGTCGTCCGTCTACCATCGCGGTATCGTGCCGGTCGGCGAGTATCTCTGGGCCGTGCCGTTCTTCCCGTTCACCAACCTCGAATTCTACGAGTACATCTATCAGTTCATGGGCATCAAGGAACTGTGGCGCGAGGCGTACGCACCGCACGGCGTGATGCACCTGACCTACCAGTGCTCGGACGAATGGGGCGCCATGGTCTCGACGAAGGAGATCAGGAAGTACGCCGATTTCAAGGGGTTGAAGGTCCGCGCGTTCGGCCTCTGGGCCGACTGGCTCGTCCACAACGGTGCGTCCATCGTCACCGTCCCGGGCGGCGAGGTCTACACCGCGATCCAGACCAAGATCCTCGACGCGGCCGCCTTCGGCTCGCCCGACGCCTGGGCCGGCATGAAGATGCACGAGATCTGCAAGTACTACATCAATCCTTCGGTGGTGCCGTACGACGTCTGCGAGGTCATCATGAACCTGAAGACCTTCAACGAGATGCCGCCGGACCTTCAGGAGGTGATGCTGTCCGCCTCGCGCGTGCAGAACCTCGACATCTCGGCGCTGACCATTCCGACCGACGCCCGCGGCCGCAAGGTCCTCGAGGAGGGCGGCATGGAAACGATCATGATGTCCGACGAGGATCTGAAGCAGGCGGCCGACTGGTGCTGGGAGCGCCTGCTCAGCAAGAAGGGGCAGGTTCCCCACATCGACAAGATGATCGACATCTACACCGAGGCCAAGAAACTGCACAAAGCCTATTACGGGCCGAAGCGGCTTCCGACCTGACGATCGCTTGCGCCGTCGCCGCGCACCGGTGACCGGCCGGACATGAGACGGGGCGGCGCACCGCGCATGGTGCGTCGCCCCGTGCGGGCCTGTCTCGTGCGGGGCCGTCCTGTGCGGCCGTGTTCCGTGTGGCCTTGGGCGCTCGCAATGGGCGGTTTCGGACGGACGAGCCGTCGAGTTGGCCAGAAGTGGGTTGTACCGTGAAAGTAATCGAAGGCTACGTGCGCTTTACGGACTGGTTGAACGCGAAGTTCGCCTGGATCGTCGCATTCCTGATCTGCCCGATGCTCGCAGTCATGATCTGGGAGATCGTGCTCAGGTACTTCTTCAATTCGCCGTCGTTGTGGGCCTACGACATCTCGCTGTTCATCTACGGCGGTTACATCGCGCTCGGCGGCGCCTATACGCTGTTGGCCGGCGGCCACGTCAACGTCGACATCGTCTGGGGCCAGTTCGGGCCGCGCGGCAGGGCCGTGCTCGACATCCTGACCTGCGGCTTCGCCTTCCTCTTCATCGGCGTGCTGTTCTGGGTATCGCTGGAGATCACGATCAACTCGTGGAAGATCGGCGAGACCACGATGTCGCATTGGCAGCCGATCTACTATCCGCTGCGGACGACGCTGCCGGTCGGCTGCTTCCTCTTCCTGATGCAGCTTCTCGCCAAACTCATCCGCGACGTGTTCATCGTCATCGACGGCGAGGACAGGTTCCCCGTGCAGGTGCCGGTTCCGTAGCCGGCTGCGGCCGCGGCCCGCGCCCAGTGCCACCGCCCAAGCCCAGCGCCACGACCAGCGTCACCCAGGCGGCCATGGTCACCGGTGCGCCGACGGCCCGGCCGCCGCAGGGCACCGACCAGATCCCCAGGAGTATGTGAATGCTCGACCTTGGCCCGGAATGGCTGACGATCGTCCTGTTCGGCAGTCTCGTCGTCCTCCTGCTGCTGGGACTGCCGCTGGTCTTCGCGATCGGCGGCACCGCGACGATCTTCATCATCCTGCTGTGGGGGCCGCACGCGCTGCCGGTCCTCGCGAACCGCACCTACATGGCCATGGACATGTTCATGCTCGTGGCCGTGCCCATGTTCATATTCATGGGGGCGATGCTCCAACGATGCGGCATCGCCGAGGACA
Organism: Constrictibacter sp. MBR-5; assembly: GCF_040549485.1. Taxonomy (NCBI): domain Bacteria; kingdom Pseudomonadati; phylum Pseudomonadota; class Alphaproteobacteria; order Rhodospirillales; family Allostellaceae; genus Constrictibacter; species Constrictibacter sp. MBR-5. Next base: position 498,367 of record NZ_JBEPTK010000002.1, read on the forward strand.
TGTACGAGCTGATGTACCACTGGATGGGCGGCCTGCGCGGCGGCCTCGCCGCCGGCACGGTGCTCATCTGCACGATGTTCGCCGCCATGGTCGGCATCAGCGGTGCGGCGACCACCTCGATGGGCCTGATCGCGCTCCCCTCCATGCTGAAGCGCGGCTACAAGAAGGACATCGCGATCGGCTGCATCTCGGCGGGCGGCTCGCTCGGCATCCTGATCCCGCCCAGCATCCTGATGATCATCCTGGCGCTCACCTCGCGCCAGTCGATCGGCCAGATGTTCATCGCCGGCATCCTGCCGGGCCTCCTGCTCAGCGGCCTGATGGTCGCCTACATCCTCATCCGCTGCGCCGTGCAGAAGGACATGGGCCCCGCCGTGCCGCCGGCCGACAGGCTGCCGCGGCGCGAGCGGATCCGGCTGCTGGCCGGGCTGGCGCTGCCGATCTGCCTCATCATCGCGGTGATGGGATCGATGTTCTTCGGCCTCGCCACGCCCAGCGAGGCGTCGGCGGTCGGCGCCTTCGGGGCCATCCTCAGCGCGGTGATCAAGCGCACCTTCAACCGCGAGACCTTCTCCTCGGCGCTGTTCGTCACCCTGCGGCTCAGCACCATGGTGATCTGGATCGTGTTCGCCGCCTCGGCCTTCACGGCGCTCTACGCCGTGACGGGGGCCTCGTCGCTCATCGGCGACCTGATCAGGGGCGTGGGCGAGCCCTGGATGGTGATCATCACCATGCAACTCATCCTGTTCGTGCTGGGCATGTTCTTCGATCCCACCGGCATCGTGCTGCTGGCCGCGCCGATCTTCTTCCCGATCGTCATGTCGCTGGGCTTCGATCCCCTGTGGTTCGCCATCCTGTTCGTGGTCAACATGGAGATCGCCTACCTGACGCCGCCCTTCGGCTTCAACCTGTTCTACATGAAGGCCGTCGTGCCGCCGGGCGTCACGATGTTCGACATCTACAAGTCGGCGATCCCGTTCGTCCTGCTCATGATCTTCGGCCTCGCCCTCTGCATGATCTTCCCCGGCATCATCACCTGGCTGCCGAGCCTGATGCAGACGTGAGGGTGGCGATGACGGCTCGGCCGGAGAAGCCGTAGCGGCGGGATCGTCCGGAGGGTCCTCCGGCCCGAACCCGCTGCCCCGGCCGCAGCCCCCTTGCACACTGTCCCGGCCGCAGGGGCGCAGCCCTCCCTCTTCCACTTTCCCGGCCGCAGGGGCGCAGCCCTCCCTTCTTCACTTTCCCGGACAAGCGCGTAGCGCGCAGATCCGGGACCCACCACGCCGCCTGGGAACCCGCCGGCGGCATCGCACGCCGACCGGTGGCGTCCACCGCCGCTCCCGCCTAGCATTGCCGCATGGCGGCGACGGGACTGGACGGACGGGCAGAACGACGCGATCGTCGCGGACCATTTCGCGATGCTCGCCGACGACATCGCCGGCCGGAGGCACCCATGTCGTCCCGAACCCGCGAGATGGTCGAAACCCAGCTCGACGCGGAACGGCTCTCCGCCGTCCGCACGCTCGCCCGCATCGAGGGTCTCGACCTGCCGGCGCTGATGGACGAGGCGCTCGCCGAACTAATGGAAAAGCGCCGGCAGGTCCACCCGCGGACGCACGTCATGGACGCCATGAGGCGAGCCACGGGACGTTCGCCCCACTCTACAATGAACTCGCCGAGTGGCGAGTAGCCCACCACCTCGGACGGTCCATTGACAGGCCGCGCCGTTTCCTGGCGACCACTGCGACCCGAAATCCATCGGCAAACAATATCCGTCGCGGTGCGAATTAATTGTAGCTGTCTATGACCACGAAAAATGCCTATCCTCAGTGGCGGTAAATAAGGTATCGGGCAATATGCGGCATCTTGATTTCTCGGACGTCAAAAATTCGTTAGGGACGCCTTCGATTCCAAATAGTTTCATCGATCGCGCCCCAAACCAAGTATCGGCGTAAAAGTGTCGAAGGCAGATCAGACCGAAGGCGAATGCTGTAAGTTCACGGCGAACGGCCCAGCGGTTCTCTGAATGATATCCAAAATGGAAATGAGAGCAAGGATGCGATATTTCAACGTACTGGGCGGGTGAATTCTCATATCTCAGCAGCGGTGGGTGGCCCGGCCGTCGGAGTTCAGAAGCGCGGTGAAGGTATTCTTCGAAATCAATAACGCCTTCGTCCTGAAATTCACGCAGTTCCTGAAGTTCTCGAACGTGGTCGGCTTGCGCTCCCAAGAACGGGTTGGGATAAAACGCGAACCGAACGTGGGAATCCTCCGACCAGCTAAATTGAAAATAAGAAAAATCATATAGGATTATATTATAGTCGCTGTACTTCAACCCTTCTAAATACAGAGACTCATAGTCCAGCTGAGCGGACCGGGCCGCGCCTATGAAAGCCTCGGAGGCCACTAAGGGTGAAGGGTTAGAAAACGATTGCGCGATACCCAGTGACTCAGAAACCTGCCAGGTTTTGAGGATGCCGCTTACTACGTCCTTTTTATTCATTTTTCGCCGCCCGCAGAAAGCTCCTCTTCTATCTCTTCCTCCGTCAAGCCGGCGAGCTTGAGCTTCCGAATATACTCATCTCGGGCAGCCTTAGCTCTCGCCTGCTTGCGACTGAGCCCGCGCTGAATAGTCTCTATTTTTTCCAAGTCCGGCATGACGAATTTGATTTCAGGAGCAAGAGCGGTCGCCTTTTTAAGTTCTCCGATGATAGTGCGGGCGTCATCGCCGGTGCCACTGATTCGCAGCCATGCCTTAGATCGGCTAAACGCTGTAAATAGCTTATTCCGACCATCTCGCGACGCAGTGTCGACCGCGTCCACGCCAACCGCAAATACCACGGCGGCTTCGTTGCCTTTCGCGCGATAAACTGTAGATAATGTAACCTTGCCTGGAATGTTGAAGGGCGGCTCGTTGTAGGGGTCTGCTATTATGTTATTTGTCGAAATCTCGGCGAGCGCTAAGTCGCTTGATATGCGCTTCAGGTATCCACGTGCATTGCGATCATCAAGCGCTATGACAATGATATCTTCCGCACCGACACCTCGATCTATAAATTCCTTAATAGAATCGACTACCCAGTCCACTTCAGAAGGTAAGTTATCCGCGCGATACCAGTCGACCAGCGGGAAGCCATCTGTCGTCTGAATTGTTACCGGGCTATTGTAATCAGGCCGAACTATATGGACATTCTCCCCAGTTGTCAGCGGGCCGGACAAAACATCATAGCCAACATCTTGCCAGTGCTCTTTGCTTTCCAGAAGCTGCACTATGTTGCCGTACACGCCAAAACCGAGGGCATGTGCTGTCACGAGTACATCGCGCTGATTTCTGTAACACTTGCTTAATATGGCGTCATTGGTGGCGCCGGGCGGTAAATGCGATGCTGACCGATCTAGAGATATGCGGGGTTTGTGATCCGCATCAATCCCGAATAGTTCATCGGGTTGCCGAATCTTGATCTTCATAATATCTTGAAGTTCATCGTATGCCCATATTATGTTCTTCCGGTCCCTCTCGCCTTTTGTTAAAAAAAAGCACAGCCTGTAAAAGCTTGGCGGGAAATCCTGCCCCTCATCTATTAACGTATAGTCGTAAAAAGGAGTAACGTTAGCTTTTGATAGAAGATCCGCGCACGCGGCCGCAAATGCGTTTTGGTGGCCCGCCGCGGCTCTCTGGGCTTCCTGTAGATTTAGGGCTGGAACGTTTTGTCTTTTGCATGCATCAGAATAAACACCAGGCGAAGTTCGTCCCCCCCAGCCGTGCCGAATGTGGATGTATGACCAATCTGGATCACTTTCTGCGTAATGACGGTAGAATCTTGTGATCAACGTCTTGATCGTGGCGCGCAAACTTCTTGTAAAGAATGTTATCAGAATGCGCGACTGCGGTTTATTCAGATGAAGATGAGCAACCTTCATTGCGAGTATAACGGTTTTGCCGGATCCAGCTAGCCCCCGTATTCGGGTTGGCCCACCCGCGTCGACAAGGGCAACGTGACGCTGTTTTTGATCGAAGTTTGCGATCTCAGACTCTAGCTTGGCAAGCGCGGCAGCGAGCGGGTGCCGGTCAGGATCAGGCGTTATCCGCTTTTGAGAACGTGTCAGCGCCTTCGCACCTTCGACGACTGATCGAGCTTCCTGAATTAACTTATCGGCGAGAGGTTCAATCTTAAATCCCCGAATAGTGCTCAAAAAGCCTTCTGTGCTACTGCAGAAAGCGCTCTCCGCCTCAAATGCCGTGGCATCTGCTCGTTTTGACCGGAGATCGTATATCACTGGATTTACATCAATCATAGACTTCGTGCGGGACAAGCGTAGGTCGCGGCTTTTCAGGAGTCGCGCATATAAGTTGCTCGTAAAGTCGGAAAGCGAATCATCGATAGATTCAATAGCGAAGTTCGGTGCTTGCGCCTCACCATCGCTAACAATTTTTATTGCAATAAAACCGTGCGTGGGGCTTAATATTAAAATGTCTGGGCGTATTATTTCTGAGTCATAATCTGTATAGGACGGAAAATCATAGTATAAAGTAGCATCTTCTAGAAGAAGCTGCCTATCATTCTTTCGAATAAAATCTATTATCGTCCGCGCGCCCGGATCGGATTGATAGCGATCCGTGGTTACAACTATCTCGATGGGCATGTAGCTCACTGCTTACTTGCTGCGAGGGTACCCGGCCGCACCTCCGCGAGGGCGCGGCGGCCGGGCGCATTAGAGACGCTATCATCTGGTTTCCGAAAAGGGGAGAGGCTAGCGACCTCCGACGCCGTTGGGCACTGAGCCGTCGGCGCTGCTCGCTTGTGAGGTGGCTGGCCTTCAGCCCGTGCGTTTCCGGCGGCGGGAGCGGATGTCCCGGCGGGACGTCGAGGTGCACCGGAACGTATCGATGTGCCGCTCGCGTTGGTCAGCAAAGTGATTGCTCGAGCTCTTGGGTGAGGGTCACCCTTCGGACCGCGGTCGCCCGCGTCGGGGCCGGGAGAGCGTCGCCCAGAGATGCGGCGGTCTCGATAGCGATACAACTCCCGGTCATGCGCCAGCCTCGGTTGCCGGTAGCGGTAGGCGCCATTCTACCGTCGGCGCCGGTCGGTGTCGCCGACGCGGCGCGTCCTGGATCCTGGCCCGCAGGGTGCGTTCCCACCGAAGCCAGACGACTCATCTAGGATTTTTATCATTGAAATCCGCCAATTGTCCTGTAGGATGAAAGTCCCCTTGTTGGCTTGCAGGAGACGATCATGCCCCTCCAGTCCGCACTCGCTCCGTCGGGGACCCCGACCGGTCCCGATACCGTGTCTCCACCCGCATCCCGGTCCGGCCCCGGCGCCCGCGTCGCCACCCCCGAAGCCTGGAACCTTGCCGCGCTGATGATCGCCCGCGGCGATGCGTTGAAGGACGTGGCGGCGCAGGTGGGGTGTTCGCGGAGCACGCTGTGGCGGGTGCTGCAGCGGTCGGAGCGGTTGCGGGCGCGGGTGGCGGAGGAGCAGCGGTTCCTGGCGGTCGAGGCGGCCGGGCGGTTCCGGGGGTTGCAGGCGGCGGCGGTGGACGCGATCGAGGCGGCGGTGCGGCAGGGCAACCTGCGCGCTGCCTTCTGGGTGGCGGACCGGCTGGGCCTCGCGCGGATCGACATCGGCGAGGCCCGCGCCGGGCTCGATCTCGCCGAGGACGCGGCCGCCTGGGGCGAGGCGCCGCCTCCCGACCCGGCGGTCTATGCGGTGGGCGCGCCGCTGGAGCTGGAGCCCGATCCGGAGCCGGAGCCGGAGGCCGCGCCGTCCCGCGACGCCGGTGGGGCGGGGGGCCAGCCCGCCGACGCGGTCGGAGCGACCGAGGCGGCCGCGCCGCCCGCGGCGGCCGCGCCGCCCGTGCCGCCCCGGCGCCGTGCGACGTTTTCCGAGGCGTGTTTCACGACGTTTCATACTGCGGCCAAGACGCGGGCGCATAAGACGGGGCATGCGGCGGGCGCGTGGCCGATCCCCGACCTGCTGAAGACCCTACCGCGCACCGCCGCCGCCTGGCCGCAGATGCCGCCCTCTCTCACTGTCATCACCGGACGGAGCGCAGCGGAGATCCGGTGATCCATGGCCGCCTGATGCGGCGGCAGGGAGCGCCACGCGGTGCCTGTGCGCCTGCCGTGGATCCTCGGGTCTGCGCTGCGCTCCGCCCGAGGATGACAATGGAGGGGGGCGAGGGAGGGAAGTGCGGGAGAGTACGGTCGCCTGCCACCTTCCTCGCTCTCGCCGCCCTCACTCACTGTCATCACCGGACGGAGCGAAGCGGAGATCCGGTGATCCATGGCCGCCTGACGCGGCGGCAGGGAGCGCCGCGCGGTGCCTGTGCGCCTGCCGTGGATCCTCGGGTCTGCGCTGCGCTCCGCCCGAGGATGACAATCGAGAGGGGCGAGGGGGCGGCGGTCGTTGGGAGAAGGCGCCGTGCTCCGGGCCCGTCCGCCACCCCCTCGCAATCCTTCCACCCCCGCCCGCTATCGCGCTACCGTGGCGCCACCCTCACCGGAAGGAGCCGCCATGGCCCGTCTGTCCGACCTGCCCCCGGCGCTGGCGCGCCATATCGCGGGGCTGCCCTGTCCGACGTTCGACACGACGCCGCGCGCCGACGGGCCGCCCTTGTCCGAGAGGCGGGTGGCGCTGGTCACCACGGCCGGGCTGATGCGGCGCGGCGACCGGCCGTTCGGGCCGGGGTCCGGCGACTACCGGGTGATTCCGGGCGACACGGCCGGCGGCGACCTGGTCATGACGCACGTGTCGGTCAACTACGACCGCACCGGCTTCCAGCAGGACCTGAACGTCGTCCTGCCGCTCGACCGGTTGAACGAGATGGCGGCGGACGGCGCGATCGGTTCGGTCGCCGCCTTCCACTACAGCGTCATGGGGGCGACCGACCCGGAGGCGATGCGGGCCGACGCGGCCGACATCGTGGGCCTGCTGAAGGCGGACGGCGTCGACGCCGTCGTCTTCGCCCCCGTCTGACCGAACTGCACGCGCGCCGTGTGCGCGCTGGCACATTGGTTCGAGGCGGCGGGGCTGCCGACCGTGGCGATCGCGCTGATCCGCGAGCATGCCGAGGCGATGCGGCCGCCGCGCGCTTTGTGGGTGCCGTTCGAACTCGGCCGGCCGCTGGGCACGCCGAACGACCCGGCCTTCCAGCGCCGGGTGCTGGCCGCGGCGCTGGCGCTGTTCGACGAGCCGGACGGTCCGGCCGGGCCGGGCGTCCCGGTGCTGGTGGACTTCCCGGACGAGGCGCCGCCCGCGGCGGTGACGGCGGAGGCGGACGACGGCCTGTTCTGCCCGGTGTCGTTCCCGTCTCCCGAGGATGCGCGGGCGCCGACGCTGGTCGAGCGGGTGAACGACGAGATCGGCCGGCTGCAGCCCTGGCACGACCTGGCGCTGGCCCGCGGCCGGCGCAGCACGGTGGGCGCCAGCGGGCTGGAGCCGCTCGCCATCGCCGAATTCCTCGACGCGGTGGCGAACGAGGGGGCCGAGGCCGGGAGCCCGGTGGCGGGCGTCTCGGTGGCGCAGCTGCTGAAGCTGGCCGGCGACGACCTGACCGCCTTCTACCACGAGGCGGCCGCCGCCCGGCCGGACGTCCGCCACACCCCGGCCGAGGCGCTGCGCTGGTTCTGGACCGAGACCCAGGCCGGCGCCCTGCTCCTGGCCGTCCAGGCGGCGGGGGCGGCCTCGGACGACGCGGCGCTGAAGACGGTGGCCACCCGCCTGCTGGTGCCGCGCGCGGCGGAGGCGATCCTGGCGGAGCGGGGCGGCGCCGCGCCGGGGTAAGCCGGGTGTGCTATCGGCGTAGCGGAACCGCCCCGCTGCCGCGGTGGTTCATGGCGTAAGCCACAAGGTTTAAGGTGACATCGGATCGGCGATAGACATCCGGTCGACCATCCAGCGGGGATAGACCTAGCATGAGCGAGTCCGCCGATTTCCCGATCGTCGGTGTCGGGGCGTCCGCGGGCGGCGTCGAGGCTTTCGAGAAGTTCTTTCGCCACCTGCCGGCCGAACCCGGCATGGCGTTCGTCGTCGTCACGCACCTGTCGCCCGACCGCGTGAGCAGCCTGCCGGAGGTCATCGGCTACTCCGCGCCGATGCCGGTCGTGCTGGCGACGGACGGCGAGGCGATCGCGCCGAACCGCATCTACGTCATCCCGGCCAACACGATCCTGACGGTCAAGCGTCGGACGATCCGCCTGCGGCCGCCCAACGCCACTCAGCGCGAGCGCCACCCGATCGACATCTTCTTCGGCTCGCTGGCCGAGGATCTCGGCGATCAGGCGATCTGCGTGGTCATGTCCGGCGGCGGCAGCGACGGCGCGCTGGGCGTGAAGGCGATCAAGGAGGCCGGCGGCCTGGCCGTGGCCCAGGGCAGCGACGGGTCGCGGCCGGCCTATCCGGAGATGCCCGACAGCGCCGTCGCGACCGGCTTCGTCGACATCGTCCTGCCGGTCGAGCAGATCGGACCCAAACTGATAGAATACGTCAACAGCCGGCTGTCGCTGGAGACGGTCCTGGAGGCCGAACGGCAGTCGAACGCGCGTCAGGTGCTGCGCGAGGCGCAGGAGCGGATCTACGGCCTGCTGCGCCACCAGACCGGGCACGACTTCAGCGGCTAGAAGGTGAAGACCTTCATGCGCCGGGTCGAGCGGCGCATGAAGGTGCTGCAGGTCACCGACGTCGAGGCGTATGTCGACCTGCTGCAGAAGGATGAGGGGGAGATCATCAACCTCTTCCGCGACCTGCTGATCGGCGTGACCAGCTTCTTCCGCGACGAGGACGCGTTCGAGGCGCTGGCGAAGCTGGTCGTGCCGAAGCTGTTCGAGGGGAAGGGGGCCTCCGACACGCTGCGCGTCTGGGTGCCGGGCTGCTCGACGGGCGAGGAGGCCTATTCGATCGCCATCCTGCTGCGCGAGCACATGGACACGCTGAAGGTGGTGCCGCGGGTGCAGGTGTTCGCGACCGACATCGACGAGGCGGCGCTGGCGGTCGCGCGCAGCGGGCGCTATCCGGAGGCGATGATGGGCGGCGTGTCGCCGACGCGGCGCGACCGGTTCTTCACCGGCGACGGCATCTTCACGCCGGTCAAGGAGATCCGCGACCTCTGCGTCTTCTCGGCGCACAGTCTGATCCGCGATCCGCCCTTCTCGCGCATCGACCTGATCTCCTGCCGCAACCTGCTGATCTATCTGGGCGGCGGGCTGCACGACCAGGTCTTCCCGGTCTTCCACTACGCGCTGCGGCCCGGCGGCTATCTGTTCCTCGGCAACTCGGAGAACATCAGCCACAACTCGCAGCTCTTCGCCCCGGTTGACCAGGCCCAGCGCGTGTTCCGGCGCCGCGACGGCGCCACCGCCTATCCCGGCGCGATGCTCGCCGCATCGACAGGTCGCCTGCAACGTCCGCGCGCCGGCAACCGTGCGGTCGAGGCGACATCGCAGCTGTCGACACGGCTGATCGAGCGGCGGGTGCTCGACCGGTTCGCGCCGCCGCACGTCGTGGTCGACGGCGACGGCGACGTGGTCAGCTTCTCGTCGCGCACCGGCAAGTTCCTGGAGCCCCCGGTCGGCGCGCCGAACCGGCAGCTCGTGACCATGGCGCGGCGCGGCCTGCGGCTGGAGCTGCGGGCGGCCCTCGCGGATGCGATCGAAACCCAGCGCACCGTCACCAAGCCCGACCTGGAGGTCGAGTTCGAGGGCGGCGTCCAGCACATCCGGCTGACCGTCGAGCCGCTGCACGAGATCGAGACCGACCCGCTCTACCTGGTGGTCTTCGAGGAGGTCGGGCCACCCGCGCCGCGGAACCAGGGCGAGGCGAGGGCCGAGGAGAGCGTCGACCAGTGCGACCCGGTTGCCGCACTCGAGCGGGAGCTGCGCGCCACGCGCGAGCGCCTGCAGACGACGATCGAGGAATACGAGACGTCGCTGGAGGAGCTGAAGTCGGCGAACGAGGAACTCCTGTCGGTCAACGAGGAGGTCCAGTCGACCAACGAGGAGATGGAGACTTCGAAGGAGGAGTTGCAGTCCCTCAACGAGGAACTGCACACCGTCAATCTCGAGCTGGCGCAGAAGGTCGATGCGCTCGACACGGCCAACGCCGACCTGCGCAACCTGTTCGAGAGCACGCGGATCGCGACCATCTTCCTCGACCGCAACATGCTGATCCGCAGCTTCACGCCCGCCGTGACGGAGGTGTTCCGGCTGATCCCGTCCGACCGCGGCCGGCCGATCACCGACATCGCCAGCCGCCTCGACTACGAGCAGCTGCGCCGCGACATCCGCGAGGTGCTGGACACGGTGCAGCCGGTCGAGCGGGACGTGCGGCGGATCGACGGCGACGCGCACTACCTCATGCGCATCCTGCCCTACCGGAACGGCGACGATGTCGTCGACGGCGTGCTCGTCACCTTCCTGAACGTGACCAGTGTCATCGAGGCGGAGGAGCAGCAGCGCCTGCTGGTCGCCGAGCTGAACCACCGCGTGAAGAACATGCTGACGGTCATTTGTCGCTCGCCTCGCAGACGCTGCGGCGGGCGCGATCGCTGGAGGAATTCGGCCAGTCGTTCCTGGGGCGGCTGAACGCGCTGGCGGCCACCTACACGCTGGTCTCGGACGTGCAGTGGTCGACCGTATCGCTCCGCGACCTGCTCATCGCCGAACTCGATCCCTACGATGCCGAGCCGAAGCACATCCACCTCGACGGCCCCGAGGTCCTGCTGGCGCCGCGGGCGGCCCTGTCGCTCGGAATGGTCGTTCACGAGCTCTGCACCAACGCCGTCAAGCACGGCAGCCTTTCCGTCGCCGGCGGTACGGTGCAGGTCGACTGGAGCGCGCCGGACGACCCGGGCGGGACGCTCGTCATCGTCTGGAGCGAGCGCGGCGGGCCGCCTGCCACTCCGCCGGAGCGACCCGGATTCGGCACGCAGCTGGTGGAGCGTAGCATCGGTTTCGAACTCGACGGAGACGTCCACTACGCCTACGGGGCATCCGGCCTCGTGGTCCGGATCACATTGCCGCTGACGGGGGATCTCGTTCGACTTCCCCCGGGCGAGGAGGCGAAATGACGATCATGCGGATCCTCATCGTGGAAGACGAGGTGCTGATCGCAATCAGCCTGGAAGCCGCGATCAGCGATGCCGGCTTCATGCCGGTGGGCCCGTTCAGCCGCCTCGACCAGGCCGTTTCCGCCGCGGAAACGGAGGCGCTCGACGGCGCCGTGCTGGATGTGAATCTGGGGGGCGCCAAGGTCTTCCCCGTCGCGGATGCCCTCATCGCGCGCGGCATTCCTTTCCTCTTCCTCACCGGCTACGCGAACAGCCAGCTGCCCCCCGAATACCGAGGGACGACCACCCTCGCCAAGCCGTTCCAGGAGCGCCAGATCGTCGATCGTGTCGTCACGCTGCTCGACCAGCGGGCGGAGGCGTAACCGGTTTCGGCGGCAGCTGATGATCGAGGGAGCGCGGGGTAGCCGTCGCGCCCTGCGATCGCTAAGACGCGCTCTCATCGATCAGCCAGACGAGCCACTTGAATGGCGACGACCTTTTCGCAGGAGTTCATCGACGCACTCGACCGGCTGTTTCGGTGGCGACGCGACGTACGGTCGTTTCGCACCGATGCGGTGCCGGAGGACCTGTTGGGCGAAGTTCTGGCCGCCGCCGGCGAGGCGCCGTCGGTCGGATTGAGCGAGCCGTGGCGGATCGTCCGCGTGCGCAGTGCCGCGGCACGCGATGCCGTGCGGGCCAGCTTCGACCGCACGAACGCGCGTGCGCTGGCCGGCTTCTCGGGGGAGCGTGCACACCTGTACGCCTCGCTCAAGCTGGCCGGCATCGACCGCGCCCCCGAACAGCTCGCGGTCTACACTGACCACGAGGGCGGGCAGGGGCACGGCCTCGGCCAAATCTCGATGCCGGAGACACGCGACTATTCCGCGGTCTGCGCGGTGATGCTCATGTGGCTCGCGGCACGGGCGCGCGGCCTCGGCCTGGGCTGGGTATCCATCCTCGACGAACAGGAGGTCGCCGCGGCGCTCGACGTTCCCGACGGGTGGCGCCTGACCGCCTATCTCTGCCTCGGCTGGCCGGAACGCGAGTCCGACACCGCCGAACTGGAAGCCGTGGGCTGGGAGAGGCGGCGCCGAATCCTCGACAGGATCGTGGAGCGCTGAACCGGCGTCGCCCCGTGTTCACTTCTTGCCGTAGTGCAGCATTCCCCCGCCGCCCTTCGGTGGCCGAGCGCGGATCGCCTCCTCGTTCGGCTCGGTGCCCCAGCCGGGCGTGTCCGGGATGACGAGGTAGCCGTCCTCGATCGGCGGCAGGACCGTGAACAACTCGTGGTCCCAGTCCAAGCGGTCGATGTCGATCTCCATGATGCGCAGGTTCGGCACGGCGGCCGCGAAGTGGGCGTTCATCATCGTGCAGAGGTGGCCGTAGAAGTTATGTGGCGCGACGTTCATCTCGTGCGCCTCGGCAGATGCCGCGATCTTCATCGACTGCCATACGCCGTTCCACACGGCGTCGATGATCGCGACGTCCATCGACTGGTGCTGGAAATAGGGCAGGAACTCTCGCAGTCCCAGCAGGGTCTCGCACGAGCTGATCGGGTGATGGCTGTGGCTGCGGATGTAGGCGAGCGCCTGGGCGTTGTAGCTGTCGATCTCGATCCAGAACATGTCGAGGTCGGCGATCTCGCGCAGGATCTTGAGATAGCCCTCCGTCTTCGCGTTGAAGTTCAGGTCGAGCAGCATGTCGACGTCCGGCCCGCAGCCGTCGCGGAACGCCTCCAGGTGGGCGCGCAGATTGCGCAGCACGTGCCGGTCGACGTTCAGCTCCGGCATGAACGGAACGCCGAAGCCCGGCCGCCAGCCCTTCGCGCCGTTATCGCCATGAATGAAGATATTCGTTTTGAGTGCTGTAAAATTTTTCTCTTTCACCTCCGCGCCCATCGCCTTCACGCCGTCCAGGTCGGTGATAGGCGGCTTGTAGAACGTCGGGTGATTGATGCGCCATGTGGCGCAGTGCGACCAGTAGAGCCGGACCCGGTCGCGGACCTTGCCACCGAGCAGTTCGTAGCAGGGGACACCGAGCGTGCGCGCCTTCGCGTCGAGCAGTGCGTTCTCGATGGCCCCCAGGCCCTCGGCGACGACGCCACCGGCGGCGGGCCGCGTCAGGCAGTAGAGTTCGGCGTGGATGCGCTCATGGTCGCCGGCGCGTTGGCCGATCACCCGCTCACCCATCTTCTCGATGACCGCGGTGACGCCGGGCGATCCGAAGCCCTCGTCGAACTCGCTCCAGCCGACGACCCCATCTTCGGTCGTCAGCTTGACGAAGTGGTAGTTCCGCCAGCCGGCGTCGCAGTGCAGCGTCTCGATCTTCGCGACCTTCATGGCCTTCTCCTCCGCGCTTCTTGTGTGGGGCATCGGAGACCCGGGCCGGCGCAGTGTCAACGCTCGGAGCGCGGATCAGCGGCGCGCGAACCGAGCCTGTCGGCGCGACCTTGACGTCGCCCGCCTCGCCACGCATTCATGTTGCCGCCTGCCTCATGCAGGCCTCCCCGGGACACGCTAGGCGTGACGGGGGTCCGAAACCGGAACCAGGCAGATCTCGACGATGTCTGAAGGCCCCAGGGCGCGAGCGGCGACCGCCGCGCGCGCAGGAATCGTTTTCGTTCTCTCTGCAACTCTCTCGCTCTCGGTTGCCGCCGCCGAACCGGGCGACGGGTCGACCATCGTGCTGGCACCGCTCGTGGTGAGCGCCACCCGCGTGCCGACTCCCGCCGACCGGCTTGGTAGCGCGGTGACTGTAATCGACCGGGCCGCTATCGAGGCGAGCGGCGCTACCAGCGTCGAGGCGTTGCTGCGCCGCGTCGCCGGCGTGACCGTGGTCAACAGCGGCGGGCTCGGCGCGCGCACCGATGTCTCGATCCGCGGCGCGGACGAGGACCAGACGCTGGTCCTAGTCGACGGTGTCCGCGTCAACGATCCGGCGAGTACCGGTGGACGCTTCGACTTCGCCGGCCTGTCCGTCCAGGGAATCGAGCGCATCGAAGTGCTGCGCGGTGCCCAGAGCGCGCTCTATGGCGGCGAGGCGATCGGCGGCGTGATCAACATCGTCACGCGCCGCGCGGACGAAGGCGTCGGTGGCTACGTCGGGCTCGGCGGCGGCAGCTACGGCACCTTTCGTCAGGAGACCGGCTTCGGGGCGAGGCGGGAGGGTTGGGACTTGACCCTCGACGCCGTCAACCAGACTGCCGAAGGCTTCTCGCGATCGAAGGACGGCGACGAGAAGGACGGCGCGAAGCTGCGCACCCTGTCCGGCCATGGCGGCTATGAGGCGAGCGAGCGACTGCGCTTCGACGCTGCCGCGCGATACGAGGACGTGTTCGCCGAACTCGACCCCACGGCGACCCGCGACGGCTTCGCCGATAAGCACGACCGCGTCTGGTCGGGGCGCTTGGGGGCGGAACTGGCGCTTCTCGATGGCGCCTGGACTCAGCATCTCGATCTCTACGGCAGCCGTACGCTCCGTCGTTTTGAGGACGAATCGACGGCCGGCGTCCGAACCGTGAGCGATTTCGACGGCGCGCGGGCCGGCCTGGAGTGGCGCCACGACCTGGCCTTCGACGATGCAAATCAACTCACGCTAGGCGTCGACGTGCATCGTGACTACGGACAGGCGCGGGAACGGTCGGCCGGTGCGTCGCGGGAGCGCTACGATCGCGACGAGGATGCCTATGCGGCCTATGGGCTCTACAGCCTTGAACTGTTCGACCGGCTGAACCTGACCGCCGGAGGCAGGTTCGACGATTTCGAAGCGTTCGGCACCGAATTCACGTATCGCCTCACGGCGGCGCTGCCCATTACGGAAACCGGCACGGTGCTGCGTGCCAGCCACGCCACCGGCGCCAAGGCGCCGACGATCCAGCAACGCTTCGACGATACCTTTTTGTTCGGTTTCCTTCCCGTGCGAGGCAATCCCGACCTGGGTGTCGAGCGCAGCCGCAGTTGGGACGTGGGTGTGGAGCAGACCCTGTTCAACCGCATGGCCGTCGCCTCCGCGACGCTCTTCCGCAACGACTTCGACGACCTGATCGAGTACGACGCTGGTGCAGGGACGTTTCTCCAACTCGACGAGGCGACGACCGAGGGCGTTGAACTGGGGCTTAAGGTGACGCCGACCGATCGGGTCACGCTGACCGGTAGCTACACCTTCATGACCACCGAGGACCAGAGCGACGGCAGCGAGTTGGCGCGCCGGCCGCGTCATGCCGGTTCAGTGGTCGCCGATGTATCACTGACCGATCGCCTGTCGTTCCAGGCTAGTGCCAGCCATATCGGAAGACGCTACAACCAGAGCGGCGAACGTGGCCGCCTCGATGCCTATACGTTGGTAGGCCTTGCGGCGAGATACGCGCTCCTCGATGGGCTGGAACTGCACGGCCGCATCGACAACCTGTTCAACGCGGACTACGAGGAAGCCGAGAATCTGGCCACCCCTGGCCGATCGGTCTTCGCGGGGCTGCGTGCGACCTTCTGAACAGCGAGCGAGGGCGGGGATCGGGCAGGGTGCCCTGCTCGGCGGCCTACTGCTGCTCGTCCTGGTGCTGGCCGCAGCCGGACTGACGGTCGGTCCGGTGACCATCCCGCCGGGCCGTCTCGTCAGTGCACTGCTCAGTCCCTCGACCCCCGAAGGGATCATCGTCGGCGAGATCCGACTGCCGCGCGTGCTGCTGGCGCTGCTGGTAGGGGCGACGCTGGCGCTTTCGGGCGCGGCGCTGCAGGGACTGATGCGCAACCCCCTCGCGGAACCCGCGGTTATAGGGACCTCGGGGTTTGCTGCGCTCGGCGCCGTCATTGCCCTCTATTTCGGCCTTGCCGATCTCTTCCCGATGGCGCAGCCACTGGGCGGTATCGCCGGCGCCCTCATCGGTATCCTGCTGCTGCGTGCTGTCGCCGGACGCGACGCATCGGTCCTGACGCTGATCCTGGCGGGCGTCGCCCTCGGCAGTCTCGCTGGCGCCGGCGTGTCGCTGGCGCTGAATCTGGCGCCGAACCCTTTCGCGGCCCTCGAAATCGCCTTCTGGCTGCTCGGTTCGCTCGAAGATCGCAGCTTCCTGCATGTCGGACTGGCTGCGGCGCCGATGCTGCTCGGTTGCGCGATCCTCCTCGGTTGCGGCCGCGCGCTCGATGCGATGAGCCTGGGCGAAGAGGTGGCGCAGACACTGGGCGTGTCGCTGCGCGGCGTGCGGGTGCGTGTGATCGTGGGAGTCGGTCTGGGCGTGGGCGCGGCGGTTTCAGTGACAGGTCTGATCGGCTTTCTCGGGCTCGTCGTACCGCACCTGATCCGGCCATTCGTCGGCCACCGGCCGGCGTCGGTGCTGCTTCCTTCGGCGCTGGCGGGCGCCGCTCTTCTGCTCGCTGCCGACAGCCTCGTCCGCCTTGTTCCAACGACAGCCGAGATTAAGGTCGGCGTGGTTACGGCGTTGGTTGGGGTGCCGTTCTTTCTTCTCCTCGTCGTTCGCGCCCGCCGCCGCCTCGTCTGAGGCAGGTGCGCATCTTTTTTGAGCGTGTCGGAGCCGGAGCGACGAGGTAGACTTGCCCCATGCGCGCCGGCTCAGGTGGACCGTCCATCGCGAATAGCCGGCCATGCCTCCGCGAGGCGCCGTTGAGCGCAGATCGGCACTTCAACGCGCCGGCCACGGCCTGACCGCTCATGACCGAAGATCAAATCGCCTGTCCGGCCTGCGGCACTACCTTTCCGGTCAGCTTCAAGTTCTGCGCGGACTGCGGCCAAAGGCTGGGCGGAGTGGCTCCGCCTCCGCCGGTCGATGTGACGACCGACGAACGCCGTGACGTGACGGTCCTTTTCGCCGATGTCAGCGGCTTTACGGCGATGTCGGAGCGGCTCGATCCGGAAACGGTGCATCGGATCATGAACGATTGCTTCGATGGGCTCGGCGTCGCGATCGCCGACGAAGGTGGGCACATCGACAAGTATATCGGCGACAACGTGATGGCGCTTTTCGGTGCTCCCGTGGCGCACGCCGACGATCCCGCACGCGCGGCGCGTGCCGCGCTGTCGATGCAGGCCTATCTCGCTGATTTTGCCGATCGCAATCGAGAAAGGGCGGGCGTGATCTTCCGGATGCGGATCGGAATTCACTGCGGGGTCGTCCTGGCGGGGAGGGTCGGCGCGTCCACGCGTCGCGACTATTCGGTGATGGGTGACGTGGTGAACTTGGCCTCGCGCCTCGAATCGAACGCCGCTCCTGGCACGATCCTCGTCTCACACGAGATGATGCGGCGCCTCCGCGGGCAGTTCGCATTTGGACCGGTGCGTCGCCTGGACGTGAAAGGGAAGACCGGGCAGGTGATCGCGCACGAGCTTCTTCGCGAACTGACCGACGCACCCGATCCGTTTGACGAGTGGCCATTCGTCGGCCGCGCCGACGCGCTTGCGCGGCTCACCGGAAACTGGCGGTCAGGCGCTTTGCCGATGCGCGCGATCGTCTGCGGTCCGTCGGGCATTGGCAAGACGAGGCTGGTAAGAACGGCGGCGGCGAGCGCCGGCATGCGGCTGCTCCCTGTATCGGCCCGTCCGGCGACCCGAAGACGGCCGCTGGCGCTGGTTCGCCGCATCGTGCAGTCGGTCCGAGCGCACGTGTCTAATACGCCGGTGCCCCGATCGTTCGAAGCGTTCACTGCCGACCTTGCGCCGCTGACCGCCGGTCTGGATCCCTATCTCGGCGCGCTCTGGTACCTCGCTGCGCCGGACACGCTGGCGGTCCGGCCGCCGGATCCGGACCCGAGGACGCTGCGTCGCACTCTGGGGGAGGGCTTCGGGCGATTGCTCGCCAATCTTCGTCGGCACGACGACCGCCTCGTCCTGTTCCTCGACTCCTTCGACGATTGCGACGAGGCCTCGGCCCTCCTGCTGCACGATTTGCCGGAAGCGGACACGGAGCCGCTGCCGCCGATCGTGACTGCGGTCCGCGCAGCGCCGTCGCCGGCGGCACCCGACGACGTGCTCGTGGTTCAGCTGCCGCCGCTGACCCCCTGTGAGTCCGAGCAACTGCTCGATCGGCTCGATTATGCCCAGGCGCTGTCGCCCGCACTTCGGGAAGACGTTCTCCGACGGGCGGAGGGGATCCCGCTTTACCTCCGGGAGATGTTGCTGAAGCTGGTCGATGCTGGCGTCCTTCGCCGCTCAGGAGCCGAATGGGAGTCCGATCCGACGGCGTCGGCTGTGATCCTGCCGGAATCCCTGTTCGGCGCGCTCGTGGCGCGGGCTGACGCTTTGGAGCCGCGCCTGAAGCGGCTCCTGCTGGAATGCGCCGTGCAGGGTCCGGAGTTCGATGCGGCGGTCACGGCGGCCGTCGCAGAAGCCGCGCGCGGCGAAACGGCCGACACGGGGGAATCGCTGCGCCGTCTCGCCGAACGCGATCTGGTCGAGCAGGATCCGAGCCAAGCGGGGCGGTGGTACTTCCGTCAGACACTGATGCAGGCGGCCTGCTACGAGACCTTGCTGCTGAGCGAGCGTCGTCGCCTTCATCGCGAAACCGGCCTCGCGCTCGCGGCGACCGCCGGTGGCGTCGAGGCCGTCGCGCCGGAGTTGCTGGCACTTCATTTCGAAGCGGCAGAGGCGTGGGCCGATGCTGCAGCGGCCAACGTCCGTGCCGGCATCCGGGCTGCCGGCCTTTTCGCGAACGCCGACGCGGGGGACCGCTTCGCGAAGGCCATCGCACAGTCGGCATCGGCAGGAGGCCCTGCCGCGGCGACAGCGTTCGCGGCGCACGATGCAGCCGCACGCCTCCGCTTACGGCTCGGTGCCTACGACGAGGTCGAGCAGCACGCCGCATCCATGGCGATGCATGCGGATGGTCCTGCTCAGCATGCTGCCGCGCTGCGCCACCTTGCGGCAGCGTGCGCCAGTACCGGCCGTGCGGAGGCCGCGGCCCAACATCTGACCGAAGCGGTGGCCATGCTCGACGAGCATAATGGTGGTCATGTCGAGGTTCTGAGAGACCTCTACTTCGATCTCGCTCATGTCGAACTGCGGGCGGCGCGTCTATCCCAGGCACTCGACCATGCGGCGCGTTCGCGTCGTCTGTGTGATCCCTCAGATCGGCCCGCGCTGGTGCGCCTGGACATCCTGGACGGAAGGCTCGCACATACCGGCGGCCGGTTTGCGGAGGCCGCTGCACATTTCCGGGCGGCACTCGCGGCAGCCGAGGTCCTGGGAAGCCTCTCGGAGCAGGCGCGGGCCTGCAATTACATGGGCGATGCCGCCAGGGATGTCGGCAACTATGAGGACGCGGATCAACTCTTCCGACGGGCCCTCGAACTGTGGAGACGCATCGGCGACGCCGAAGGCGTGGCGGGCGCGCAGAACAATCTCGCAAACCTTGCCATGAGCCGCGGCGACCTGGAGGGCGCGGCGCATCGGCATCGGCTGGCGCTGCACGCATTCGAGGAGATCGGGAACGTCAATGGTGCGGCCCTCGCGCGCGCCAATCTGGCGATCCTCGCCTTAGAGAATGGCCGGCCGGACGAGGCCATAGCCGAAGCTGGCCGTAGCTTGGCGCTTCTAGACGATCTCGGAACGGCACTGCTGCACGCCTTGACGCGCGTGGTTCTTGGGGAGGGGCATCTGGCGGCAGGTGCATGGGACGAGGCCGAACGCGTGTTCCGCGGGGTCCTTGATTCGGAACCTCCGCCGCTCGCGGTGGCTGGTGCCGAACGAGGACTGGGCCGCATCGCGCTCGCCCGCGGCGACGCCGGAGCTGCACGTGAGAGACTGGAGATCGCATTTGCAGCCTTCGGTCGCCTCGAACGAAAGCAGGAGGCTGCGCGAACGCTCCTCGATCTCGCCGAGGCCCGACACCGGCTCGGCCAGATCGATGAGGCTCGCGACACCGTTGCTTCGGCGATAGAGGGCTTCGATCGGCTCGGCGCGACGGCGGATGCCGCCCGTGCTCGCTCTCTCGCCCTGCGGCTGAGACAGACGGCGGCCGATCTCAGAAGTTGAAGCCGATACCGATATAGGCGGCATCCTCGCCCCAGTCGTCCGACCGTACGAAGGCGAGGCTGGCGCCATAGCCGCGCGCATCCCGCCACTGCACACCCACTGAAAAGGGGGTGCGGTCGTAGACATCGTCTTTGCCGGACACTTCGCCCACCAGATGCAGGTCGTGGGGCAGGGCGACCTCCATTCCGCCGTAAGCGATCGAGCCGTTGCGCTCCTTTACGTCCGGGTCCTGCCACAGCTGCCGGAAACCCACATGGAACCGTACGCCGCGGACCACACCCTCCGGGTCCAGGTCGAAGCCCTTCGAAGCGGCGACGAACAACTGCTCCTGTCGCAGGTACTCGTCGCCCGCACGGAACATGCCGCCGATACTCACCTCGGGAAGGATGCCCTCGTCCTTTAGGAGACGGAGGCGGACATTGCCCTGTCCGGCGCCCATCGTCCTGTTCGCACCCGACAGTCCGTCATCCCCCGGGCCGGGGCCGCCGTCGCCGGTCGGAACGCCATAGACGCCAATCCCGTAGACGCCGAGTTCCAGCCAGTCCGCAGCCCCTACGGTGGCGAGAACGGCATGCGAGACGACGGTCTCGCCGCCGATATCGAAGATCAGCGCGCAGGATTGAAGGGAGATGTCTCCGGCGTTCGCGGTTCCGGACGTCGGATTCAGGAACATCCCCGTCTGGCCAGAGTAGGTGATGAGTCCCCTGCCGCCCGAATAGCCTTCGGTGCGGTCCGCATCGTCGCGTCCGAACATCGCAGCGGACGCGACGAAGGACTGAGAGACTAATGCCGTGGCAAGGACTGCCGCGCGGATCATGGTCATCTCCGATCCCCCTGTTCGAGTACCCTACTACAAGGTCTCGCCGTGTGTAACTGCGCCGGAATCTCAAGGGGATCCAAGTGCCGGGCGTCATACGCCGATACGTCACATGCCGACTCTGCCGAGGGCGGGCAGCTTCACTGCTGGGCGCCGGATATCGAGGCCGACGACGGCGCCCAGCAGGCTGAACTCAAGCCCCTCGATCCAGCCGACGGTCAAGGTGAGGTAGCCGCCGAGCGTCATTCGGAAGCCCGTGCCGGAGGGAGTGGGCGCCAGCCATCGCCCGTGATGCGGATAGTCCTTTCCGATTGCCGTCGGGGGCAGGGCTTTGCGTATTTCGGGCACAGCTTCCATCACCGCGGCGACGAAGGTGTTAGAGTTGGGGCCGGGCCAAGCCCTGTAATCGCCGTACTCGCTATACGAGTAGCTGGCGATCGCTGCCTTCATCTTCGGGATCAGGCGGGCCGCCGATTCTCCGTCGGCGGCATAGACGAGTTCTGGATACCTGCCGAACCAGCGGCCGTCGGCGACGAAGCCGTTCACCCGGATGGGCTGGCCCCAGGCCGTATAGTCATAGCGTGTGTAGGCGTCTTCGCCAGCGTCCTTGATGACGATCCAGGTGTGGGTTGCGAAGATGCCGCGCCAGCGGACGGTGCGCGCAGCGAATATGCGCACGACGGCCGGCGTGTTCCGCGCCGCCGCCGGCAGCAGGCCGGAACTCGACCGATCGGCTGCTCGCCAGTCGACGCCGTGGTCCCGGGCGAAATAGACCCCCGCCGCCAAACCAATGGGCAGCACGAAAAGGATGGCGAACGCGAGAAGCGCAGTGCGCAGGAGGTCCAGCATGCAGGAGGGGCTCGGGTGACGGAATCCGCATCGAACGCATGCAGAGATGGTGCCGCATCGGTCGGAATCCGAGCCGCCGCGAGGTGCGGCTGCCGCCCTCGTGCATCATGGCACGCGCCTTGCTGATTCGGAACTGCCGGAGGGGCGGCGGCATCGGCCGTACCACCTGACGGCAGACCCCTAGCGGACCGAGGTGATCATGTCGCGGTACCAGACCCATGCCGAGGATTGCGGCGAGATCCTGAAGGAGGAACTGGCTGCCGGCCGGCTCGGGCGGCGTCAGTTGCTCGGCCTGATGGCGGCGCTCGGCGCGACGACAGCACTCGGCGGTCTGGGCGGCCGCGCGGCGTCGGCTGCCTCAGGCGAACTCGTGCTGTGCAACTGGGGCGGCGATGCCGTCAAGGCGTTCACCGAGGCCTTCAAAGCCCACTACGACAGCGGTTCGCCGCTCAAGATGGTGGTCGAAGGCGGCGGTCCCTCGTCGGGGAAGGTCCGCGCGATGGTCGAAGCCAAGAACGTCATCTGGGACGTTTGCGATTCAGGTGCCGGCGACTCCATCGTCATGGGCAAGGCCGGCGTCCTGGAGGAGATGGATTACGCGATTATCGACAAGGCGAAGATGATCCCAGGCTTCGCGTACGAGACCGGCTGCATCAACTACACGTTCGGTGTCGTGCTCGCCTACAACGCAGAGAAGTACAAGGACAATCCGCCGAAGACGATGGCCGACTTCTTCGACCTGAAGAAGTATCCGGGACGGCGCATGCTGCGGAAGCGCGCGCTCGCTATGCTGGAATGCGCCCTGCTCGCCGACGGCGTGCCCATGGACAAGATCTATCCGATCGATGTCGACAGCGCTCTGAAGAAGATCGGCTCGATAAAGGCGGAATCGCTCTACTGGAGCAGCGGTGCCGAGAGCCAGCAGCTGCTGCGCAGCGGCGAGTGCGACATGGGCCTGCTCTGGCACACGCGCGCCCACCTGCTGAAGCGCGACAGCGACGGCCGCATCGACTGGACCTTCAACCAGGGCATCCTGCACCCTGGCATGTGGATCGTCCCGAAAGGCAATCCTGCCGGCAAGAAGGCCGCCATGGAGGCCATTGCCAGCATGCAGGCCCCGGAAGGTCAGGTGAAGCTGCTGGAACTCATGGCGAACGGCCCCGCCAATCCGGCGGCCACCGCCTTGGTCCCGGCGGAACTGAAGCCGATCAACCCCTCCGACCCCGCCAACCAGAAGGTGATGCTGGCTTCCGACGGCCGATGGTGGGGTGAGCACAGTCCGACCGTCGAGCAGAAGTACGCGGACCTTATCAGTTCCTGAACAGCCTCCGCACCGACACTCTGTCCGGTCTTCATCGGAGATACGAAAGATGCAAGCGAAGCCTTTCCACCTCGGGTGGTTTCTCCAGGGCTCCAGCGTCCAAGCGTGGGGCGAGCCCTGGACCGGGAATATCGGCACCGAGTGGATGGTGCCGGAGTTCTTCGTCGGGATGGCGCGCGAACTCGAGCGGGCGGGCTTCGATTATCTGCTGATCGAGGATTCCTCTTATGTTGGCGAGAGTTACGGAGGGTCGCGGGAGGTTTATCTGAAGTACGGCCTGTCGGTGCCGCGCCAGGATCCATCGGTCGTGGCGGCGCTGATGACGGCGGCCACCTCGCGAATCGGCATCGTGCCAACCTTTGCCACCTTCGCCTATCCGCCCTACCTGCTGGCGCGGCTCGTCGCCACCCTCGACCAAGTATCGTCCGGCCGGATCGGGTGGAACGCCGTCACCGGCAGTTCAGACATGGCTGCCCGCAATTTCGGGCTCGACGGTCTGCCGGAGCACGACCTCCGCTACGACATGGCGGACGAGTATATGGAGGTCGTGAACGGGCTATGGGGGTCGTGGGAGCCGGGGGCGATCGTCGCCGACCGAGAAACCGGAGTCCTCGTCGATCACACCAAGGTCCATTCGATCGACCATGAGGGGAAGTTCTTCAGGTCCCGCGGCCCGCTGAACTCCGGACCATGCCCACAAGGGCGGCCCGTCATCGCCCAGGCGGGCGGTTCGCCACGTGGCCGCCAGTTTGCGTCCAAGCATGCCGACACCATCGTGACGCATGTGAAGGGCATCGCCGCGATGCGCGAGTATCGCGACGACATCCGGGCGCGCATGGTCGCGCACGGCCGCAACCCGGACGACTGCAAGGTGCTCTTTCTCGTAGCGCCCATCCTCGGGGAGACCGAGGCCGACGCGATCGAGAAGAAGAAGCTGCGTGAGATGAGGGCGGAGACGCACATCGCTCAGCGGCTCGCCCATTTCAGCAAGATCACAAATATCGACTTCGCCCAGTTCGACCTCGACCAGCCGCTCGGCAAGCTGACGACGAACGGCCACCAGCAGAGCCTCGACATGTTCCTGAAGAAGGCCGGCGGCAGGACGCTGCGCCAGACCATGACCGAGGGGAGCACCGAACTTTCGGTTGAACTGGTCGGCACGGCCGATTCGGTGGCGGCACGGATGAGCGAGGTGATGCAGGAAGTCGGCGGCGACGGCTATCTGATCTCGCTGCCGAACGTCAGCCGGCGTGTCGTCGCGGAGATCACCGACGGCCTGGTGCCGGCGCTGCAGGCGCGCGGTCTCGCCCGCACGGCCTACAGCCACGCCCAGTTTCGCGACAATCTGCTGGAATACTGATGCTTATGGCCGCACGTTCACCTGCTCGATCCGTCGGCCCGCCGGCCCGAGGCAGGTGATGCGCGTGATGCTGCCGCAGTCGACGGCGAAGGCCTGTGCCTTGGCCGGCGGCATGTCGAGGGCGTGGGCGAGGGCGGCGCGGATCACGCCGGCGTGGGTACACACGATGAGGGGAACATCGGATCCCACCGCATTGTGGCCCTCGATCCCGCCCGCCACACGGGCGCACATCGCGGCAAAGCTTTCGCCGCCGGGCGGCGCCTTCTCGGCGTAGTCGTGGATCGTCCAGGACGATAGGGCCGGTATGTCCGCGTAGCGCCGGCCCTCCCAGTCGCCGAAGGACTGCTCCAGGAATTCCGGCGCCGGATCAGGGTCAGCCTGCGGGCCGCCCGCCGCGCGAATGGCGGCCATCGTCTGGCGGCAGCGGGCGAGGGGGCTCGACAGGACCTGCGCCGTCGTCGGCAGCGAAGCGGCCAGCGCGGCGGTCCGCGCCGGATCCGGCTTCGCGATGGGTGGATCGAGCCGCCCGCACAGCGTCCCCTCCGTCCCGGCGGCAGGCAGGTGTCTTAGCCAGATCCAGCTGACCGGAGTCATTGCGGCATCCGTTTCTCTCCTTGCCGCCACCCTATGCCACGGCCGGCAATGCCAATATGGTCGATGCCTATTCCAGTCACCATTCCCCGCGGTTCTCATCTCCATGTCTACCGACCGACAGGCCTTCCACGGCCTGCTGCGTGACCTGCCCGGGCCGTCTGCCGCTGCGACCGAGGCGGCCCGCGCGCGCCAATCCATATTGACCAAGCCGCCCGGCTCGCTGGGGCGACTGGAGGCGGCGGCGGTCTGGCTGGCGGGCTGGCAGAATCGCGAGCGGCCCCGGCTGGAGCAGGTGCAGGCGCTCGTCTTCGCCGGTAACCACGGGGTCTGCGCACGCGGGGTATCACCCTATCCGGCGAGCGTTACCGCGCAGATGGTCGCGACCTTCGAGGCGGGCGGTGCCGCGATCAGCCGACTGACGCGCGCCTATGATGCGGCCCTGTCCGTCATCGCCCTGGACCTCGACCGGCCGACCGCCGACTTCACCGCAGCCCCGGCGATGAGCGAGGCGGAATGCCTCGATGCCGTTCGCCGCGGTGTCGCGGCCGTGCCGGAGACGGCGGACCTGCTGCTTCTGGGCGAGATGGGAATCGGCAACACGACCGTCGCAGCCGCCCTCTGCTGCGCGCTGTTCGGCGGCGCGCCCGCCTCCTGGGTCGGCCCCGGCACCGGCCTCGACGATGTCGGTATGGTGCGTAAGACGGAGACTGTCGCGGCGGGAATCGCGCTGCATCGTTCTAACCTCGACGATCCGTTCGAGGTGCTGTGCCGGGTCGGTGGCCGGGAGCAGGCGGCGCTGGTCGGTGCGATCCTGGCGGCGCGGCGGCGGTCGATCCCGGTTGTGCTCGACGGTTTCGTCTGCTGCGCGGCCGCCGCCGTCGTGGCCAAGCTCGCGCCCGCAGGCCTCGCTCACTGCCTCGCCGGCCACCGCTCCGCCGAACCGGCGCACGGACGCCTGCTCGAGATGCTCGGGCTGGTGCCGTTGCTCGATCTCGGCATGCGGCTAGGTGAGGCCAGCGGTGCGGCGATGGCGCTCGGCATCTTGCGCGGTGCCGTCGCCTGCCATGCGGACATGGCGACGTTCGCCCAGGCCGGCATCGACGATCGCGCCGCCGCGGAGCCTGCGCCGTGATCCGCGTCTTCGCTGCCCGAGAGCGGGTAGACGAGATCCGAGCCGCCATTCAAGTCCTCACGCGGCTGCCGGTTTGGCGCCCGCAGGCTGAACAGGCTCCGACCACGGGGGTTTGTATCTGGGCCTTTCCGTTGGCCGGTGCAGCCGTCGGCGCGATCGGCGGCGCCGCCTACGCATTGGTCGCCGGTTGGGGGGGCGCATCGCCTGCGCTTGCAGCCGTGGTGGCGCTAGCGGCGATGGTGATGGCGACCGGAGCGTTCCACGAGGATGGGTTGGCGGATACGGTCGATGGCCTCGGCGGTGGGCGGACGCGCGAGCGAAAGCTCGAGATCATGCGCGACAGCCGGATCGGCACTTACGGAACCTTGGCCATTGTCCTGAGCTGCGCTTGGCGTGTCGCCGCCCTGGCCGCGATCGCCGATCCGTGGACGGTCGTCGGCGCGCTTGTCGGTTGCGGCGCCCTCAGCCGCGCGGCCATTCTGCTACCGATTGCGCGGCTGCGGCCGGCACGAACTGATGGCCTAGGTATCTCTGTCGCGGCACCCGACGAGCGTCTCGTGACCGCCGGCTTCGCTATCGCATTCGTCATAGGTTCGGCGACGCTGCCGGGGGCTGCTGTGCTGATCCTGCCGGTCGCGGCTATCGCGGTCGCATTCGCGATGATCCTGATCGCCAAGCGCCAGATCGGCGGCTACACCGGCGATATTCTCGGTGCGACACAGCAGCTTTCCGAAGGGGCAATGCTGCTGGCTCTGGTCATGCTCCTCGCCTGAGGATGGGCACCGCTGCGCCGGCAGGGAACTGAGCGATGAATCGGCAACTCATGATCATCCTGGTGCCGTTCGCGCTGACTCCGATGGTCTCCTTCCTCTACAGGATGGCAAATGCGGTGATCGCACCGGACCTTGTCGTCGAACTCGGCCTCGATGCGGCAGGCCTTGGCTTGCTCACCAGCGCCTTCTTCATGGGCTTCGGGCTGACGCAGCTACCGCTCGGCATGTCTCTCGACCGATGGGGCCCGCGACGCGTTGCTGCGCTGCTTTTCCTCGTCGGAGGCGTAGGTGGTGCCGTGTTCGCAACCGGACAAACGGTGCTGCATCTCGGCATCGGCCGGGCGCTGATGGGGGTCGGCATGGCGTGCAGCGTCATGGCGGGCCTCAAAGCCGCCAATCTTTGGTTTCCGCCGGGCCGGGTGCCGCTGCTGACGTCATTCTTCTTCGGTATGACCGGGGTCGGCGGCATGCTCGCCACCGTACCCATCGCCGCGCTGCTCGAAGAGGTGCATTGGCGCATTGTTCTGCTCGGTATCGCGGCGCTGGCGGTGGTCGTCGCGGGGCTGATCTTCTTGCTGGTGCCGGAGAAGCCTGCTTCATCGGGCCGCTCGGTCAGTTTATTCACCCAGGTGCGTCAGCTGGGCAGCATCTTTGGCGCGCTCGCTTTCTGGCGCATCACGCCACTCGCGGCGATCGCGATCGGCGCTTCGGCCGCTTACCAGAGCCTTTGGGTCGTGCCCTGGCTACGCGATATTGCCGGTTTCGACCGACAGGCGCAGGCCTTTGGCCTGTTCGTGATCCTCAGCGGTTCCGTTATCGGTAATTTTGGCTTCGGCGCGCTCACCCAGTTGCTGGCCCGTTTAAACATCCCGCTGATTGTGCCGGCAATCGCGGGACTATTGGGCTGCATGGCAATTCAGGTCCTGCTCGCCACCGGCTACACCGGCGCGGTGCTGCTGATGTGGTTCCTCTTTGGTATTCTGGCGGCAGGTCCCATCG
The DNA here is from genome assembly GCF_040549485.1 of Constrictibacter sp. MBR-5. Classification (NCBI taxonomy): domain Bacteria; kingdom Pseudomonadati; phylum Pseudomonadota; class Alphaproteobacteria; order Rhodospirillales; family Allostellaceae; genus Constrictibacter; species Constrictibacter sp. MBR-5. The sequence continues at coordinate 526,237 of NZ_JBEPTK010000002.1, forward strand.
GCCTCTACGCCGTGCTGGGTCCGAACTTTCCGGTTGAGCTCTCGGCCCGCGTCAGTACCGCGATGAACCTCTGCGTCTTTCTCACCAGCTTCGCCTTCCAGTGGCTGGTTGGTGTGATCATCGACCAGTGGCCGCACTTGCCGGAAGGCGGCTATCAGTCAGACGCTCACGCTGCCGGGCTGATGTTCGTTGTTGCCGCCCAGGCTGCCGCACTTTTCTGGTTCATCGTGTCGGGGATATGGGCCAGAACCCGTTGAGGGCGTTTTCGATCCGGTCGCAATGGCCTCAGCTGACCCGAGATGGCAGTCGCGGGTTGTGCAGGACGCTTCATCCGCTAAGCTTCCATGAATAAAGAAAAGGGACACGGGAGGAGATGATGATGTCACGCACTCTGTTCAGCGGATTCGCGGCGGGGGTGCTTGCTATCGCGGCAGCGGTGGCGCCTGCAGAGGCCTGGGAGCCGAAGAAGCCGATCAACGTCGTCGTCGGCTTCGCGCCGGGCGGCGGCACCGACATCATCGCGCGCACTGTGACCAGTGCGGCGCAGCCGTTCTTTCCCGTGCCGCTGGTCATCGTGAACCGGGCCGGGGCGTCGGGGACGATCGCGGCGGAATATGTCCGCAACGCGCCGCCCGACGGCTACACGCTGCTCGTCGCCGGCGGCAGCGAGAGTACGTCGGTCGGCAACCACCAGAACCTGCCCTACGACATCCGCACCGACTTCACCTCCATCATCCAGTTCAACCGCCAGCGCACGCTCCTTGCGGTCAAGGGCGATGCGCCGTTCAAGACGCTGCAGGACTTCGTGACAGAGGTGAAGGCCAACCCGGGCAAGTACACCTACGGCTCGTCCGGCGCCGGCGGGATCTATCACTCGGCGCTGCTGGTCTTCACCAAGTCTGCCGGCCTCGACATGAAGCACGTTCCGTACAAGGGCGGTGCGCCGGCCATGGCGGCCCTGCTCGGGGGCCATATCGACGCCACGGCCCTGTCGCCCGACGAGGGCAAGGCGATGCTCGATTCCGGGCAGGTGAGGGCGCTCGCGACCTTCTCCGATGCGCGCTATCCGGCGCTTCCCGACGTACCGACCCTGCAGGAGCAGGGCTACGACATCTATCTGGAGAACATGAAGGGCCTGGTCGGGCCCAAGGGCATGGATCCGGAAATCGCCGCCTACCTGCACGACAATTTCAAGAAGGCGCTAGAGACAGACACGTTCAAGACGTTGGCGGAAAAGGCGAATATCGAGCTGCAGTACCGTGACGGGCCCGGCTTCCAGCAGGCGATGACCGATATGTACAACGCCATCGGCAAGGCGGTTAAGCAGTAGCCGCGGTTCCGCGGCCGGAATCGCGCCGTGCACGCCGACCGGTTCTTCGGCGCGGTCGTCTGCATCCTTTCGCTCGCCTTCCTGATCGTCGGGGTGCCGACGATCAGCGACGACTGGATGCGCGCGACCGGCGCTCAGTACTTCACCGTCGGGCCGCGGCTGTTCCCTTACGTGGCGGGGGTGCTCTGCCTGCTGCTCGGCCTGCTGATTGGGCTCGGCCGTCCCAAGGGGGAGACGGGGGCGTTCCTGACCGACGCAGGTGTGCGGCGCAGGACGGTCGGTCTGGCGCTGCTCGCGCTCGGCTATGCTGCGTTGCTCGACGTGCTGGGCTTCGTCCCGGCGAGCAGCCTCGCCATGGTCCTCTTCATGGCGGGTTTCGGCATGCGGCGCTGGACGGTCGTCCTGCCCGTGGCGCTGCTGCTGCCGTGGCTCACCGCCCTGGCGTTCGAGCACATCCTGCAGCTTCGCCTGCCCGAGGGCATCGTGCCCGTGCCCTTCGTCTGACCGGCGCCGATGGACCTCTTCCTCGCCACGCTGACCGGCGCCCTCGAACCGCTGAACATCCTCGTGCTCGCCGCGGGCGTGATGCTCGGGATCGTGATCGGCGCCATTCCCGGCCTCACCGTGAATATGGCGGTGGCGCTGGCGGTGCCGTTCACGCTGACGATGGGGCTGACGCAGTCGCTCTTCCTGCTGCTCGGCATCTACGGCGCCGGCATCTACGGCGGGTCGGTCTCCGCCATCCTCATCAACGCGCCCGGGACGCCCGCCTCCGCCGCCACCTCGGCCGACGGCTACGCTCTCGCCAAGCAGGGGATGGCGGGCAAGGCGCTGAAGATGGCGATCTACGCCTCGGTCTATGGCGGACTGTTCAGCACCCTGGTGCTGGTCGTGCTGGCGCCGCAGATCGCCGCCTTCGCGCTCCGCTTCGGCCCGCCGGAGATGGCGGCGCTGCTGCTCTTCTCGCTGACCGTCGTCGGCGTGCTGTCCGGCGGCTCGATGGCCAAGGGACTGTTCTCCGCCGCGCTCGGCCTGGGTCTGGCGACGATCGGCGCCGACCCAATGGTCGGCGTGCCGCGCTTCACCTTCGGCAGCTTCGAGCTCTATGACGGCCTCGCCTACATCCCGCTGCTGATCGGCCTGTTCGCCGTCGCCGAGATGTTCACCCAGGCGGAGCGCTCCTTCACTGGCACCGCGACGGCGCTGATGCTGGGCGGCGACGTCGACAGGAACCGCGTGACCCGCGCCGACTGGAAGGCGAGCTGGTTCGCCATCGTCCGCTCCGGCTTCCTCGGCGTCTTCATCGGCGTCCTGCCCGGTCTCGGCGCCACGATCGCCACCTTCCTCGGCTATGCCGAGGCGAAGCGGGCTTCGAAGCGGCCGGAACGGTTCGGCAAGGGCGCGATCGAGGGCGTGGCCGCCGCGGAATCGGCCAACAACGCCGTCACCGGTGCGGCCATGGTGCCGCTGCTGGCGCTGTCCATTCCGGGAGACTCGGTGACCGCCATCCTCCTCGGAGCGTTTCTGATTCAAGGGGTTACGCCGGGTCCCTTGATCTTTCAGACGAACCCGGAGGTGCCCTACACCGTCTATATCGGCCTCATCCTGTCGAACCTCATGATCGCCGCCGTGGCATGGTTCGCGATCCGGCCGATGATGCTGGTCCTGCGCATACCGAAGACGGTGCTCTATCCGATCATCCTGATGATCTGCGTCGCCGGCAGCTTCGCCATCCGCAACAGCGTCTTCGACGTTTACGTCATGATCGGCGCCGGCATCGTCGGCTACGTGCTGCAGATCTTCGCCGTGCCGGTGGCGCCGCTGCTGATCGCCTTCATCCTCGGCCCGCCGTTCGAGGAGGCGCTGCGCCAGGCGCTGGTCGGTTCCGAGGGCAGTGTCGCCGTCTTCTTCACCGAGCCCATCGCCCTGTTCTTCATGGTCCTGACCGCCATCGCCGTCTGGGTCACCGCCCGCCGCGCCCGCCGCGGCGGCATGCCCCTCGAGGGTTGACGCGGCGGGATCGGAGCGCGCATGCCCTCCGCACCGCTGCGGCCGGTGAGCGTTGTCACCTCCCGGGGCCGCGCGCGGGCTGGCCTGTGCTGCGCTTCGGGGGCATTTTGGGACGGTGGTCGAGCCGGCGGAAAACAGTGTGAAGAGGCGTCGCTGGGGCCGATGGATCGCCAGCCTTCTGTTGCTGGTGGCACTTCTCCTCGCGGCTGCCTGGATCTGGCGCATCGCCCTCGTCGAGCGCGTCGCGCGTCTGCTGCTCCCGTCGGCGGGCATCGGCTCCGTCGCTTTCGAGGTCGAGCGGGTCGATCTGCGGGGGCTCCGCATCCGCGATATCGCCGTTCCCGCGCTGGATGCCACGGCCGAGGCCGTCGAGATCTCCTACCGCGTGGGCGAACTGTTCGGCGGCCGGGTGCGCACGATCCGCATCGAAGGCCTTACCGCGCAGGTGGAGGTCGGACCGGACGGCGTCGTCATCCCTGGAATGGCCGGCAGCGGCGACGGCGCGGGCATCGCGCTGCCGGCGGTCCCGGCCGAGAGGGTCGTGCTCGAACGCTACAGCGTGACGCTCGACACGCCCCGGGGACCGGCCCTCGCGGCGGGCGATGCGGTGCTGTCGTCCACCGGCGGCGACATGCGCCTCGTCCTGCTCGCGACGGTCACATCTGGCGAAGGACGCCTGCGCGTCTTCGCCGATCTGGATGCATCTCCCCAGGGCGCCGCCGCTTTCCGCGTCGGCGGGGACTGGTCCGTCGCCGGCGACTGGTCGGGCATCGGCGGCCGCGTCGGCGGCGAGATTAAGGCGGGCATCGCCGATGGGGCGGTGGAACGCGTGTCCGCGGACATGACGATCGACGATGCGACGGCGGCGGGGATAGCCTCGATCGGCGGCAGTGCCACGGTGCGCTATGCGCCGGATACGCTGGTGGCCGATGCGGACCTGCGTATCCCAGCCGGCTGGCTGCGGCTGCGCGCGCGGCCGGCACCGGGCGAACGCACCGATTTCCGGGTGGCCGCCCAGCTGGATGCGGCATGGTTCGCCGCCCGCGTCGCGTCGCCGTTCCGTATGGCCGGGACGGTCGGCCTGTCCGCGCGGGGCTCGGCTCCGCTCGATCCGTCGGCGATCCTCGGGGAGGGTGCGCTGGCGGGCACGCTCTCGCTCGACCTCGCCGATATCGTGCAGCTGGGTGTCGGGGCGGCCGGCAGCCTGGATGGCCGCATCGGCTTTGCCTATGCCGACGGCCGCCTGTCGGTCGAGGCCGAGCCGGGTTTCGCCGCCGCCGGCATCGACCTCGACGCACAATTCCTGTCGGCACTTCCCGCCGAACTCCGCCCGGTCCTGGCGGCGCCGCTGGCCGTGTCCGGGCCGGCGGGCGATGCCCCCGGCCGCGCGCCGTTCCGTGCAGCCGTCACCCTATCGCCGCTGGGCGCCGCCGCGATGGATCTGGCCGTCGATTTATTCGGGCCCGGTTTCGCCGCCACGGCGACGGGTGCCGCGGCGATCGTGCCGTCGCGGGGCCGGGTCGCGGTCGTCGCCCCGGACCTGACGGTGCGACTGGCGCGCGCGGCGACGGCGTCCGGCACCGCCTCCGGCACGCTGCGCCTGACCGACCTGCTGGCGCGCCGCGAGGCGGTGCGCGCCGGGCTTTCCGCAGACCTCGTGATCGACCGCCCGGCCTATGCCGGCATCGCCGCCGCCGAGGCGACGATCTCGATGGCCGGCGACGTCCGTCTTGCCGACGGCGTCGCCGTCTTCACCCCGGCGAGCCCCCTCAAGCTTTCCGGCCGCGGCCTGGATCTCGGCGTCGGGCGGCTGCCCGGTGATATCCGGCTGACCGTGACGGCCGATCCCGCCCGTCCGTTGCGGTTCGACACCGTGACCGGAGCGTTCGACGGTGCCGTGACGCTGGCACCCGCGAACTTTGCCGTCACGGGCACGCCGGCCGGCCGCCTCGACGCCAGGCTCGACCGCGGTCGGTTCGCGGTGGCCGGCGGTGCGCTGCAGGCCGATCTGTCGGGACGTCTCGGCCTGCCAGAAGCCGACATCGCGCTGAGCGGCCTGCATCTCTCCCTCGCGAGTGACGACACGCAGACCGTGCACCTCGACGTCGATCGCATCGTGGCCGCGGGGACACCGGCGCCGGTCATTCCGCTGAAGCTCGCCGTGCGGGCCACCCGGCGCGGCGACAGGGTGACGTTCGACGGCGAGGTGTTCGATATCGGCCGCCGCCTGGTCGTCTCGGGCAAGGGTACCCACCGGCTCGATACCGGTACGGGCGACGCCGGCGTCGCGCTGAACCCGATAACCTTCCTGCCGACCGTTCTCCAACCGTCGAACCTGTTTCCCATCCTCGCGGGCCGCTTCAGCGAGGTCGACGGAACCGTTGACGCAAGAGGCTTCTTCCGCTGGGGCCGAGCGGGCGTGAGATCCGGCGGCTCCGTCTCCATCGCGGCGCGGACGCTGGCCGTCAGCGGCGCCGACCTGCACGGTGTCGCGACGGAGGTGCAGTTCGACAGCCTTCTGCCGCCGCATTCGGCGCCCGACCAGATCGCCACGGTGGACCGGATCGAGGTCGGCCTGCCGTTCACCGACGGCCGCACCGTCTTCACCGTGGAGGACGGGCAGCGGCTGCGCGGCCGGCTGGAGAAACTGTCGCTATTCGGCGGCACCATCCGAACCGAGCCCTTCGTGTTCGACATGGCTTCGCCGGATGTTACGGTGATGTTGAGCGTCGACGGGGTCGACCTGCAGAGCTTCCTGTCGTTCGCAGACTATGGCGACGTCAAGGCGAAGGGCAGCCTCCGCGGCCGCCTGCCGATTGTCGTCAGCAATGGGCGCGCTTCGATTCGCGACGGGGTGCTGGAAACCGAGGCACCGGGCACGCTGAGCTACGTGCCGGCCGGTGCCGAGGCTCTGGGCCAGGCGAACGCCGGCACGGAGATGCTGTTCGAGGCGCTGCGCGACTTCCGCTACGAGCAGATCAGGATCGAGATAACCGAGACGCCGGAGCAGCCGCTCGTCCTGCGTCTGAAACTGAAGGGCGCCAGTCCTAACGTCTATGACGGCTTCCCGCTGGAACTGAACGTCAACGTCGGCGGCGCCCTCCGGGACGTCCTGGAGCGCGGCCTGAAGACCTACCAGCTTCCGGCTGGGGTCGCCGACAGGCTGGGTGAAGCCGCCAAATAGGCCGATTGCGGGTGGCGTGCGCCCATCCGGTTCGCCATATTGGTCGGATGCTCATCTCGCGCAGCCAGGGCTCATGATGATCCGTTTCGGGACCGCGTTCGGCGCTCTGTTCCTCGCGTCGGCGTGCCAGCCGACGGTGAGGGTCGAAGCCCCCAAGGATCCGATCGTCATCAACCTCAATGTGAACATCCAGCAGGAGGTTCGCGTCAAGGTGGACCGGGCGCTCGACGACGTGCTGAGCAAGAACGAAGCCATTTTTTGAGGGCGATGTGACCAAGTTCCTGCGACCGTTCATCCTCGCGTTGACGTTGCTCGTCGGGCTGGCGTCCGGGCTGGGGCCCGCCGCGGCGCAAGGCCTGCAGCTCGACGATGCGCGCGCCCAGGGTCTCGTCGGCGAAACCGCGCGCGGCTACGTGGCGCCGGTGAAGGCCGCGACGCCCGATGTCACCGCGCTCGTCAACCGGGTGAATGCCGCGCGGCGTGCCGAATATGAAAAGGTCGCCCGCCAGAACGGCACCCAACTCTCGGATGTCGAGGTGTTGGCGGCGCGCAAGATCCTGGACCGCGTGCCGAGCGGCACCTACGTCCAAGGTTCCGGGGGTTGGACCCGAAAGTAGGCGTTGCTGCCCGGGCCGCGTGAAGGCGACACTTCTCGAAGAGGGCCGATTTGACCTCCATTCCCGATTCTGCGGACGCGGTCCTCGCGCTCCTGGAGCAGGGCGACTACGTCGCCGACACCAGCCTCGCGACGGCGCTGTTCCTGGCGCTCCGCCTAAACCGGCCGCTCTTTCTCGAGGGCGAGGCCGGCACCGGCAAGACCGAGATCGCGAAGGTCCTGTCGCAGACCCTCGGCCGCCGGCTGATCAGGCTGCAATGCTACGAAGGCCTTGACGTCTCCTCCGCGGTCTACGAGTGGGACTACGCCCGCCAGATGATCGAGATTCGCATGGCGGAGGCTGCCGGCAGCGCTGATCGGGAGGTGCTCGGCGAAACGATCTTCTCCAGGCGCTTTCTCATCGAGCGTCCGCTGCTCCAGGCCCTGGAGCCGTCCGTCGAGGGGCCGCCGGTCCTCCTCATCGACGAACTCGATCGGACCGACGAGCCGTTCGAGGCCTACCTTCTCGAGGTTCTGTCCGACTTCCAGATCACCGTTCCCGAGATCGGCACGATCAAGGCGGACCGGCCGCCGATCGTCATCATCACCTCGAATCGGACGCGCGAGATCCACGATGCCCTGAAGCGCCGCTGCTTCTATCACTGGGTCGACTACCCCAGTGCCGAGCGCGAGCTGGAGATCCTGCGTCGCAAGGCGCCGGGGGCGGCCGAAGCGCTGACCCGCGAGATCGTGGGCTTCGTTCACAAGCTGCGCGGCATGGACCTGTTCAAGCTGCCCGGCGTCGCCGAGACGATCGACTGGACCCAGGCGCTGATGCAGCTCGACGCCCTGGTGCTCGACCCGAAGACGATCGACAACACGCTCGGCGTCCTCCTGAAGTACCAGGACGACATCGCCCGCATCCAAGGCAGCGAAGCGGCTAAAATCCTCGACCAGGTGAGGGCCGAGGTCGCGGCGGGGCGGTGATGGGGGGCGTGCCTACCCATCTCCGTCATTGCGAGCCGAAGGCGAAGCAACCCAGGGGCCGGCGCTCCGACCGCCGGTGCGCGTGCCCTGGGTTGCTTCGTCGCTTCGCTCCTCGCAATGACGGTCGGTGGGGGGATGGAGCAACCGCTCCATGCTAGGCGCCCCCACTCAACCAGCCCGGCCCAACGGCGGTCGCCTGCTCGAAAACATCATGCACTTCTGCCGCGTGCTGCGCGCGGCAGGCCTGCCTGTCGGTCCCGGCCAGACCCTGAAGGCCATCGAGGCCGTGCGGGCGATCCAACTCGCCGACCGTGACCAGTTCTACTGGGCGCTCCATTCCGCCCTCGTGAACCGCCGCGACCAGCGCGAGATCTTCGACCAAGCCTTCCACGTCTTCTGGCGCAACCCGCGCATCCTCGACCGGATGATGGGGATGCTCGTCCCCGACGTGGACGTCGACCGGTCGCAGGAGGACCAGGAGGAGATGTCGCGGCGCATCGCCGACGCGATGAACCCGCCCGACGCCGACCTGCCGCAGCGCGAGCTGGAGGAGGAGATCGAGGTCCGGGCGGAGATGACCACCTCGGACAGCGAGATGCTCCACAGGATGGATTTCGAATCGATGTCCGCCGAGGAGGTGGAGCGGGCGAAGCGCGCCATCGCGCGGATGCGCCTGCCGATCGCCGACGTGCCGACGCGCCGCTTCCGTCCCGACCCGTCGGGACCGCGGGTCGATATGCGCGCCACCCTGCGCGGCCTGCTCCGTGCCGGCCCGGACGCCATCCTCGTCGCCCGCAAGCGCCGCCGCACCCGCCCACCGCCACTGGTCGTGCTCTGCGACGTGTCCGGGTCGATGGCCCAGTATTCGCGCATGCTGCTGCACTTCCTGCACACGCTGACCAACGACCGCGACCGGGTCCACACCTTCCTGTTCGGCACGCGCCTGACCAACGTCACCCGCCATCTGCGCCAGAAGGACGTCGACGTCGCCCTCGACAAGATCGCCGGCTCGGTCGAGGACTGGTCGGGCGGGACGCGCATCGGCCACGCGCTGCACGACTTCAATCGCTTCTGGTCGCGTCGCGTGCTGGGGCAAGGCGCGGTGGTACTGCTCATCACCGATGGCCTCGACCGCGATGCCGCCGAGGGCCTGGGCGTGGAGATCGAGCGGCTGCACAAGTCCTGCCGCCGCCTGATCTGGCTCAACCCCCTATTGCGCTACGACGCCTTCCAGCCAAAATCCAGGGGAGCGCAGGCGATCCTGCCGCACGTCGACGAATTCCGTCCCGTGCACAACATCGCGAGCCTCGCCGAACTCGCTGCTGCACTCAGCCGCGAGCCGACGCGGCGACAGGAAGGGGTAAGGGAATGGCTACGGATGCTGCCGGCCTGACCGAAAAGGACCAGATCCTGGAGCAGGCCGCGCTCTGGCGCGGCGCCGGCAAGGGCGTGGCGCTCGCCACCGTCATCACCACCTGGGGCTCGTCGCCTCGCCCGATCGGCAGCCAGCTCGTCGTCGACGACGCCGGCGCCTTCGAGGGCTCGGTCTCCGGCGGCTGCATCGAGGGCGCCGTGGTGCTGGAGGCCGTCGACGTCATCAAGGCCGGCAAGCCCAAGCTCCTCGACTTCGGCGTCACCGACGAGCAGGCCTGGGACGTCGGCCTCGCCTGCGGCGGCAAGATCCAGGTCTATGTGGAGCCGGTGCAATGAAGGCGGCGATCCTCGACAAGGTCCGCGCGGCGCGTGCCGCCAAGCGCGCCGTCGCCGTGGTCACCGACATCGCCGACGGCAGCCAGGCGCTGGTCGACCGCGAGGATACCGAGGGCGACCTCTCCTTGTCCGACGAGACGCTGGCCGAGGTGCGCGACGCGCTCCGCCACGACCGCTCCATGACCATCGAGCGCGACGGACGGCGGCTCTTCATCCATGCCTTCACGCCGCCGCTGCGCCTCGTCATCGTCGGCGCCGTCCACATCGCCCAGCCGCTGGCCCGCATCGCGCTCTACAGCGGCTACGAGGTGGTGCTGGTCGATCCGCGCGGTGCCTTCGCCACCGCCGAGCGCTTTCCCGGTCTCACCCTGATGGAGGACTGGCCCGACGAGGCGCTGGAGAAGCTGAACATCGATTCGCGCACTGCCGTCGTGACCCTCACCCATGATCCGAAGCTAGACGACCCGGCCCTGCTCGTGGCGCTCCGCTCCGAGGCCTTCTACATCGGCTCCCTCGGCAGCCGGCGCACCCATGCCAAGCGCGTCGACCGGCTGAAGGAGGAGGGGCTGACCGACGAGCAGATCGCCCGCATCCACGCGCCGGTCGGCCTCGACCTCGGCGGACGCGCCCAGGCGGAGATCGCCATCGCCACCATGGCGCAGATCGTCCAGGCCCTGCACGCCGCGCCGGCGACACCCGAGCGTAAGGCGGAGAAGGCGGCGTGAAGTTCGGCCGCATCCCCGCACGGGAAGCGGCCGGGGCGCTCCTCGCTCACAGCGTCAAGCTGCCCACGGGCGGCTTCAAGAAGGGCCGCGAACTCTCCGGCGACGACGTGGCGAAGCTGCTCGGCGCCGGGATAGAAACGGTCGTGGCGGCACGCCTCGAACCCGACGACGTGCTCGAGGACGAGGCGGCGACCGTCGTGGCGGAGGCCGTCTGCGGCGAGAACGTCTCGATGACCGCCGCCTTCACCGGCCGCGCCAACCTCGTGGCCGAGGCGGCGGGGGTCGTGGTCCTCGACCGCGAGCGGCTCGATCGGCTCAACCTGGTCGACGAGAGCGTGACCGTGGGCACCCTGCCGGCCTACGGCGTCGTGGCGCCGAAGCAGATGGTCGCCACCGTCAAGATCATCCCCTTCGCCGTTCCGCGCGCCACGGTCGACGCCTGCGCCGCCATCGGCCGCGAGGCCGGCGCGCTGCTGCGCGTCGCACCGTTCCGGCCGAAGCGCGTCGCCCTGGTGCAGACCGTCCTGCCCGGGATGAAGGACAGGATCTTCGACAAGACGGCCGAGATCACCCGCGCCCGGATCGAGGCGCTCGGCGGCGAAATGGTCGCCGAACTGCGCTGCGGCCACGACGAGGGCGAGGTCGCCGACCGCCTCGCCGAGGCGCGCGTCGCGAAGGCGGATATATTCCTGGTCGCCGGCGCCTCGGCCATCGTCGACCGTCGCGACGTGGTGCCGGCCGGCATCGAGCGGGCCGGTGGGCGGGTCGTGCATTTCGGCATGCCGGTCGATCCCGGCAATCTGATCCTGATGGGCGACTGGGACGGCGCGCCGGTCGTGGGGCTGCCGGGCTGCGCCCGCTCGCCGAAGCTGAACGGCTTCGACTGGGTGCTGCAGCGCCTTTCCGCCGACCTCCCCGTCGGTCCGCGCGAGATCATGCTGATGGGACCCGGCGGCCTGCTGACTGACGTGCCGACGCGGCCCCTGCCGCGCGCCGAGGCGATCGCCGAGGACGCCCCGCGCGAGCCGCGCATCACCGCCGTGATCCTCGCCGCCGGCCTGTCGCGGCGCATGGGTGCCGCGAACAAGCTGCTGGCGGAGGTCGACGGCATGCCGATGCTGGCGCGCGTCGTCGACAGCGTCGTCGCCTCGAAGGCGAAGCCGATCCTCGTCGTCACCGGTCACGAGGCGGAGGCGGTGCGCGCCGCCCTCGGCGACCGTCCGGTCACCTTCGTCCACAATCCCGCCTTCGCCGAGGGGCTCGCCGGGTCGGTCAAGGCCGGCATCGACGCCGTCCCCCCCAACGCCGACGGCGCTGTCGTCTGCCTCGGTGACATGCCCCAGGTGACGGGGCGCCACATCGACCGGCTGATCGCCGCGTTCAACCCGGTCGAAGGCCGGGCGATCTGCATCCCGACCTGGCAGGGCCGCCAGGGCAATCCCGTCCTCTGGGCGCGGCGCTTCTTCGACGAGATCATGGCCCTTTCCGGCGACAGGGGCGCCAAGGCGCTGATCGAGGAGCACGGCGATCAGGTCGCCGAAGTCGCCGTGCCCGACGCCGGCGTCGCCCTCGACATCGACACGCCGGAAGCCTTGGCGAGCCTCGCTCGCGCGAAGGAGACCTGACCGAGAAGCCTCGGCTGCGCGCACTGGCGATTTATTTCGGTGACAGACGATTCATGCGCGGCTATATGTCGGCCATGATCAGTGCGACCGCCGCTACCTACTTTTGGTACTTTAGCTATCCGACAGTGCCGGCGGAGGCAGGGGTGCGCGCGATCTGACGATCGATCCATAGAAGTCCCGAAGCCGCCAGCCACCTGGCGGTTTTTTTATGCCGCCGGTGTGGCCAACGAAGGAGCCCACGCCGTGCCGACAGCCACTGACGATCTCCGGATCCGGAGCCTCACCGAACTGACGCCGCCCGCCGCCGTGATGGCCGGGCTGCCGCGTACGGATGCGGCGAGCGAAACCGTGACGCAATCGCGCCGCGCCATCCACGACATCCTGCACGGCCGTGACGACCGGCTCGTGGTCGTCATCGGCCCGTGCTCGATCCACGACCCGGAAGCGGCGCTCGATTACGCCTCCCGGCTCGCCGCGCAGCGTCGCCGCTTCGCCGCCAGCCTGGAGATCGTGATGCGCGTCTATTTCGAAAAGCCGCGCACGACCGTCGGCTGGAAGGGCCTGATCAACGACCCCCGCCTCGACGGCAGCTTCGACATCGACACCGGCCTGCGCAGCGCACGCGGGCTGCTTCTCGCGATCAACGACCTCGGCCTGCCGGCCGGCTGCGAGTTCCTCGATACGACGACGCCGCAATATTTCGCCGACCTCGTCGCCTGGGGTGCCATCGGCGCGCGCACGACCGAGAGCCAGGTGCATCGCGAGATGGCGTCGGGTCTGTCCTGCCCGGTCGGCTTCAAGAACGGAACGGACGGCAACGTGCGTATCGCTCTGGACGCCATCCTGTCGGCCTCGCAGCCGCACCACTTCCTGGCCGTCACCAAGGACGGGCGCGCGGCGATCGCATCGACGGCGGGCAACGAGGATTGCCACGTCATCCTGCGCGGCGGCAAGGTGCCGAACTATGACGCGGAGAGCGTCGACGCGGCGTGTGCCCAGGCGGCGGCCGCCGGCCTGCGCTGTGCGGTCATGATCGACACCAGCCATGCCAACAGCAGCAAGAAGCCCGAGTGCCAGCCGCTGGTTTCCGAGGATGTCGCGCGCCGTATCGCCGCCGGCGACAAGCGCATCGTTGGGCTGATGGTGGAGAGCAATCTCGTGGCGGGGCGCCAGGATCTCGTACCGGGCAAGCCTCTGGTCTACGGCCAGAGCATCACCGACGGCTGCGTCGACTGGGATACCTCCGTCGCGATGCTGGAGACACTGGCGGAGGCTGTCGAGGCCAGGCGGGCAGGGGGAAAAGCACCCCGGCGCGAACTCGCCGAGGCCAGCTGAGGCCGCTACGCCGGGCGGCCCGTCATTGACGGGCGCCGCCCGGCGTGGCAACACTTGCGATGCACGTGGTGCCTCGCGAGAGGCCCAGAGGGAATCCGGTGCGGCCCATATGGCCAATTCCGGGGCTGCCCCCGCAACTGTGAGTGGCGAGCGTTCGACCCACGAAGTCACTGGGACCGGTCCGCCGGTCCTGGGAAGACGGGTAGAAGCGCGACGACCCGCGAGCCAGGAGACCTGCCGCGCGCATCGTCATCCATCCTGTGTGCGGGGTGTCTCGCAGGTGCGGCCTTTCCGTCGTGATGGCGAATGTTTCCCGGGCGTTCGGGGACAGGAGTCGCGATGGATACGGGTCGACGACGATTCAGAACCTTCGCATCGACTGCGGTCTCCGCGCCCGTCGCCGCGTCCGACTCCGATCCGGAGCTGGATGCTCACGTCATCGACGGGGGTCTCGAAGGAATGTCGTCTGCAAGAAGCCGTTGCGCCCGTGCCTTGGCCGGTGCGGTCGTCGGCATGGCAGGGGCGAGTGCCGCATTGGCTCAGTCCGCGGAATCGCTTGTCCTGCCCGAGTTGGTGGTCACGGCCAGCCGTACGACGGTCGCGACCAAGGAGGTCGGCAGCGCCATCACCGTCATCACGGCGGAGCAGATCGAGCGCAGGCAGGTCCGGTTCGTCTCCGACATCCTGCGCCAGGTACCGGGCGTCGCCGTCAGCCGGGCCGGCAATGTCGGCGCAGTCACCCAGGTCCGCATCCGCGGCGCGGAGGGTAACCACACGCTGGTGATCATCGATGGCGTCGAGGTCAACGACCCGATGAACGGGTCGGAGTTCGATTTCTCCTCGCTGCTGGCCGAGGATATCGAGCGGATCGAGGTTCTGCGCGGTCCGCAGAGCGCCATCTGGGGCTCCGACACTATCGGCGGCGTCGTCAACATCGTGACCAAGCGCGGCCGCAGGGGGCTGCGCGGCCATGCATCGGCCGAAGGCGGTTCGTTCGGAACATACCGTCTCAACACAGGTCTCAGCGGCGGCAACGAGGGCGCCAGGGCGTCCGTCAGCGGCAGCCTGCTGGAGACCGACGGCATCAACGTCGGCAGCACCGGCAGCGAGAAGGACGGCTATAGCAACGGTACCCTGAACCTGACCGGCGACCTCGACCTCGCGCGCAATCTCAGCGTCGCCCTGAACGGTCGCTACACCAAGGCGAAGACCGAGGGTGACAGGCAGGATTTCGATTTTCCTGCCACGCCGACGCAGGGGCTGCTGGTGGACAGCGACGACTTCACCGAGACGGAGCAGATGTTTGGCCGTGCCGAGGCACGCCTCCTGCTGTTCGACGGCGCCTGGCAACAAAAGTTCGGAGCCGCGGCGACCCGTGCCGACCGGCGGTCCGTAGAGAGCGGGACGACCAGCGAAAGCACCGGCACGAAAGGCAGGCTCGACTATCAGAGCACCTTCGTCTTCGACACGTCCACGCTGGCCGACGCTGCCCACTCGCTGACTTTCTACGCCGAACGTGAGCACCAGGACTTCCGGAACCGCAGCGAGGGCTTCCCGTCGGCCGACCAGTATCGGGATCCCACCGACTACGGCTATGTCGGAGAGTATCGCCTGGGCTTGTGGGACAGGCTGTTCCTGTCGGCGGCGCTACGCTTCGACGACAACGAGCGGTTCGAGGACGCGACGACCTATCGCGCGACGGCGGCCTACGTGTTTCCCGGATCCGGGACGCGGCTGCACGGCAGCTACGCCACCGGCGCTACGAATCCCACCTTCTTCGAACTGTTCGGGTTCGACCCGAACACGTTCGTCGGCAATCCGAACCTGAAGCCGGAAACCTCGAAGGGGTGGGATGCCGGTATCGAGCAGAAGCTGTTCGGCGACCGTGTCGTGCTCGACGTCACCTATTTCGAAACCGATCTGCGCGACGAGATCCAGACGGCGTTCCTGCCGGGATTCCGGTCGACGCCCGTCAACCTGTCCGGCAAGAGCACCCGCCGCGGGATCGAGGTCGCGGCCCAAGCGCGGGTCACAGACGCGTTCGATCTTTCCGGCAGCTTCACCTGGCTGGACGCCGAGCAGCCGAACGGCAGGACCGAAGTCCGGCGTCCGAAGTACATGGCGAGCGCCAACGCGAACTATCGCTTCTTCGACCGGCGGGCGAACGTCAATCTCGGCGTCGACTATAACGGCCGCGCCATCGACAACGAGTTCGTCGACCGCACGAACCGGGTCCGTATCGGCCTGGAAGACTATGTGCTGGTCAATCTCGCAGCGTCGTATCGGCTCACGGACAGTGTCGAACTCTTCGGCCGCGTCGAGAACCTGCTCGATGAGGATTATCAGGACGTCTACGGGTTCAATACGCCGGGGATTGGTGCCTATGCCGGTATCAGGGTGGCCTTTGACACACCGTGATCGGATGCTCTTAAGCCCGGTAGGTGCGATGCGGGGCACGGCATGAGCGTGCTGGCGACCGAGGGCCTGAGCAAGGCGCTGGGGGGACGACAGGTGTTGCGCGACGTGTCGCTGTCGCTGGCGGCCGGCAGCGTCGTCGGTCTGCTCGGCCCCAACGGCGCGGGCAAGTCGACGTTGCTGCGGCTGCTCGTCGGCCTGCTGGAACCGGACGGCGGGCGCATCACCCTCGACGGCATACCGCTCGATGCGGTCCCGGCCCGGGAGCGCGCGCGACGGATCGCCTACCTGCCGCAGCACGGCGTGGTGCACTGGGAACTCTCGGTGGAGGCCGTGGTGGGGCTCGGGAGGATACCCCACCAGGGCGCGCCCTCGATCTTCTCCGGTGACCGGATCGCGCCTGCGGATCGGGCGGCGATCGACGCTGCGATGCGGCTGACCGATGTGTCCGCCTTCGCCGAGCGTCCGCTGGGCACGCTCTCCGGCGGCGAGCGGGCACGGGTGCTGCTCGCGCGTGCGCTCGCTGGAACGCCGCGTGTTCTCCTCGCCGACGAGCCTGTTGCCGGCCTCGATCCGGCTCATGCGCTCGACGCGATGGTGCGGCTGCGCGGCGTCGCGGCGAACGGCACACTGGTGGTCGTGGTGCTCCACGACCTCGCCATGGCCGGGCGCTTCTGCGACCGCATCGTGCTGCTCCATGAGGGCTGCATTCACGCCGACGGGGTGCCCGCCGATGTGCTGACCGCTGCGGCGCTCGCACGGGTCTACGGCGTGACCGCGGTGTGCGGCACCAATGAGGGCATGCCCTATGTCCTGCCCTGGGCGAAGGTGGGAGAGGGGCATCATGCCTAGCCTCCTGGTCCTGGGCGGCGCGCGTTCGGGCAAGAGCCGCTATGCCGAGAGGCGTCTCGCCGGCTGGTCCGGCCGAAAACTCTATCTCGCGACGGCCGAGGCGCACGACGCCGAGATGGCGGCGCGGATCGCCGCGCATCGGTCGCAGCGCACCGATGCCGGCTGGGAGACGGTGGAGGAGCCACTGGCCCTTACCGAGGCGCTTGCCGCCACGGCGGCGGCCGATACGGCCGTCCTCGTCGACTGCCTCACCCTCTGGCTCGGTAATCTCTTCGGCGCGGAACGGTCGCCGGCCGTGGAATCGGCACGTCTCGTGTCGATCGCGCCCGACCTTCCGGGGACCGTCGTCTTCGTTTCGAACGAGGTCGGGCTCGGTATCGTCCCCGACAACGCCCTGGCCCGCCGGTTTCGCGATGCCGCGGGCCGCCTGCACCAGGATCTGGCGGCTGTGGTCGACGAAGTCGTCTTCGTCGCTGCAGGCCTGCCGCTCACGCTGAAATCGCCGTGCAAGGATTGAAGATGTCTGCCAACCCGATCGGAAAGATCCCCGCGACGGTCATTACCGGCTTCCTCGGCGCCGGTAAGACCAGCGCGATCCGTCACCTGTTGGCGAATGCGGGCGGCCGGCGAATCGCACTCGTCATCAACGAGTTCGGCGACCTCGGCATCGATGGCGAGATCGTGCGAGGCTGCGGCATCGAGGGCTGCGACGACGTGGTCGAACTCGCGAACGGCTGCATCTGCTGCACGGTCGCGGACGACTTTCTACCGACGATCCTGGCGATCCTCGCCCGGCCGAACCGTCCCGACCACATCGTCATCGAGACGTCGGGCCTCGCCCTGCCGAAGCCGCTGGTGCGCGCGTTCGGTTGGCCGGAGATCCGCACCCGAGTGACGGTCGACGGAGTCATCGCGATGGTGGACGGACGGGCCGTTGCCGACGGCCTGTTCGCCAGCAATCCACGCGCGGTCCAGGCCCAGCGCGAGGCCGACGAGATGCTCGACCATGAATCGCCCTTGGAAGAGCTTTTCGAAGAACAGATCGGCTGTGCCGACATGGTGGTGATCAACAAGACCGATCAACTCGACGACGCCGCGCTCGCCCGTGCGACGGCTGCAGTCGAGCGTGAGCTTCGGCCCGGCGCCAGGATCGTGCGCGCCGTACAGGGGGCGGTCGATCCGGCCGTACTGCTCGGTCTATCGGCGGCGGCGGAATCCGACCTCGACAGCCGGCCGTCGCACCACGACGGGACCGACGATCACGACCATGACGATTTCGACTCGTTCGTCGTTGAACTCCCGGAGATCGCCTCGCCGCAGGTCTTCGCATCGCGGATCGCCCTGGCTGTCGCCGAGTTCGACATCCTGCGGGTCAAAGGTTTTGCGGCCGTCGCCGGCAAGGACATGCGCCTAGTGGTCCAGGGCGTGGGCCCGCGGCTGCAGCATTATTTCGACCGCGGCTGGCAGCCTGGCGAGGCCCGCCGCACCAGGCTCGTCGTCATCGGACATCACGGCCTGGACGCTGCAGCGGTGAGCGCCCGGCTGGCGGCCTGATGCATCTTCTCGCCGCCCGAGCCGGATCCGTCGCCGACGGCGGCGAAGCGGTCGATCTCGGCCAATCGCCTGGCGATGTCGTCTTCCTGTCGGCCGCCGACAGTGAACTCGCCGGGCTCGCCGCCGCCCGTGCCGCTCTCGGAGCCGCTGCGCCCGATCTGCGGCTCGCGAGCCTGCTGCAGCTGTCGCATCACGTGTCGGTCGACCTCTATCTCGACGAAGTCGTCCGCCACAGCCGGCTGGTGATCGCCCGTGTCATCGGTGGGAGCGGCTACTGGCCCTACGGTATCGAACAGCTGACCGCGGTCTGCGCCGAGGCCGGCGTACCGTTGGCGCTGATACCGGGAACCGATCAGCCCGACCCCGACCTCACCGAGGCGTCGACCGTCACGCCCGAAGCCTGCCATCGCCTGTGGCAGTTCATGGTGCAGGGCGGGCCCGAGAATCTGCGCAGCCTGCTGGCCTATGCGGGATCGCTGATCGGCGGCACGGCGGCGTGGCACGAGCCGCGACAACTCGTTCGTGCGGGGATCTATTGGCCCGGTGCGTCTGTGGCCGATCTTGCGGATCTGCGGCGGCATTGGCAGCCCGACCGTCCGGTCGCGGGCATCGTCTTCTACCGTGCGCAGTATCAGGCGGCGAACCTGGATCCCGTCGACGCTCTGGTCGCGGCGCTCGCAGAGCGGGGGATCAATGCGCTGCCGATCTACGTTGCCAGTCTGAAGGATGCTGTCTGCGCCGATACGATGGTGGCGCTGACGGCCCAGGGCGGGGTCGGCATTGTCCTCAACACGACCGCCTTCGCGCTGTCTCAGCCTGGAGCCGCGGTCTCCACGCCCTTCGACCATCTGGACTGTCCCGTGCTCCAGGTCGTGCTCGCCGGTAGCGACGAAGCGCAGTGGCGCGCCGGCGCCAATGGCCTGTCGTCGCGCGACATCGCGATGAACGTGGCGTTGCCGGAGGTCGACGGCCGACTGCTCGCCGGTGCCGTGTCCTTCAAGGACGATGCCGGCTGGGACCCGGCGACCCAATGCCGGCTCGTCCGGTACAAGCCCGTTCCCGACAGGATCGCCGCCGTCGCCGACCAGACGGCGCGCTGGCTACGTCTGCGCGGCAAGCCGCCGGGGCAGCGTCGGATTGCGGTGGTCATGGCGAACTATCCCAACCGCGACGGCCGGATGGGCAACGGCGTCGGCCTCGATACGCCAGCGGGCACATGGCAGGTGCTGCGTGCGTTGCGCGGGTCCGGATATGCGGTCCATGACCTGCCGCCCGACGGACAGGCGCTCATAGAGCGTCTGGGAAGAGGACCGACAAACGCGCTCGGCGGAGATCGTGTCGGCGGGGAGCCCTATCCGCTGACCGACTACGCCCGCTTCTTCGCGGCTCTGCCTGAATCCGTCCGCACCGCAGTGACCGATCGCTGGGGCGCCCCAGAAGCGGACCCCTTCGTGCGCGACGGCGCCTTCCGGCTCGCTGCCTTCCGCCTCGGCAACGTCGTGGTCGGCCTGCAGCCGGCGCGCGGTTACAACATCGATCCTGTTCGCAGCTACCACGACCCCGACCTGGTGCCGCCGCACGGCTATCTCGCCTTTTACGCCTGGCTTCGAGACGCCGTCGACGTCGACGCGATCATCCATATGGGTAAGCACGGGAACCTGGAATGGCTGCCGGGCAAGTCTCTGGCATTGTCCGGCGACTGCTTCCCCGATGCGATCCTCGGCCCCGTCCCGAACCTCTATCCCTTCATCGTCAACGATCCCGGTGAGGGGACCCAGGCGAAGCGCCGGGCGCATGCGGTGATCGTGGACCACCTCACGCCGCCGCTGACCCGCGCCGAGACCTATGGGCCGCTGGCCGACCTGGAGCGCTTGGTCGACGAGTATTACGAGGCGGCGGGCGTCGATCCGCGCCGTCTGGCGCTGTTGCGCGAACAGATCCTGGAGCTGAGCAGCGCCACCGGCCTCGACCGCGACTGCGGGATCGCCGCGGCCGAAGAACCTGGCGAGGCACTCGCCAAGCTCGACAACTATCTCTGCGAACTGAAGGAGATGCAGATCCGGGACGGCCTGCACGTGTTCGGCCTGTCGCCGGAGGGAATGCAGCGCACGGGTCTGCTGGTGGCGCTGCTGCGCGTCCCGCGCGGCGCGGGAACGGAGGGCGACGCGTCGCTCATCCGCGCACTCGCGGCGGATCTCGCGCTGGGCGACCAGTTCGATCCGCTGGACTGCCGCATGGGGTCGCCATGGCATGGACCGCGGCCGCCGACACTGGCACGGCTGCTGGACCGTCCGTGGCGGACCTGCGGCGACACGGTCGAGCGTTTGGAACTGCTGGCGCAGGACCTCGTTGCCGGGGAAACTCGATCCGATCCGGCATGGCATCGCACGATGGAGGTGCTGAAGGCACTGGAACGCACGATTCGGCCAGCCGTCGACGCCTGCGGCGCGGCGGAGCTTTCGGCGCTGCTCATCGGACTCGACGGGCGGTTCGTGCAGCCGGGACCGTCCGGTGCTCCGACCCGCGGACGGCCCGACGTGCTGCCGACCGGGCGAAATTTCTACTCGGTCGATACGCGTACCGTGCCCACCCCCGCGGCTTGGCAGCTCGGCTGGGCGTCGGCCATGCGGCTCGTCGAGCATCATCGCCAGCAGGAAGGGGCATGGCCGCGGCGCATGGCCATTTCCGCCTGGGGAACCGCGAACATGCGCACCGGCGGCGACGATATCGCGCAGGCGATGGCGCTGATGGGCGTGCGTCCGACGTGGGATCCGGGGTCGCGCCGCGTGACGGGCTTCGAGATCATGCCCATAGGTGTGCTCGATCGGCCGCGCGTCGACGTCACGCTGCGCATCTCGGGTTTCTTCCGCGATGCCTTCCCCGGCCTGATCGATCTGTTCGACGCCGCGGCGCGCGCCGTGGCCGCGCTCGACGAGCCGGAGCACGACAATCCGCTCGCGGCGAAGTTCGGGGCAGATCGAGCAGCGATGATCGCCGACGGCGCGACCGCGGCGGAGGCGGAGCGTGCGGCAGGCTTCCGGGTGTTCGGGTCGAAGCCAGGGGCTTACGGCGCCGGATTGCAGGCGCTGATCGACGAGCGGGGCTGGGAGACGTCCGCCGACCTCGCACGCGCCTATGTCGCCTGGGGCGGCTATGCCTACGGTGCCGGCGCGGGCGGCGAGGCGCGGCACGGCCTGTTCGAGCGGCGCCTGTCGCAGATCGAGGCTGTCGTACACAATCAGGACAACCGCGAGCACGACCTATTGGATTCGGACGATTACTATCAGTTCGAAGGCGGCATGGCCGTCGCGGTCAAGGAGGCCGCGGGCACCGCGCCGGTCGTCTGGCACAACGACCACTCGCGTCCGGAACGGCCGGTCGTCCGGCGACTCGAGGAGGAGATCGCCCGCACCGTGCGCGCCCGGGTCGTCAATCCGAAGTGGATCGCCGGCGTCATGCGACACGGCTACAAGGGCGCCTTCGAGATGGCGGCGACGGTAGACTATATGTTCGCCTTCGCGGCTACGACCGGGGCCGTCCGCGACCATCATTTCGACGCGGTGCTGGAGGCCTATATCGAGGACGACGCGGTGCGCGGGTTCATGGCGGACGCCAATCCCGCCGCGCTGCGCGAGATGGCGGAGAGGCTGCGCGAAGCGATCGACCGCGGCCTCTGGCGGCCTCGGCGGAACGCGGCCTACGGGACACTGGTGGAGTTGAGCAGGATAGGAGAAGCGGCGTGAAGACCGACGGCATGACCGAGGCGGAGATCGATCTGCGCCACGCGGAGAAGATGGCGAAGAAGAAGGCGGCCCGCGACAAGATCATGGCCACGAAGACGATCGAGAAGGGGCTGCTGATCGTCAACACCGGCAAGGGCAAGGGCAAGTCCACGGCCGCCTTCGGCATGGTCTGCCGCGCCGTCGGCCACGGCTTCAGGGTCGGCGTCGTGCAGTTCGTGAAGGGCAGGCGGGAGACGGGCGAGCGCAAGCTGCTTTCGGCATTCCCCGACCAGGTGACGATGGTCGCCATGGGCGACGGCTTCACCTGGGAAACCCAGGATCGCCAGCGCGACATCGCGGCGGCGCGCGAAGCCTGGGACAAGGCCAAGGCGATGATCGCCGATCCGTCCTACAGGATGGTCCTGCTCGACGAGTTGAACATCGTCCTGCGGTACGACTACCTGCCCCTCGACGAGGTCCTCGACACACTCCGTTCGAAGCCGGCGGACACACATGTCATCGTCACGGGCCGCAATGCCAAGGACGAGTTGATCGAGATCGCCGATCTGGTGAGCGAGATCGAGGTGGTGAAGCACCCGTTCCGGTCCGGGGTGAAACCCCAGGCCGGAATCGAGTTCTGAGCGGTTGGCTCAGGGAAACAGCTGCATCGTCGTCCAGCCGCCGTTGCCATCCGGTTCGTAGACGATCCGGTCGTGCAGACGGTACTTGCCCTCGCGCCAGAACTCGATGCGCACGGGCGAGACGCGATAGCCCGACCAATGCGCCGGTCGCGGCACCGGGGCGTCGCCGAATCGCTTTTCCAGGTCCGCGATCCGCGCCTCCAGCACGGCGCGGCTCTCCAGCGGCTGCGATTGGTCGGACGCCCACGCGCCGATCTGGCTGCCGCGTGGCCTGGTCGCGTAATATGCATCCGCTTCCGCTTCGGAGACGGGCGCCACCGTGCCCTCGACCCGGACCTGCCTGTCGAGCGTCTTCCAGAAGAAGCAGAGCGCGCAGTTGGGATTCCCGGCAAGTTGCTGGCCCTTGCGGCTGCGCTGGTTCGTGTAGAAGACGAAGCCGCGGCGATCGAGCCCCTTCAGGAGCAGGATCCGCGCCGAGGGCATGCCGTTTTCGCCGACCGTCGTTACCGTCATCGCGTCGGGATAGGTCGGCTCCGATTGCTTCGCCTCCTCGTACCAGGATTCGAAGAGCGTATACGGGTCGTCGACGACCATGTCGTACATTGGACGGGGGTTCCTTAGCTGCGCCGCCGGCCGCTTGTCCGGTGGTCCAATCGCTACCACTTGTTAGAGCTTACTGAAACGGCGACTCTTGCCGCATCCTCTGCGGCGGATCGAGGCGATGAGAGATCCTTACGACGTGTTGGGCGTGCCGCGCACGGCGAGCCCCGACGACATCAAGAAGGCCTACCGAAAGCTCGCGAAGAAGCTGCACCCGGACCTCAATCCGGGCGACGCCAAGATCGAGCTGCAGTTCAAGGAGGTCTCGGGCGCTTACGACTTGCTGTCGGATGCGGAGAAGCGGGCGCGCTTCGATCGGGGTGAGATCGACGCCGCCGGCAACGAGCGCCCGGAGCAGAGCTTCTGGCGTTCGCACGCCGAGAGTGCGGCGGGAGCCCGCTACGAAGCGCAGGGTGGCGCCGGGTTCGATCCGTCCGACCTCTTCAGCGAACTCTTCGGCGACCGGGCGCGCGGTGCGCGTGGAGGGGGACGCATGCGGCGCCGGGGTGCCGACGTATCGATGCGGCTGGCGGTAGACTTCGTGACCGCGGCACTCGGCGGCTCTCGCCGGGTGACGTTGCCGAGCGGGCGCAGCCTCGACATGCGCATTCCCGTCGCCGCGACCTCCGGGCAGGTTCTTCGCCTCGCGGGCCAGGGAATGGAAGGTGCGGCCGGCGGACCGGCCGGCGATGTCCTGGTCGAACTCGAGGTGACACCTCACCCCTGGTTTCGCCGTGACGGATTCGACGTGCACGCCGAGGTGCCCATCACGCTGCCCGAGGCGGTTCTCGGCGGGCGCGTGACGGTGCCCACCATCGACGGGAAGGTGAATCTCACGGTGCCCGCCGGCTCGAACACCGGCGACACGCTTCGCCTGCGCGGCAAGGGAATCCAGGACAACGGTCGCGGCGTGCGCGGCGACCAGTTCGTGAAGCTTCGGGTCGTCCTGCCTGAACGGCCGGACGCGGATCTGCGTGCGTTCGTCGAGGATTGGGCGAAGAAGCACCCATACGACGTGCGTGCCAAAGTCGGAATGGACTGATGCTCGACATCGACGATGTCGTCCGGCTCGCCGGCGTGCGTCGGACAGAGTTGGTCACCTGGATCGAGGAACGCTGGGTTCTCCCGGCGGAGGAGGACGGGCGTTGGCTGTTCGCCGAGGTCGACGTCGCGCGCGTCAGGCTGATCGTCGAGTTGAACCGCGACCTCGACATCGGCCCTGACGCAATGCCCGTCGTGCTGGCGCTTCTGGACCGGGCCAACGCACTGCACCGCAGTCTGCGGATGATCGGTGCGGCGGTTGCGGAGCTGCCGGAAGACCAGCGGAACGCCGTTCTGGCCAGACTGCTCGGTGAAGAGAGCGACTGATCTGGATTCGTGCGCCGGCATTGCGCATGGTTGACCGGACGACGCACCGCCCGGAGGCCGTTTTCCGATGTCTGAATCCGATCTGATCCGCCTGACCGCGACCGATGCGGTCACCCTGTTGAAGCGTGGCGAGATCACCCCGCTCGATCTGGTGGAGGCCGCCGCGGCGCGCATCGAAGCGGTCGACGACCAGGTCAACGCCCTGCCGATCCGTTGCTACGACCGGGCGCGCGACCATGCGAAGCAGCTGGCATCCGGCAAGGGCAGGGAGCAACAGGACCATCCGGGCTGGCTCGCGGGCCTGCCGATCGCCATCAAGGATCTGATGGACGTCGAGGGGACGCTGAACACCTATGGCGGCTCCCCAGTCTACGCAGACAATGTCTCGAAGACCTCGGACGTGCTGGTTAAGCGCCTCGAGGCGCGCGGTGGCATCGTCGTCGCGAAGTCGGCGAGCCCGGAGTTCGGCGCACTGCCGGTCACCTGGAACCGGCTGCACGGGACGACGCGCACACCCTGGGATACGCGCCTTCACGCCGGCGGATCGTCGGGCGGCGGAGCGGCAGCGGTCGCCTCGGGCGAGGTGTGGCTGGGTCACGGCTCGGATATCGGCGGGTCGCTCCGGATACCGGCCTCCTTCTGCGGGGTCGTGGGCCTGCGCCCGTCGGCGGGCCGGGTGCCGCGCGGCGTTACCTCGCGTGCCTTCAATCCTCTGGCGGTGCAGGGGCCGATGGCACGGACCGTAGCCGACTGCGCCCTCTTCCTCGACGCCATGGCCGGCTGGTGGCAGGGCGATCCACTGAGCTTGCCTGACCCCGTCGTGCCCTTCGCCAAGCTTGCGGCGGAGCCGAAAGTGCCGCTGCGCGTCGGCTTCAGCGTCGACCTCGGCTACGCGAAGATCGATCCCGAGGTCGCTGAGATCTGCGCCGCGGCGGCGAAGCGGTTCGCCGAGGCGGGCGCCAGCGTCGATGAGGCCGATTTCGACCTCTCCGAAACCCCCGACATTTACTCGATCCTCTATCCGATGAGCGTCCTTGGCGACCGCCAGCAATATGCCGAGGGCAACCGCGACCGGGCGTTCGCCGGTCTCGTCGCGTCGGTCGAAAACGCCAAGCGATTCACCGTCGACGACATTGTTCGCGCCGAGCGCGGCCGCGGCAGGCTCGTCACGAAGGCGGCAGCGGCGTTCGAGACATTCGACGTCATCGTCACGCCCACCCTCGGAACGCCGCCGTTCGGGATCGAAGAGCGCAGCCCCGGCAATGCCGAAGCGAACAGTCTCGAGTTCGACTTTCCCTGGATCGCCCCCTGCTGCGCGACGGTGCTGATCGGTGCCCCGGTGATCGCTATCCCCGCGGGCTTCACCCGTGACGGCCGGCCGGTCGGGTTGCAGATCGTCGGCAAGCCGCGCGACGAGGCGGGGATCATCCAGGCCGCAGCGACGTTGGAGAGCATTCTGGGGCTGCACAGGCAGCTTCCGATCGACCCGCGGGAGGCGCGCGCATGAACGAGGCAGGCGGCTGGGATTTCGAGGACCTCGAGATCGGAACGACATCGAGCTTCGCGAAGACGGTGACGGACGCCGACATCGTTCTCTTCGCCGGCATCTCCGGCGACACCAACCCCGTGCACCTCGATCACGACTATGCGTCGCGCACCATGTTCAAGGGGCGGATCGCCCATGGCATGCTGACGGCTGCCTTTCTGTCCGCGGTCCTGGGCGCACGCATGCCAGGGCCCGGCGCGATCTATCTCAGTCAGTCGCTGAGGTTCCGGGCACCGGTGCGGATCGGAGACACCGTCCGCGCGCGTGCGACGGTAACGGCGCTCGATGCCAAGCGCCGGCGGGCGACGCTCGAGACGAAGTGTACCGTGGGTGACACGGTGGTCGTCGACGGCGAGGCCGTGGTGATGGTTCCTGCCCGGGCTTAGATCGGCGCGGATACGCGCAGGGATGGCGGACGGCAGCCATCGACGCCATATCAGCCCGCTGACCGCTCGCCAATTCTGGGTGATCGGGCGATGGGACTCCTGGGCCGCGTTTGCGAACCCCAGGCTGCAGGTCTATGTTGCCGGCCTTCGCCGGTCGAGGAGCAGAGGAACGCGTGGCAGACATCTTCCGCGAAGTCGATGAGGACCTGCGCCGCGAAAGCGCGGAACGGATCTGGCAGAAGTATGGGACGTATATCGTCGCCGCCGCTCTTCTCGTGATCGTGGCTACCGCAGCGTGGGTCGGTT
This sequence comes from Constrictibacter sp. MBR-5, assembly GCF_040549485.1. NCBI lineage: Bacteria > Pseudomonadati > Pseudomonadota > Alphaproteobacteria > Rhodospirillales > Allostellaceae > Constrictibacter > Constrictibacter sp. MBR-5. The sequence continues at coordinate 553,128 of NZ_JBEPTK010000002.1, forward strand.
GGCGCGAGTGGCGCGAGTCGCAACTCCAGGCAGACGGTGCCCGCTTTGCACAGGCGTTGCAGAGTGCGGAGGCGGGGAACGTCGATCCTGCCACCGCGACCCTCGACGCACTGGCGGCAAGCGGCGTCGCCAGCTATCCGCTTCTTGCCGAATTGCAGTTGGCCGCCGTCCAGGCGGAGCAAGGCGATACGGCTGCCGCCGTGGCCGTTTATCGACGTATCGCGGACGATGACTCGGTTCGCGCACCGTATAAGGACCTTGCTGTTGTCCTGCTCGCGCTGCACGGCTTCGAAACCGAGGACCCGCAGGCACTGATTGAACGGTTGCAGCCTCTCACCGCCTCGAGTCCGCTCCGCTTCAGCGCAATCGAACTGACGGCGCTGCTGCACCACCGCGCAGGCGATGACGCGAAGGCGCTCGAAAGTTTGAGTGTGCTGCGCGACGAAAGTGCGGAACTCCCCCTGCCGATGCGTGACCGTGTCGACCGGCTCTATCGGATCTTCGGCGGCGCTACGCAGACCACGGTGGCGGGATGATCAGGTACAGCAGGCTCCTGCCGCTCTGCATCGTCGGTCTCGCGCTTACGGGATGCGGAATCGGGTCCTGGTTCGACGGTGAGAGCGAACCTCCTCTGCCGGGGGATCGGATCGCCGTACTCCGCAGCGACGTGGCCGTGGCGCCCGACCCTGCGGTGGCGCAGCTGGATGTCGTGCTCCCGCCTGCGGCGTTGAACCCCGATTGGCCCCAGGCGGGGGGCACGCCCGATCACGCACCCGTTCATGCCCAGCTCGCGCCGTCGCCGACCCGGATCTGGCAGGTGAGCGTCGGCGAAGGAACGGGCCGCGGCGCCCACATCCTGTCGGCACCGGTCGTCGCCAACGGTCGCGTCTTCGCGATGGATGCCGAGACCAATGTGAGCGCGGTCAGCGCGGCCGACGGTGAGCGGCTCTGGAGCCGCAGCATGCGGCCAGAGAATGGCGAGGGCGGCTTCGGCGGTGGCGTTGCCGCAGTCGGTGACCGCGTTTACGTCACCACCGGTTACGGTGGCGTAGCGGCATTGGATGCCGCCACCGGGGACCCGATCTGGAGCCGGACCCTTCCAACCCCGATCCGGGCTGCACCGACCGTTGCCGAAGGCAGGGTCTATGCCGTCACGGTGGACAGTCGGACGGAGGCACTGGACGCTGCCACGGGTCAGCCCGTCTGGACGCACACCGGGATTGCCGAGACGGCATCCGTTCTCGGCGGCGCCAGCCCGGCGGTCAGCCGCGGTGCGGTCGTGGTGCCTTACAACTCCGGCGAGGTCTTTGGCCTGCGCGAAGACAACGGGCGGATGGTCTGGACGGACAGTCTGGCGGCCCTGCGGCGTGCCGACGTCGTCTCAGAGCTGGCGGCGATCCGCGGGCATCCCGTCGCCTACCGCGGTCTCGTGTTCGCTACCAGTCACAGCGGCCGGTCGGTGGCGATCGACCTGCGGTCCGGCATGCGTATCTGGGACCGTGACTTCGGTGGGGTAGAGATGCCCTGGGCAGCCGGCGACTTCGTCTTCATGCTCACCAATCGGAACGAACTGCTGGCGCTCGTCGCCGCAGAAGGGCGTGTTCGGTGGGTCAATCCGCTGCCGCGCTTCGAGGATCCGAAGGATCGTAGCGACCCGATCGTCTGGGCCGGACCTGTGCTCGCTGGTGGGAACCTGATTCTGGTCAACTCGCTGGGCCGCGCGGTGTTCTTCTCGCCGGCCACAGGGGAACAGGTGAACGATCTGGCCCTGCCGAGCGGTGCCACCGTCCCGCCGGTCGTCGCCGGCGGCACGATGTTCGTCCTCTCCGGGGACGGCACACTTTCGGCCTACCGCTGACAGGCCCCGGGATGACCGCCACGGTCGCCATCATCGGACGGCCGAACGTCGGCAAGTCGACGCTCTTCAACCGTCTCGTCGGTAAGAAGCTGGCGATCGTCGCCGACACTCCGGGTGTCACCCGCGATCGGCGCGAGGGGGACGGGCGTGTGTCCGACCTGCACTTCCGGGTCATCGATACGGCCGGGCTCGACGAGGCGCTGGTTACCGAGGTCGAGCAGGGGATGCGCTTCCAGACGGAGCGCGCGCTCGCAGGCGCGGATCTGGTGCTGTTCCTGATCGACGCGCGAACCGGCCTGACGCCGATCGACAGACACTTCGGCGAATGGCTCCGCGAACGGCCCATACCCGTCCTGCTCGTCGCCAACAAGTGCGAGGGCAACGCCGGAAACATCGGCTACTACGAGGCATTTGAACTCGGCCTCGGCGAGCCGGTGCCGATCTCCGCGGCTCATGGCGAGGGGATGGCCGAGCTGTATCAGGCACTCGTTCCCCACCTGCGGCCGGCGGAACCGAATGTCGACGAAGCGTCGGCCGAAGACGCTGCCGACGGTGCGATCGATCCGGACGCAGTCGACCCGGATTCGGACGAGGCCGACGACGGGACGGCGGATCCGGCAATTCCCATCCAGCTTGCCATCGTCGGCCGGCCGAACGTCGGCAAGTCGACGCTGGTCAATCGCCTGCTCGGAGAGGAGCGAGTCTTGACCGGCCCGGAGCCGGGGGTCACCCGCGATTCGATCGCCGTCGCATGGCAGTGGGAGGGGCAGGCGTTCCGCCTCATCGACACGGCCGGCATGCGCCGCCGCGCCCGCGTGTACGAAGCGATCGAGAAGATGTCGGTCGAGGACACGTTGCGCGCCATCCGCTTCGCGCAGGTCGTCGTGCTGGTGATCGATGCGATCGAGGGCATGGATCGGCAGGATCTGGTCATCGCCCGCATGGTGGCCGACGAAGGACGCGCGCTCGTGATCGCGGTCAACAAGTGGGATCTAGTCGACGACGGGGCCAAGACGCTGGCCGAGATCGAGGATCGCTTGCAGACCTCGCTGGCACAGCTGCGCGGGGTGCCCGTGGTCACCCTCTCCGCGATCACGGGACGCCGGCTCGACCGGTTGATGAGATCGGTCCTCGACATCTACGCGCTGTGGAACCGGCGCATTCCGACCGGCGCGCTGAACCGCTGGTTCGGCGACATGCTGGAGCAGCATCCGCCGCCGCTGGTGGACGGGCGGCGCCTGAAGCTGCGCTACATCACCCAGATCAAGCGCCGGCCGCCCACCTTCATGCTGTTCACGACCCGCCCGAAGGACGTGCCCGAATCCTATCTCCGTTATCTGATCAATGGATTGCGGGAAGCTTTCGGCTTGCGCGGGGTACCGATCCGCATAACGATGCGGAAGGGTCGAAACCCCTTCGCGGACTGATCGTCCACCCGCGTATCACAAGGTGAGCCGACCTGCCGATGTCTCTCTTCGCGCCCCCCGAAGTGATCGAAACGGAAGTCTTCGTCGATCTTCCGAGCAATTTCCGCACCCGTCGCGAACGCACGGTATGGGCGGATACCAATCGCGCGGGACAGGCGATCGACAGCTTCCTCGAAGGTCCGGCGTTCGACGCCGATGGCAATCTCTATGTCGTGGATATTCCGTGGGGCCGCATCTTCCGCATCACGCCGGCCGGCGCGACATCGTTGATCGCGGAGTATGACGGCGAGCCGAACGGCCTGAAGATCCATCGCGATGGCCGGATCTTCGTCGCCGACTACAAGAACGGGATCATGTTGCTGGATCCGGACACCGGATCGGTCACGCCCTGGTGCGACCGCTACCGACTGGAGCGGTTCAAGGGTTGCAACGACCTGATCTTCGGTGCGGCCGGAGAGATGTATTTCACCGACCAGGGTCAGACCGGCCATCAGGATCCGACGGGGCGGGTGTTCCGACTGTCCCCGGACGGCCGGCTCGACTGCCTGATCGACACCATCCCGAGCCCGAACGGGATTGCCATCGATCCCTCGGGAAAGATCGTCTACGTCGCGGTCACGCGGGCGAACGCGGTGTGGCGGATGCCGATGATGGCCGACGGCGGGGTGTCCAAGGTCGGGACCTTCATCCAGCTCTCCGGCGGCGGGGGGCCTGACGGGATGGCGATGACGGCCGACGGGGGCTTGCTCGTTTCCCACGTGGGCATGGGCTGCATCTGGGTATTCGACAAGCTCGGCCAGCCGCGCTGGCGGGTCAATTCCTGCACCGGATTGTCGACGACGAACGTGGCGTTTGGCGGCCCCGAAAATCGGACTCTCTACATAACCGAATCCGAGACCGGTACCATCCTGCGTGCGGAGTTGCCGGTCCCTGGCCTGATGCTCTTCTCCCATCAGGCCTGACGGCCGGCAGGGCCGCCACAGGCGCAAGGCACATGCCCGACTTCAGGCCGGTTCTCTACATTCTGGGACTGTTCGTCAGTGGCCTCGGGGCGACCATGGTCGTCCCGGCCCTGGTCGACGCCGCTCTGAACAATCCGGACTGGGAGGTGTTCGTCGCCGGCGCGCTGATATGCCTCTTCGTCGGCGGCACGCTCGTCCTCGTCAATCACAGCAAGAGCATGCTGCTCGACCTCAAGCAGGGCTTTCTGCTGACGGCGGCGAGTTGGATCGCGCTGCCCGCCTTTGCCGCGGTGCCATTCACCTTCGGCGAACTCGACCTTCGCTTCGTCGACGCCTACTTCGAGGCCGTTTCCGGTCTGACAACGACGGGGTCGACCATCCTCGTCGGGCTGGACCACATGCCGCCGGGCATCCTCCTCTGGCGCGCTCTGCTACAATGGGTCGGCGGTCTCGGGATCATCGCCATGGCCATCGCCATGTTGCCGTTCCTGCGCGTCGGCGGAATGCAGCTGTTCCGGATGGAGTCCTCCGACCGCTCGGCAAAGATCCTGCCGCGTCCGGCCCAGATCGTCGGTGGAATCGGCGGCGCCTATCTCGGCCTCTCCGCCCTCTGCGCCGCCTGCTACTGGGTTGCGGGGATGGATGCGTTCGAGGCGATCACGCATGCGATGACCACCCTGTCCACCGGCGGTTTCTCGACGTCGGACAGCTCGCTGGCGTATTTCGACAGCGCTTGGGTCGACGCGGTCGCCACGATCTTCATGCTGGCCGGCGGCATACCCTTCGTTCTCTACGTTCAGGCACTGAGGGGAGAGCCCGCGGCCCTCTGGCGTGACCCGCAGGTTCGCGCACTCGTCGGGGCGCTCGCGATCGTCGTGATGGTGATCGTTCTCTGGCTGTGGCTACACCAGGGCATGAACCCATACACGGCGTTCCGCCACACCGCCCTCAATGTCGTTTCCGTGGTCACGACGACCGGCTTTGCCTCGACCGACTACAGCCAGTGGGGTGGGTTCGCCGTTCTCGCCTTCTTCTTCCTGACCTTCGCCGGTGGCTGTACGGGATCCACCTCCGGCGGCATCAAGGTCTTCCGGTTTCTGGTGGGCGGGATCCTGCTTGCGGCGCAGATCAAGCGGCTGGCGCACCCGAACACCGTGTTCGTGCGGAAATTCGGTGGCCGCCCCCTCGGCGAGGATGTCATCGTCTCCGTCTCGGTCTTTATTTTCCTGTACGTGGCCGTGGTCGCGCTGTTGTCGGCCGGCCTCTCGCTGCAGGGGCTCGATTTCATCACCGCGGCGAGTGGCGCCGCCACCGCCGTCTCCAATGTCGGCCCCGGGCTTGGCCCAATCATCGGGCCCGTAGGCAACTTTCAGCCGTTGCCGGATGGGGCGAAGTGGCTCCTTTCCCTGGGAATGCTGCTCGGCCGCCTGGAATTCTTTACGATCCTGGTGCTGCTCACGCCGGCATTCTGGCGCGGCTGAGGGTGGGTTGCGGTCAGCGCGGGCGCCAATAGGGCGGCAGCCGCTCGCCGCGGGGACCCGCGCCATTCACGCCGCCCGTCGGCGGCACAGGCGACGGCGTCGAAGGCTCCGCCCGAGAGAATTCCGGCGGAGGGTGGACGGCTGGCGACTGGCCAGACGTTCCGCCCACCGCCTGACGCACGAGAGCGACGATCCGGTCTGTCGCGGCGCGTTCACCTGATCGGCGACCCGCTTCCAGGATACGGGCGGAGAGATCACGAATCTCACGTTCGAGATCGTCGGTCGGCATGCGGCGGCTCTGCTGGATTGACGCAGCGGCAGCGTGCCCACAGTTCTCCGAAATGTCGAGGTGGCATCGCGCCTGTGCGGTCAGCGTGCGAGTTCGATCTCGACGCGTCTGCTCTTCTCCGCAGACCGGTTCGACTGATCGGGCAGGGCAGGGTCGATGCCCTCCCAGTCCATGGCGATCCGATCCCCCGGCACGCCCGCTTTCTTGAAGGCCGCGGCAACGCTCTCGACGCGCTTGCGCGACAGGGCGAGGTTGAGTTCTCGTGAACCGGTCGAATCGGTGAAGCCGCGCAGCCGTACCTGCAGGCCGTCTGCTGCCGCGCGCTCTGCGAGGGGCGTGATCGCGCGCCGGGCGGCGGCATCGAGAGACGAGGCGCCGATGCCGAAGTATACCGCCGTCGGTTCTGGCACCGTCGAAACAGGCGGGGGTCGGGAACCAGCGGAGGCGAGCGGCGCCTCGGCCGCGGCTCCCGATCCAGCTGATGCCGCAGCTGGCGCGGGTGTCTCCATGGCGGGACTCGGCGCGGTGGCCGCCGTCGCGGCGGGCGGGCGCGGCTGTTCGATAACCCGCTGGGCTTCCGCGAGGGCACGGCGGCAGGCACTCTCGTTGTCCAGATCGGCAAATGCGGCCGCTGCCTGCGCAAGGACACCCGCCTCGCGCCGCGCGGCCTCTGCCGGCATCGTCGACAATCGCTGCTGCATCGCGGTCGCCTCTCCCGCGCAATCCTGAGCCTTGACAGCGCCGGCGCAAGCCAGGAGCGAGAACGCCGCCGCTGCGGCCATCATCGGTCTAGCCATCCGGATCATCCAGGATTCTGCGTGGGGAGCGACATTCAGCGGACAACGTGGCCGGTGGTGGCCGGTTCCGCGAATTGCGCGCCGGTCCGTGCCCCGTATAGTGCACGGCTGGAGCGGCGAGGCATAGGTTGGGCAGGGGCGATGATTTTGCGTCTCCACGGCGTGATACGATGACGACGCTGGATCTCCGCGCGCGAATGACGGCATTCGCGTCGGAGCAGGTACGCCCGCGTCCCGATCTGGCGACGCTGCATGAGTTGCCGCCCGATGTCTGGCGCGCGCTGGGCGATGCTGGACTGATGGGACTCGGCGTGCCGAGCGCCTTCGGCGGCACCGACGTTCAGCCGGAGGAGCAGGCGGCGCTGGGCGAAATCCTCGTCGCCGTCGGCCGCAATCTCGGGGTCTCCACCATCTGGCAAGGCCACAACACGCTCACCCGGTACCTGTTCGGGTTTGCGAACGAAGCCCAGAAGGAAAAATGGCTGCCGCGACTGGCGGCGGGCGAGACGACGGTGGCCGTGGCGATATCCGAGCCCGGGGTCGGCGCGCACCCCAAGCACCTCGCCACCCGCGCGACTCGCGCAGGCGGTCGCTGGCGCCTCGATGGTCGAAAGGCCTATGTGACGAACGGGCCGCTTGCCAGCCTGTTCGCGGTCCTCGCCGTCAGTGGCGAGGACGGCGGCCGAAAGCGCTACAGCGTGTTCCTCGTCGAGCGCGATACGCCCGGTCTCGGCTTCGGCGAAGGCCATGTCGGCGAGAGGCTTCTGCCGGCCGGGCACTGTGGGCTGATACTCGACGGCTGCGAAGTTGGTGACGACGCTGTGCTGGCGCCGTTGCACGACGCCTATCGCGCCGTCGCCCAGCCCTTGCGGGACGTCGAGGACCTTCTGCGATTGGGGCCGCTGGTCGGCGCGATTCTCGCGCAGGTGGATCTGATCGCCGAGCGGGCCAGCCTGGGCGAGGAGGATCGCGAGGCTGTCGGCGGCCTCCTCGCTCGTGCCGACGGGCTTCGCGCGCTGCGTCGTGCGGCTTTCGCCGCCGATCCCACGGCGCGGCAGCCGCTGCTCCTCGCCGTCGTCGGGATCGCTCGTGATGCCCAATCGATTCTCGATGGCATCCGCGAACGGACCGGCCTGTCCGAAGACCCGGTACTGTCCCGTTTTGCGGCTGACATGGGCGTCATTCTGGGAATCGCGCGCTATGTCGAGCGCAGCCGGCTCCGGGGGCTGGCCGATGCGCGGCTCGGGCGGGTAGATTGACGCCGACATTCTGGAGGAAAAGATGCTGAACGACGCCGGAGAGGGATTCCTCAACCTGCACGAAATCGTGCGCGCGGCGCGCCTGAAGCTGCCGCTGCACACATGGGACTATCTGATCGGCGGAACCGAGTCGGAGACGACTGTCCGGCGCAACCGGCACGCACTGGACACGGTGGCCTTCCGTCCGCGCGTCCTGCGTGACGTCTCGTCGATCGACTGCTCGTCGAGCCTCTTCGGCGTGAAGACGCGACTGCCGGTGGCACTGGCGCCGATCGGCGGGCTCGAATCCTTCGATGCCGGCGGCGCCGCGACCGGCGCCAAGGCGGCGGGCGAATTCGGCGTGTTCCATATCGTCAGTTCGGTATGCCAGCCGGGGCTCGAGCCCGCGGCGGAGGCTTCGAGTGGTCCGAAGATCTTTCAGCTCTATGTCCGAGGCGACGACGCCTGGATCGACGACCACGTCCACCGCGCTAAGGCGGCAGGATATAATGCCTTCTGCCTGACCGTCGATACCGCCGTCTATAGCCGCCGGGAGCGCGATATCGCACGGCGTTTCGTGAAGCCCTGGCGCACGCGTGCCGCGGGCCTCAGCTATCAGGCCGGACTGACCTGGGACCATGTGAAGCGGTTCAAGGACCAGCATGACCTGCCGCTGATCCTGAAGGGGATCGCGACGGCGGAAGATGCCGTGGTCGCGTGCGAGCACGGGGTCGATGTCGTCTACGTGTCGAACCATGGCGGTCGCCAGCTCGATCACGGTCGCGGGTCCTTCGACGTCCTGCCGGAGGTGGTCGACGCGGTCGCCAAGCGGGCGAAGGTCATGGTGGATGGCGCTTTCTGCCGTGGCACCGATATCTTGAAGGCGATCGCCGTCGGCGCCGACGCTGTCGGCATCGGTCGGCTGTACGGCTACGGCATGGCCGCGGGCGGACAGGCGGGTGTCGTCCGAATGCTGGAACTCCTGGAAGAGGAAATCGTCGAGAGCATGGGCCTTCTCGGCGTGGCCAGTCTCGCCGAGTTGGACCGGTCTTTCCTGCACCCCGCCGCATCGGTGGTGGAGCCGCATGTCCACAGCGCGTTCCCGCATCTCAGCCTCGACGAACGCGACTATCGCTGAGCGGTGGGCCGTGCGCCCCGATCCGGGGTGCACGGCCCGGTTGTCAGGCCGACGCTACGGCGGGGCTGCTGCGCCGCTGGAGATCGGTAATCTCGTCCTTGAGTTTGAGCTTCTGCTTTTTGAGGGCTGACATCCGGACTTCGTCCGGTGCCGGTTTGGCGTTCTCGGTCTCGATTTCCCGTTCGATTTCTGCGTGCTTCGCCATGAGCGAATTGAGCCGAACCGCCAAATCCATGTGTCTCTCCTTGCGTTTTCCGGTCCTGTTTGACCGGTGGCCGGGGACTCTGCCATGATCCTGGTGCATGGCAGCAATGCGACGGACGGGTAGCTTCAGTCGTCCGTCATACAGTTGACATAGCGAGCGCTACGCGCGGGTCAAATAGCTGCTGGAGGCCGACGTGAAGAATATCCTCGTGCCTGTGAACGAATCGGACGGCCTCCCGTCGATGATCGAGACCGCCGTGCTCGTCGCCGAGATGTTCGAAGGTCACATCGAAGGGCTGCGCGTGCGCCAGGATACGAGCGCCGTCCTTGCCGCCGACGACCTCGGGGCGGCGTCGCCGGCGCTGTTGGAGAACTTCGACCGGGAGGAGGCGGAGCGGGGCCGCCGCGCGCGTGAGGTCTTCGAGGGATATCTGCAGGGGCGGCACCGCGACGCCGGCGGGCGCTTCACGTCGAGTTGGCTTCAGGTGAACGCGTCGGACACCGATGTCGGCGGCCATGGCCGCCTGTTCGACGTCATCGTCGTCGGCCGTCCGACCCGGGCGCGGACATCGCCGCCGGTCTCGGTCCTCGAAGCGGCGCTGTTCGAAACCGGCCGGCCCATCCTGATCGCACCGCCGACACCTCCCGTCGGCCTGGGCAAGGAAGTCGTGATCGCCTGGAACGGCAGCACGGAGACGGCTCTGACCATAGCGCACGGCATGCCCTATCTGGCACGGGCCCGGCAGATCACCGTCCTTACGATAGAGGGCGGCACGGTTCCGGGGCCGACCGGCACGGAAGTAGCGGCGAAGCTTCGCCGACATGGATTCGCCGTCGACGCGGTCACCATTCCCCCAAACGGCCGTTCGGTCGGGGAGGCGATCCTCGAGGAATCGTCGAGGCTCGGCGCCGACCTGCTGCTCAAGGGCGGCTACACCCAGAGCCGGCTGAGGCAGATGATCTTCGGCGGCGCGACGCACCATATCCTGGCCGAGGCAACCCTGCCTGTGCTGATGGCCCACTAGGGACGGCGCGTACCCCGGCTCAGCGTACCCCCCAGCTCGCGTACCCCCCGGCTCAGCGGATCGTGCGGCCGTCCTTGAGGAAGGGGAAGGGGCCATCCCAACTACCGATCGGCACGAGGTGCGATAGAAGCCCGTGGGCCGTCCATCGATGCACGGCGAAGGCCGGGGGTTCCATCATGTAGGCGAGCGGTGCGCCCTCGGTCGTGTCGAGCGCGAACTGGTAGCAGGTGGACGGCACCGTCGACGCGATCGTCCCGCCGAAGCGGACATGCATCGCGCGGTGCACATGGCCCGACACGACACGCTCGACCTGAACGTTGTCGGCAATGATCGCCTTGAACGCATCCAACCCGCCGAAGCCGCCGCGGTCGATCTCTGGAAGTCCCGTGGGGAAAGGCGGGTGATGCAGGGCGACGATCGTCGGCCGCGCCGGCGCCTCGGCCAAGCGCGCGGCGAGCCAGGAGAGGCGCTCATCGCAGAGTGCGCCGCTTCCGGCTCCCGGAACGGTGCAGTCGAGGGCGACGAGGCGCAGGGGGCCCGCGTCGTCGATCGTGAATTGGATGAAGTCGCCGTCCTGCGGCATCCATGGCGCATCGGTGAACGCGGCACGCATCGCATCGCGGCCATCGTGATTGCCGGGAATGGCGTAAAAGGGCGCGCGGAGGGCCGCGGCGATCTCCCTGAACGCGGCGTATTCCGCGGGCGTCCGGCGCTCGACCAGGTCGCCCGTATGGAGAACGAGGGTCGGCTGCGGCTCAAGCGCGTTTATCTGGGCGATGCAGCGGGCGAGCGCCTCCGCGGTGTCGATCCGCCCGCCCGCCGCCGGTCGCGCGGGATCGATGTGCGTGTCGCCGATCTGGACGACGATCACGGCGCTGTCTCCACCCCGGGCTGTGGCGTGTCCGCCAGATAGGCGATGGCCGCGGCGGTCCCACCCTGTCCATGCGGGACTCTTGCCGCCCGCAGCGCCGCCTCAACGCTGGCGATCGTGCCCAGGATCATGGGCTCGTTGAGGTCGCCGAGGTGGCCGATCCTGAAGACGCGACCGGAGAGCGTGCCGAGGCCGCCGCCGATCGAGACGTTGAACCGATTGAGGCAGATCCGCCGCACAGCCTCGGCGTCATGACCCTCCGGCATCAGAACGGCGCTCACCGAATCCGAGAACACACGTGGATCCGATGCGTAGAGTTCTGGTCCGCCGCCGACGCTCCATGCAGCGATCGCCCGCCGGACGGCCTCGGCCAGCCGGTGATGTCGCGCGAAGATCGCCTCCGTGCCCTCCTCCCGGATCATCCGGACCGCCTCCTGCATGCCGAACCAGAGGTGCACTGCGGCCGTGCCGGAGAAGCCCGTTTGGCGTCCGTCGCTCAGCAGGTTGCGCCAGTCCCAGTAGCTGCGGGCGCAGCGCGCCGATTGCGTTGCGGCCAGTGCCTTGCCGCTGATCCCGTTGAACGACATGCCGGCCGGTAGCATCAACCCCTTCTGCGACCCACCGACCGCCACGTCGACGCCCCATTCGTCCATGCGGAAGTCGAAGGACATCAGCGAGGAGATGGTGTCGATCATGTAGAGCGCCGGGTGGCCAGCGGCGTCGATCGCCCGCCTGATGTCGGCGGCACGGTTGGCGACCCCGGTCGACGTCTCGTTGTGAACCAGCAGGACGGCGTGGATGTCACGTGCGGCGTCGGCGCGCAGCCGCGCCTCGACGGCAGCGGGGTCGACGCCCTTGCGCCAGTCACCGGGCAGCATCTCGGCTTCGACGCCGTGGGCCTTGGCCATCGCCGCCCAATGCAGCGCGAAATAGCCGGAATCGCAGACCAACACGCGGTCGCCCGGCGACAGCGTGTTGACCAGCGCGCCCTCCCAGGCGCCATGCCCCGATGCGGTGTAGACGACGATCGTCCCCTCGGTCTTCAGAGCGTACTTTAAGCCTTCGACGCACTCGTCGACGACGGCGCGGAAGTCCGTCTGCACGAAGTCGACCGCCGGACGGTTCATCGCGCGCAGGATGCGGTCAGGAATGTTCGTCGGACCGGGATTCTGGAAGAACTGGCGCCCGCGGATGACGGCCATGCGAAACTCCGGCTAAGCTTAGGTTCCGCGACTGATAGCACGAAGGCGATCGGTCCGGCGACGCCGACGGCGTCACCGCAATCAAGGCAGCCGGCCCGGCTTGCCCTCGCGCGGAAGGTACCGACAGAATGGCGTCACGCCACAGGGAGGAAACCCATGAAAGCCGTAGAAGCCGTCTGTGAGATCCTGAAACGCGAGGGGATAGAGGTCATCATCGGCTACCCGGTGAACCATGTGCTGGAATATGCGGCGCGGGCCGACATCCGGCCGGTGATCGTGCGTCAGGAGCGCGTCGGGCTGCACATGGCCGACGCCATGTCGCGCCTCAGCAGCGGAAAGACCATCGGCGTCTTCGCCATGCAGCACGGGCCCGGTTCGGAAAACGCCTATGGCGGCGTCGCCCAGGCCTATGGCGAGTCGGTACCGCTTCTGGTGCTGCCGATGGGCTATGCCCGCCGCATCGCCCACATCGACCCGAACTACAATTCGACCATCAGCATGAAGTCGATCACCAAGTCGACCGAGCCGGTGGTCTTCCCGCAGGAGATCCCCAACATCTTCCGGCGGGCCTTCTCCAAGCTGCGCAACGGACGCGGCGGCCCGGTCCTGGTCGAGATTCCCTCCGACGTCATGAACGAAGAGATCGGCGAGATCGACTACGCGCCGGTGATCTCCACCCGCTATGGTCCGGACCCGGCAGAACTCCGCCGCGCCACCGAAATGCTGGTGAACGCCAAAAATCCGGTTCTCTATGTCGGCCAGGGGGTGCATTACGCCAAGGCTTGGCCGCAGCTGAAGCAACTCGCCGAGTTGCTCGCCATTCCCGTCTGCACCAGTCTCGAGGGCAAGAGTGCCTTCCCCGAGAACCATCCGCTGGCACTGGGTTCGGGCGGGCGCGCGATGCCGAAGCCGGTGCACCAGTTCCTGCAGGATGCCGACGTCATCTTCGGCATCGGCTGCAGTTTCACTGAGACGAACTTCGGCGTGTCGATGCCGAAGGGCAAGACCATCATCCACTCCACCCTCGACCCCGACCATTTGAACAAGGATGTGCGCTGCACGATCGGCCTCGTCGGCGATGCCGGCCTGACGCTCGACGCCATGCTCGCGGAGGCCGGCAAGACCGTGACGAGCCCGCGGGACGCGGCGCCCGTCGGCAAGCGGATCGCGGCGATGCGCGAGGAATGGCTGGCACAGTGGATGCCGAAGCTGACCTCCGACGACAACCCGCTCTCGCCCTACCGGGTCATCTGGGACCTGATGCACACGGTGGACGTGGCGAACACGATCATCACCCACGACGCCGGCAGCCCGCGCGACCAGATCTCGCCGTTCTGGACGTGTACGGAGCCGCTCACCTACATCGGCTGGGGCAAGACGACCCAACTCGGCTACGGCCTCGGCCTCGCGATGGGGGCGAAGCTCGCGTGTCCGGACAAGCTTTGCATCAACGTCTGGGGCGACGCGGCGATCGGCTTCACAGGGATGGATTTCGAGACCGCAGTTCGCGAGAACATCCCGATCCTCTCCATCCTCTTCAATAATTTCTCAATGGCCATCGAACTCGCGGTCATGCCGGAGTCGACGAAGAAATATCGTTCGACCGACATCTCCGGAGACTATGCGGCCATGGCCAGGGCGTTCGGCGGCTACGGCGAGCGCATCACCGAGCCGTCGGAGATCATCCCGGCGATCAAGCGCGGGATCGAGCAGACCAAGCAGGGCAAGCCGGCACTGCTCGAGTTCATCACGTGTAAGGAGACGAGCATCTCCACGTTCAAGTAAGTATCGCACTATCCCCGGTCGCCGGACCGGGGATAGTGGCTCCCTGGCGCAGCGGGTAGCGATGGTCCGCGCCTAGACCGTCTGGCCGCAACGTGGACCGTCTGGTCCATGCCACGACACCGGCTGTGCCGGTCTGAGCGATCCGTGTTCGGGGCGGGGGAAGATGGCTGGGAGCCGGGAGGGGACGAGGTGCGGCCGCGTGGCGATAGAGCGCCGCCGGTCGAAGACGCCGCTGTCGGTATGGCTGGCCGCCGCGACGGCCGGCTGTCTGGCCGGCGGCGCCGGTTGGATTTCTGGCGCTGGAGGCATGGGCGCGGCCGTACTGGCCGTTATCGGCGCCATGGCGACGCTCGCCGGATCCGTCCTCGCCACCCGGGGGACGAACGGCGGTAGGTCGCCGGCTCTCACGCGCATGATGGGCCCGAACCAAGTGCGTGCATTGCTGGATCAGGCGCCCTTGCGCATCGTCTTGAAAGATACTGCGGGGCGCTACGTCTTCCTCAACCGCAGTGCTGAGGCCTGGTTCGGCATCGGCACCGACACCGCGCTCGGCAAGCACCCCTCAGAGGTGTTCCCCCGCGAGTTGGCGAAGCTCTACGATGCCGCGGACCGTCTGGTGCTGGAGACCGATCAGCCTCAGCAGACGCAGATCGCCCATCCGCGCGGTGACCGGGTCTTTCACTCCAGCGTCATGAAGTACCCTATCCACGCGGACGACGGCGCGATTGTCGGCATCGGCGCCATCGGCACCGACGTGACCGGGCGCTTCGACGCAGAACGCGCACTGTTGGATGCGAAAGAGGCGGCCGAGCGCGCGAATCACCTCAAGAGTGCGTTCCTCGCCGCGATGAGCCACGAACTCAGGACGCCGCTGAACGCGATCATAGGCTTCTCCGACCTGATCGACATGGAACTGTACGGGCCCGTCGGCGACCCGCGTTATCGCGAGTACGTCCGCGACGTGGGGGCAAGCGGCCGTCACCTGCTGGGCATCGTGAACGACATCCTGGATCTCGCACGGATCGAGGCCGGGCGTGAAGCTCTCAACGAAGAGACGATCGATCTCGAAGAGGTGATCGACAACGTCATGCGGACCATGCAGGTGCATGCCGACCGCGGTGGCGTCGATCTTCGCCTGAGAGTCGTGCGGGCGCTTCCGCATCTCTATTGCGATGCGCGCCGCGTGCGCCAGATCCTGTTCAATCTCGTTTCCAATGCGGTCAAGTTCACCCCTTCGGGCGGTCTGGTGACCGTCGCCGCACGCGTGGTCGGGGACCTGGAAATCGAAGTACGCGATACCGGTGTCGGCATTCCGGCCCATGAGATCCCCGCGCTGTTCGAGCCGTTCAACCGCGTGATCAACCATCTGACGCGCGGCGCCGAAGGTGCTGGCCTCGGGTTGGCGCTGACCCAGCGCTTCGTTCAGATGCACGGCGGTTCCATCTCCGTCTCGAGTGCCCCTGGGACCGGGACGGTGGTGACGGTCCGCCTGCCTGCCGCGCGGCTCGTCGAGCATGCGGATGCAGGCATGCCGGGCTGACTTGGAGCCTGATCCGGGTCTGCGGTGGAGCGGCGGACGGTTGGAGAGGTGGGGCTGCCGCGTTAATGTCTGCGGCGACCGCAAGCAGCGCGATACGGAGGAACGGCAAATGGCGACGACCACGATCAAGGCCGCCGACGGCGGCAGCTTCTCGGCCTATGTGGCCATGCCCAAGGCCGGCAAGGGGCCCGGCGTTCTCTGCATCCAGGAGATATTCGGGGTCAACAAGTCGATGCGCGACATCGCCGACATGTGGGCGTCCGAAGGCTATATCGCCGTCGCGCCGGACCTGTTCTGGCGGCAAGAGCCCGGCGTCGACATCACCGACCAGACCGAGGCGGAATGGAATAAGGCGTTCGCGCTCTATAAGGGCTTCGACGTCGAGAAGGGGATAGACGACCTGAAGGCGACGCTCGCCGCGATGCGGGCGATGCCGGAATGCACCGGCAAGGTCGGGACGGTCGGCTTCTGCCTGGGCGGCTTTCTCGCCTACATGATGGCGTGCCGTTCGGATGCCGATGCGAACGTCGGCTATTACGGCGTCGGCATCCAGGACAAGCTGGGCGAGGCCCATGCGATATCGAAGCCGCTGATGCTGCATATCGCCGAAGCCGACAAATTCGTTCCACCGGAGGCTCAGGCGAAGATCGTCGACGGCCTGTCGGGCAACCCGCTCGTGACGATCCACACCTATCCCGGAATGGATCACGCCTTCGCCCGCATCGGGGGGCAGCCTTACGACAAGGACGCGGCCGACGCCGCGAACGGCCGGACGGCCGAGTTGTTCAAGTCGGCGCTGCGCTGAACCAACCTGCCGGCCGCGGTTGTCCGTGGCCGGTATCTTCACACGATGGCCGGCCCGTGACCGGCCCTGCATCGGGGGACATATGGTCAAGGCGATCCGCATCCATGAAGCCGGCGGTCCCGACGTGCTGCGCTGGGAGGACGTCGATGTCGGGGCGCCCGGTCCGGGCGAAGTTCGCGTCCGCCAGACCGCAGTGGCAGTCAACTACATCGACACCTATCAGCGCAGCGGCCTCTACCCGATGAAGCTGCCCGGCGTGATCGGCAACGAGGCGGCCGGCGTCGTCGAAGCCGTGGGCGAGGGGGTGACGAGCCTGAAGGAAGGCGACCGCATCGCCTATCCCGGGCTGCTGGGCGCCTATGCCGAGGCGCGGCTGCTGCCCGCGGACAAGATCGTCAGGATCCCGGAGGGCATCGAGGATCGCCAGGCGGCTGCCATGATGATCAAGGGGATGACCGCGGAGTATCTCCTGTTCCGGACCTACGCGGTCCAGAAGGGCGACACGATCCTGATTCACGCGGCGGCGGGCGGCGTCGGCCTCATCGCCTGCCAGTGGGCGAAGCACATCGGTGCGACGGTCATCGGAACGGTCAGCACCGACGAGAAGGCGGCGCTGGCGAAGGCGCACGGCTGCGACCACACGATCATCTACACCCGGGAGAGCTTCGTCGATCGCGTGAAGGAAATCACCGGCGGCAAGATGCTGCCAGTGGTTTACGATTCGGTGGGGGCGACGACCTTCATGGACAGCCTCAAGTGCCTGAAGCCGCGCGGGCTGATGGTCAGCTTCGGCCAGTCGTCGGGCAAGATCCCGCCCATCGACGTCGGCGTGCTCGCGGCGCATGGGTCGCTCTATCTCACACGGCCGACTTTGGGCAGCTACACGCTCAATCGCGAGGAATTGGAGGAAGTCGCCGGTCATGTGTTCGGTGCGGTGCGCCAGGGGATCGTGAAGGTCGAGATCAATCACACCTATGCGCTCCAGGACGCGGCACAGGCACATCGTGACCTTGAAGGGCGGAAGACGACGGGATCGAGCGTCCTGATCGTGTGATCTCGCCCTGGGCGAGGCTGGCTGGGCCGGACGGCCGTTGCGTGCCAACGGTTGTCCGGTCAATGATGCCGGCCAGGATCTGCCGCCGCCGACTGCTGGCGGGGCCGCCGGACCATCCAAGGGAGCGAACCCAAAATGGCTGACACGTATACGGTCGCCGATCTCGTCGCCGAGTTTCTTCAGGGCTGCGGCGTCCAGACCGCATTCGGCATCGTCTCGATCCACAACATGCCGATGCTCGACGCGATCGGCCGTCGCAACGCGATCCGCTTCGTCCCGAGCCGCGGCGAGGCCGGCGGCGGCAGCATGGCCGACGCCTATGCGCGGGTGGTCGGCGGACTGGGCGTGATGTTCACGAGCACGGGTCCGGGTGCCGCGAACGCGGTCGGCGCTATCGTGGAGGCACGCTTCGCCGGAAGTTCCCTGCTGCACATCACGGGGCAGACGTCGACCCTGCACGTGGACAAGGGCCGCGGCGCGGTGCACGACGTGCCCGACCAGCTCGGGATGCTGAAGTCGATCTCGAAGAGTGCCTATCGCGTCACCTCCGCCGAGACGGCGTTCGGTACGCTGATGCGCGCCGCGGCGGAAGCGCTGACCCCGCCGACCGGGCCCGTCAGCGTCGAGATCCCGATCGACCTGCAGCGCGCGCCGGTCGAGCGCCCGGCGGCGATGGACAATTTCAAACTGCCGGTACCGGCGCCACAGCCGGCCGATCCGGCGATGCTCGACGCGTTGGCCGACATGGTCGCGGCCGGCAAGCGGCCGGCACTGTGGCTGGGCAACGGCGCGAAGAACGCCGGCGCTGCGACCAAGCGCCTGCTGAACATGGGCTTCGCGCTGTTTACGAGCGTCAACGGCCGCGGCGTCGTGCCGGAGGATCATCCTCAGGTGCTTGGCGCCTTCAACAATTCCGGCGCCGTCGAGAAGTTCTATGCGACGGTCGACGCCTTCGTCATTGCGGGTTCGCGGGTGCGTGGGCACGAGACGCGCGACCTGTCGATGAAGCTGCCCCCGAAGCGCGCGCAGATTGACGTCGACCCGGCCGCCAACGGCCGAACCTATTCCAGCGATCTGTTCATCTGCGCCGACTCCGCCCTGGCGCTGGGCGGGCTGGCCGATCGTCTCGAAAATCGGGGCTACAAGGCCGATCCCGGCTATGTCGAAGAGGTCAAGGAACTCCGGAAGAGCGAGCACGCCGCGCTGAAGTCCTTCCTCGGCCCTTACGGCACGTTCCCCGAGCAGCTTCGCGCTGCTCTGCCGCCGGATACGGTGTGGGTCCGCGACATTACCCTGAACAACACGACGTGGGGCAACAGGCTCTTCCCGCTGAACGACCCCAAGGACAGCGTCTATGCCGTGGGTGCGGCCATCGGAATGGGGCTGTCGCACGGTATCGGGGCGGCGATCGCCGCACCCGGCCGCAAGACTGTGGCGATGTGCGGTGACGGCGGCTTTTTCCTGAATATCGCCGAGATCCTCACGGCGACCCAGGAGAAGGCAGACGTCATGTTCCTGGTCATGAACGACAAGGGCTATGGCGTCATCAAGCACATCCAGGACGCCCTCCAGGGCGGCCGCAACTACTATGCCGACTTCAAGAATCCCGAACTGTCGGATGTCGCGAAGCTCGCTGGCATGACCTATGCCAAGGTCAGCCGCGCGGACGAACTGGGCGATGTGGTCGCGAAGACGATCAAGACGCCGGGGCCGTCGCTCGTCGAGGTGGACATGGCCGCCATCGGGCCGTTCCCATCCTACTTCGCCGAGCAGGTGAAGCTCGGCCGCAAGCACTGACGGTCATCGGTCCGCGCTCCGGCGTCGGGCGTCAGCCGAAATAGACGCGCGGAGCCGCCGTGGCGGCGTCCAGCATCGGGGGAGGGAGGCCGACAGCATCGGTGAGGTCGGCCCGCTCCAAGTTGGCGCCGTCCATCTGCGCCCCGATCAGCACGGCGCCGCGCAGATTGGCGCCGCGCAGATTGGCGCCGCGCAAGTCGGCGCGCTCCAGCACGGCGCCCGAGAAGTTCGCCGATTGAAGATCCGCTCCCTGGAGGTCCGCCCCGACCAGCACCGCGTCGGCGAGGCAGGCCGGCCACGTGACGGCATGGGAACTGGCAATGCGCATCGGGCCGAGCTTGGCCCGTCGCAGGATGGCACCGGTCAGGTTGGCGCCGCGCAGGCGGGCGCCGCGCATGTCGGCGTCGGCGAGATGGGTGCGGTACAGCAGGGCTCCGCCGAGATCCGCCATCGTCAGGCGCGTCGACGCCAGTCGCGCTTCGGTCAGCGTCGCACGCTCGAGCCGCGCCGCGGAGAGGTCGGTGCCGGACAGGTCGGCGCGCGTCATGTCCACGGCGGTGAGGTCGGCCTGTTCGCCCTCGCGCCCCAGGCTCTGTACCCAGAGCAGGTGATCCTCGATGATGACCTGAATGGATTTCGCCAACGTCTTGAGCTGCTTGGGGAAGAGCGCCCCGGAGAGGGCCGTCTTCGACAGGTCGGCGTCGGCGAAGTGCGCTGCCGTCAGGTCGGCGTTGGACATGTCGGCACCGGCGAGCGACGCCCCTGATAGCACGGCGCCGTTGAGCAGGCAGTTCGCGAGCACCGCTCCCGTCAGATCGGCGCCGATGAAGCTCGCACCGCGCAGGTCCGAATCGCTGAAGTCGGTCTGTGCCAAGCGGGCATTGCGGAAATTCGCCTGCTGGAGGTCGGTACGTCGGCTGCCCGAGCGATTCAGCTTCGATTCGGACAGGTTGGCGTTGGTGAGGATCGTGTCCTCGATCACCGTGCCAGTGTGGTTCGGCCGGTAGTCGGAGATTCCAGTATCGCGATCCCAGCCCATCAGCACTGCGTCTCGGATGTCCGCACCGGTCAGGTTGGCGGAATCGAGATTCGTCCGGCGCAGGGAAACGCCCCGCATGTCTGCGCGGTTCAGGTCAGCCTTGCGTAAGTCGGCGCCAAACAGGTCGGCGCCGAAGAGGTTCGCGCGGGCAAGGATGGTGCCACTCATCTGGGCGTAATGCAGCTTCGTGCCGACCATCTCCGCGGTCGTCAGGTTGGAGTTGCGGAATCTGAGGTTGGACGCGTCGCGCCCGTTGAGAATCAGCCGACGACCACCCGGTACGCCCCGGAGGAACTTGTCGTGCGACGCCATCGCCAGATCGAGCGTCGCTTGGTCGAGCGGCGTGCCGGTCAATGTTGTGTCTCCGGTTTCGAGCCATGCGAATGTCGCGGCGAAACGTTAATTGTCGCCAAATGCCGCCAATCAATCCGCGCCGGATTGCCGCGGATACGTTGTCCCGGCGTTCCACGATTGGTAAGACCAGTGGATGAAGTGCAGCCGACGAATGGGCCATTGACCTCGTCCGATCCCGAACCAACCGTGCCGGTCGAAACCGACCGGCCAGACGAAGCGAGCGGCCGGTCGCGGCGGGTATCGCCGCGACAGCTGCGTCCGCTCGTGGAACTGGCCGGCTTTCTCAGACCGTATCGTGCCCGGGTCCTGGGCGCGCTCTTCGCGCTCACAGTCGCCGCCGGTACCGTGCTCTATGTCGGCTTCGGACTTCGCCGCCTGGTCGACAACGGCTTCGAAGGGCAGGATCCGGCCGTCCTCGACCGGGCGCTCCTGCTCATGCTGGCGATCGTCGCGGTGCTCGCGGGGGCCACCTTCGCGCGCTTCTACCTCGTCTCGTGGCTCGGGGAGCGTCTCGTCGCCGACGTGCGCAAGCGCATCTTCGACCGCATCCTCACATTGAGCCCGACCTTCTACGAGACGAACAAGACAGGCGAAATCCTGTCTCGCCTCACCACCGACACGACCCTCGTGCAGACGGTCATCGGTTCCTCGGTGTCGGTGGCGCTTCGCAACATCCTGCTGCTGCTCGGCGGCTCAGCATTGCTGGTTGTGACGAGCCCGAAGCTGACCGGCCTCGTCGCCCTCGTCGTTCCCCTCGTGGTCGCCCCGATCCTCATTCTGGGCCGGCGCGTACGCAGCCTGTCGCGGGCTAGCCAGGACCGCTTGGCCGATGTGAGCGACAACGCAGAAGAGACGATCAACGCCATCCAGACGGTTCAGGCCTTTGGCCGGGAGCGGCATGACGCCGAGGCGTTCAGTGGCCGGGTCGAGGAGGCCATGCGGGTTGCGGAGCGCCGCATTCGCGCGCGTGCCATCCTGACCGCGGTCGTCATGATGCTGGCCTTCGGCGCGGTCGCAGTCGTTCTGTGGCTCGGCGGTCAGGAAGTCATGGCGGGCACGATCAGCGGTGGCGAATTGGCGGCGTTCATCTTCTATGCGGTCGTCGTCGCGGGCAGCGTCGGCGCTCTCAGCGAGGTCATGGGCGACCTGCAGCGCGCGGCGGGCGCCGCCGAGCGCCTGCTGGAACTGATGCATGCGCAGTCGGAGGTGCAGCCGCCAGCGGTTCCGCGTCCTCTGCCCGACCTCGCCCGTGGCGAGGTGGTCTTCGACCATGTGACCTTCCGCTATCCCGCCACGCCGGACCGCTCGGCCCTGCACGATTTCTCGCTGCACGTCAGGCCCGGTGAGACGGTGGCGCTCGTCGGGCCGTCCGGCGCCGGCAAGACGACCGTGTTCCAGCTGCTTCTGCGCTTCTATGACGTGCAGGCGGGCAGCATCTCAATGGACGGCGTCGACGTGCGCGACGCCGACCCGCAGGCGTTGCGCGGCCGAATCGGCCTCGTGCCGCAGGATCCCGTCCTGTTCTCGGCCGACGCGTTCGAGAACATCAGGTATGGCCGCCCGCAGGCGACGGAGCGCGAGGTCCGTGCCGCAGCGGATGCGGCGGCTGTAACGCGTTTCGCGGAGCGGCTTCCGGAGGGCTTCCAGACCTTCCTCGGCCAGCGTGGCGTGCGGCTCTCCGGCGGGCAGCGCCAGCGTGTGGCGATCGCTCGGGCGATCCTGCGCGATCCGGCCATCCTGCTGCTCGACGAGGCGACGAGCGCCCTGGATGCCGAGAGCGAGCATGTCGTCCAGGAGGCCCTGGAGAAGCTGTCCCGCGGTCGCACCACGATCGTGATCGCCCACAGGCTCGCCACCGTGCTGAAGGCCGACCGTATCGTCGTCATGGACGAGGGCAGGGTGGTCGGCAGCGGTACCCATCAGGAACTCGTTGCGCAGGGCGGCCTCTACGCGCGCCTCGCCGAACTGCAGTTCGCGCAGCCCTACGCGGCCGAGTAGCCTCAGCGCCGCATCAGGCCGGCGATCCCGAGCACGACCCAACCTGCCATCAGCAGCAGGCCCCCGGCTGGCGCGGACATCGGAAACAGCGACACGCCGTCGGTCGCGGTCGCATAGAGCGAGCCGCAGAAAAGCAGAATTCCCGCGAGGAAGCAGAAGCCGGAGACGCCGATCACCCCCTTCGGCACGCCGGGATCGTCGGAGAGCCACGCGACCCCGATCAGGGCTAGAGCGTGCCACATCTGATACTGGACGCCCGTCTTCATCAGTGCCGCGGCCGTCGGGAAGTCGACCATCCCGTGCGACGCCCATGCACCTAGCCCCACGGCACACAGACCGTTCAGGCCGGCGAACACAATCCACAGGCGCATCATCGGTCGTCGCCCTCCTCTTGGCGGCGATAGGATAATCGCGTCACACTCCGGACATCAGAACGATAGGGGAAGCCCGGATGGAATACGACTTTATCATCGTTGGCGGCGGCTCCGCGGGATGTGTCATGGCCAATCGGCTGTCCGCCCGGAGCGCTAACCGGGTTCTGGTGCTCGAGGCGGGGCCCGACACACCGCACGGCAAGGTGCCCGCCGAGATTCTCGACAGCTATCCGGGCACGGCATACTTCGATCAGCGCTTCCACTGGACGCAGTTGAAGGTCTACACGCAGCCAATCCCCCACAACGACCCGACGAACCGGCCGCCGTTGCGCAAATACGAGCAGGCGCGGGTGCTGGGCGGCGGCTCGTCGATCAACGGGCAGCTCGCCAACCGTGGCGCGCCCTACAATTACGACGAGTGGGAGTCGATGGGCGCCGAGGGCTGGGGCTGGGAGAAATGCCTGCCCTTCTTCCGCAAGCTCGAACGCGACATGGATTTCGAAGGTCCGTACCATGGTAACGAGGGCCGGATCCCGATCCGCCGCATCTTTCCGGACCTCTGGACTCCCTACGCCCATGCTGCGGCGAAGGCCTTCGAGCAGGCCGGCTATGCCTATCATCCCGACATGAACGGCGAATGGCAGGACGGGCATTTCCCCATCACCATCTCGAACGCCTACGACCGGCGGGTCTCCGCCGCGATCGGCTACCTCGACCCAGGTGTGCGCCTGCGTGAGAACCTGAGGATCCAGGCGGAAACCCAGGTAAAATCGTTGATTTTCGAAGGGCTGCGCTGCGTCGGCGTGGTTGCCGAGCACAAGGGCCAGGAGCAGACGTTCCGGGCGCGCGAGGTCATTCTCTCCAGTGGCGCCATCCATTCGCCCGCTATGCTGATGCGCAACGGCATCGGCCCCACGGGGCACCTCAAGGACATGGGAATCGAAGTCCGGCACCACCTCGCCGGCGTCGGCCAGAACCTGATGGACCATCCGGCCGTCGGCGTTTCGGCCTTCGTCGCTCCCGATGCGCGACTGCCGGACGACATGCGGCGCCACCTGTTGGTCTACCTGCGGTACTCGTCGAACATCGAGGATTCGCCGCCGGGCGACATGGCCATGGTCGCGGTGAACAAGTCGGCCTGGCATGCCGTCGGCGAGCAACTGGGCTCGATGCTGATGTGGGTCAACAACACCTACTCCAGCGGCCAGGTGCAACTCGACAGCCGCGATTGGCGGGACGAGCCACGGGTGGAGTTCGGTCTGCTCTCGGACCGGCGCGATCTGCTTCGTCTTATGCAGGGCGTACGAATGGCGGCCGGTTTCCTCGCCTCGGAGGCGATGGCACGCTACGTGTTCGACGCGTTCCCGTCGACCTACAGCGATCGGGTGCGGGCGATCGGCACGGTGACCACGCGCAACAAGCTGATCACCGGCATCCTCGCCCGACTGCTCGACGGGCCTGTCTGGCTGCGCAAGAACCTCATCGAGAAGATCATCACGGAGGGCGACGGTCTGCAGAAGGTCCTGTCCGACGAGGAGGCGCTGGAAGCCTTCGTCCGTAAGTCCGCGATCGGCGTCTGGCATGCCTCCTGTTCCTGCCGGATGGGCCGTGACGGCGACCCGATGGCGGTCACGGACAATCAGGGGCGGGTGCGCGGCGTCGGGGGATTACGCGTGGTGGACGCCTCGATCTTCCCGCGGGTGCCTTGCGCGAACACGAACATCCCGACAATCATGAGCGCCGAAAAGATCGCCGACACGATCCTGACCAGCCAGAAACAGGCGGCCGGGGAGCGCGTCGCGACAGCCTGAGAGGGACGCGGCCGCCGTTCGAGCGGCCGTTCCGACTATCCGAGGAGGAACGAGAGAGAATGCGCGTCGACACGTCGCTGCCGGAAGACGATTGGCAGGCCGTCACCGCCGCCGCGAAGACGGCCGAAGCCGTCGGCTTCGACGGCGTTCGGACGAACGAACTGCGGCACGATCCCTTCGCGCCGCTCGTCCTGGCCGCCGTTGCGACGGAGCGGGTTCGGCTTTCGACGAGCATCGTGGTGGCGTTTCCGCGCAGCCCGATGGTGGTGGCGAACATCAGCCGCGACATCCATGCCGCGAGCAACGGCCGCTTCCATCTCGGCCTCGGCAGCCAGGTGAAGGGCCACAACGAGCGACGCTTCAGCGTGCCCTGGACGCCACCGCAGCCACGGATGCGCGAGTATGGCGAGAGCCTGCGCGCCATCTGGGCCGCGTGGGAGGACGGCGAGAAGCTGCGTTACGAGGGCAAGCACTACAGCTTCACCCTGATGACGCCGGAGTTCATGCCCAAGAAGACCGGGCTGCCAATGTTCGGCATGTCCGTCGCGGCGGTCGGCGAGGCGATGATGCGGCTCGCCGGGACGACCTATGACGGCGTCCGCCTGCACGGCTTCTGCACGCGCCGTTACACCGAGCAGGTGGCGTTCAGGAATGTCGCCGAGGGGCTGCGCCAGGCGGGGCGTACGACCGAGGGCTTCGAGGTCGTCGGCGGCGGCTTCATCGCCACCGGTCCCGACGAGGCGACCGTGAAGGAACGCATGGACTGGGTGCGCTACCGCGTCGCCTTCTACGGCTCAACGCGCACCTATCACGGGGTCTTCGCCGTGCACGGTCTGGAGGAACTGGGCCTCAAGCTGCACAAGATGTCGCTGGCCGGCGAGTGGGACAAGATGGCGGCTGAGGTGTCCGACGACGTGGTTCGGCTGTTCGCGGCCGTCGGTACGTACGATACGATCGCCGACGCTATCGCCGAGCGTTTCGGCGGCGTCGCGGACTGGATCAGCTTCGACTTCGCGCCGGGCACGGATCTCGACCAACAGCGCGAAGTCCTAAGCAAAATCAAGGCCATACCCGGCGTTTCTTGGCCAACCGCGTGAAGCGCCTTCGGCCCCGTCCCATGAAACCGGGCGGCAGTCCCGCGCGGCCATCGGAGTGCAGCAGATGAGCAAGCCCTTCAGCGGCGTTCGCGTCCTCGACTTCACCCAGGTGTTGGCGGGACCCTACGCCACGAACCACCTGGCACTCCTGGGCGCGGACGTCATCAAGGTCGAGCAGCCCGCGGGCGGCGACCAGGCGCGCGAGATGCTGGCAGCGCCTGGGCCGCTGCAGGACAACCGCCTCTCGCCGATGTTCATCAGCATGAACACGGGCAAGCGCTCGCTCACCCTGGACCTGAAGAAGCCGGAGGCGCGCGACGTGGTGAACCGCCTCGTCGCGCAGTCCGACGTCCTCATCCAGAACTTCAAGGCGGGCACGATGGAGCGGATGGGCTTCGGCCCGGATGTGCTGCAGGCCGTGAATCCGCGCCTGATCTACTGCTCCATCTCCGGATTCGGCCAGTCCGGGCCCAAGTCGAAACAGGCGGCCTACGATCCGGCGATCCAGGCGGCATCGGGGATGATGTCGATCACCGGCCATCCCGACACCGGGCCTATGAAGACCGGCTTCTGGGCGACGGACATGGCGACTGGCGTTACCGCCGCCTTCGCCATTGCCGGCGCGCTGTTCGAGCGGCACAGCACCGGCAAGGGGCGCAGCCTCGATGTCTCGATGCTCGATACGGCGCTCTCGTTCATGAGCCCCGTGATCAGCATTTTCCAGAACGGCGGCATCGTCCCGGGGCTCTATGGCAATCGCAGCCAGACCGGCAGCGCGACGTCGGATGTCTTCCCGACCGGCGACGGCTTTCTGCTGATCGCTGCGGCGACGCCCGGCCAGTACGTGATCCTCTGCAAGGCCATCGGCCGGCCGGATCTCGCCGAAGATCCGCGCTTCAACACGCGCGAGGGCAGGGTGACCAATGCCGAGCCGTTGCGCGCTGCGATCGTCGAAGCGCTGGCGGGCGCCGATGCGCCGACCTGGGAGAGCCGCATCGGCGCGGCGGGCGTGCCGTGCGCCGCCGTCGCCACCGTCCCGCAGGTCGTCGAAAGCCCCCAGGTGCAGCATCGTCGGATCATCGGCAAGGTGGCGGCGCCCGAGGGTTTCGGCCGCGAGCTCTCCGTCGTCGGTCTGCCGTTCAAGCTGGACGGCGACGATGCCGCCACCGACGTGCCGCCGCCATTTCTCGGACAGCATACCGACGCCATCCTCGACGAGATGGGTTTCGGTGCCGACGAGGTGGCCGCACTGCGCGCCGCCGGCGTCGTCTGACACTGGGCATGATACGCGGGACCCGGCAGCCGGCGCGTGCGTTTGCACAGTTTGTCGGAGCGTGGGAGACGGCATGAGCAGCAGCAGCGGACGGGAGCGACCCTCGGCCCTTGCGGAGATCGACGCGATCATGGCGCTGGCGGCGGGGCGGCCGCCGGCATTGTTCCTCGATTTCGACGGTACCCTCGCGCCGATCGTCCCCCGGCCCGAGGATGCCGTTCTCGCACCCGGCCTGCGCGAGGTCATCGCGCGAGAGGCTGAGCGCGGGCCCGTGGCGGTGGTCAGCGGCCGCGACATGCCGGATGTCCGTGCCAGGGTCGGAGTCGACGGCATCGCCTATGCGGGCAGCCACGGCTTCGACATCCTGAAGGCCGACGGCACCCATGTGGAGCACCCGGAGGCGGCGCGCTTTCTGCCGGTTCTAGATGCCGTGGAGGCGGAACTGCGCGACGCGCTCGCCGACATCGACGGCGCCATCGTCGACCGCAAGCGCTTCGCCGTCGCGATCCACTACCGCCTTTGTGCGGAACAGGACGCGCCAAGGGTCGAAGCCGCCGTCGATTCGACCCTTTCCGGCCACCCGGACCTGAAAAAGTCCGGAGGCAAGAAGGTCTTCGAGCTCAAGCCCGGGATCGAGTGGCACAAGGGCAAGGCTGTCCTCTTTCTCCTCGACGCACTGGCCGATGGCGGGGAGGGGCTAATGCCGGTCTTCGTCGGCGACGATGTCACGGACGAGGATGGTTTCGAGGCGCTTCGGGGCAGGGGCATCGGCGTCCGGGTCGGCGATCCGGCCGAGCCGTCCGCCGCGGCCTATGCCCTGCGGGATCCCGACGAGGTACGGCGCTTTCTGGACCTGCTCTGCAAGGCCTGACCGCCGGGCGGCGCGGCTTTCTTTGACACGCGCCCGACGATCACTATATTGCGCGCCACTTCCGAGAATGCGGGTGCGCACGACGTGCCCCGTCCGGTCCCAGCCGGCGACCGGAACTATCGGGACAAGAACGAACCGCAACGGGACATTGTCTTATGAGCAAGCGCATCAGCGCCAAGTACAAGATCGACCGACGCCTCGGCGTCAATCTCTGGGGCCGCAGCAAGAGCCCGCTCAACCACAACCATGATTATCCGCCCGGCCAGCACGGCCAGCGCCGCCGCAAGTCGACGGACTTCGGTGTGCAGCTCCGCGCCAAGCAGCAGCTGAAGGGCCATTACGGCAACGTCAGCGAGAAGCAGTTCCGCAAGTACTACGCCGAGGCCGTGCGCCGTCGCGGCGACACCGGCGAGAACCTGATCGAGATCCTGGAGCGCCGCCTCGACGCGGTGGTCTATCGGATGAAGTTCGTGCCGACGCCGTTCGCGGCCCGCCAGATCGTGAACCACGGCCATGTGCTGGTGAACGGCAAGCGCGTGAACATCCCGTCCTACCTCGTGAAGGACAACGACACGATCGAGCTGCGCGAGAAGGCCCGCAACATGGCCCTCGTGCTCGAGGCGGCGGAGTCCGGCGAGCGCGACGTGCCCGACTATCTCGAGGTCGATCACAGCGCGATGAAGGGCCGCTACATCCGTGGCCCGAAGCTGGCCGACGTGCCCTATCCCTGCCAGATGCAGCCGAACCTGGTCGTCGAGTTCTACTCGCGCTGATCCTCGGCCAACCGACCTTTAAAGGGCCGCTCCTCAGGGCGGCCCTTTTTCTTTGCGGCTACGGCGACCCCGGTCCTAAGGGATTGCGTCGTCGAGCCGTCACCGCCCGCTCAGGCCGCCCCCGCATCGCGGCGCGCCTGATAGACGCACAGATTGGCGTATGCGGCAGCGAGCAACGGGGTGGAGATGCCCGCTGCGCGGCCTCGAGCCGCCATGTCGCCGACGATCTGGTCGGCCTCGACGGATGCTCCCGACTGCAGGTCGCGGTACATGGACGGCGCCTGCGGCGAGCCTTTCTGGGTCAGGCTCTTGCGGATCGT
This sequence comes from Constrictibacter sp. MBR-5, assembly GCF_040549485.1. Taxonomy (NCBI): domain Bacteria; kingdom Pseudomonadati; phylum Pseudomonadota; class Alphaproteobacteria; order Rhodospirillales; family Allostellaceae; genus Constrictibacter; species Constrictibacter sp. MBR-5. Next base: position 582,511 of record NZ_JBEPTK010000002.1, read on the forward strand.
TTCGACGAACGCGTCGGCGGGTGCAACGCCGACGGCGCGCACCACCGCCAGGACCTCTTCGAGCAGCGCCAGTACGAAGTCCGTGCCGCCGGGGGCCGCTTCGATCTCGCCGATGGTGCCGCGCATCAGGCAGGTAGCCGCGCCGATCGTGGCCAGCATGGTCCACTTCTGCCACATCTCCTGCATGACGGCAGGCGACAGCTTGGCGTCGAACAGGGCGCCCTGCATGACGGTGTCGAGCGCGATGGTGCGCTCCGACGGCTTGCCGTCGGCCTCCCCGTAGACCAGTTCGCTCAACCGGTTGAAGTGGACGACCCGCCCGGCCTCGTCCAGCGTGCTGCCGATCTTGCAGACGCAGGGAAGGGGCACCGACGCGCCGAACCGCCCTGCCAACACGTCCATGTGGCGCATGCCGTTCAGGAACGGCAGGATCATCGTCTCTGGCCCGACGGCCGGCGCCACGTCCGCCATCGCCGCGTCCAGCGTATAGGCTTTCACCGTCATGAGGATGGCGTCGAACCGACCATCCAGGCTGTCGGTGGTCGCGATCTTCGGCGTCACCGTGACGTCGCCTAGCGGACTGGTGATCTGAAGGCCGCTCTCCTTCAGTTTCACCGCACGCCCGGGCCGCACCAGGAAGGTCACGTCGCGGCCCGCTTCCGCCAGACGGCCGCCGAAATAGCCACCGGTAGCACCGGCGCCGACAACAAGGATCCTCATATACCTCTCCCCTTCGGACGTCTGTCCGATGCACGCTTTGCGCCATGGGCCGTCATGATCATCGCGCTGTACGAAGCGCTTCTGGCCGGCCGCGCCTGACCCGCCGCGTCACTTGGTCTTGCGCGCCCACAGGTGGCGGAGAATCGGTCCGCCATGGACGTGCGGCTTGAGTTCCTCCGTCGGGCCGCCGGCCTTCACGGGACGCTGGGGGAAGCGGCCGAGGCTGAGCAGGCGGTCGTACATGACGATCGATCCGGCGACGCCGAGATTGACGCAGAAGCGCATCGGGATCTTCACGACGAACTCGCAGCGCTCCACCAGCGCCGGCGACAGCGAACTGCGTTCCGGGCCGAGAATGTAGGCAGCGGACGTCGGATGGCGGAAGCTCGGCAGTTCGATGGCGTCCTCGGTCAGTTCCACGCCGACGAGCCGGCAGCCCTGGGGCAGCTGCATCGACGCCACGTCGGGGAAACTGTACAAGGGCACGTGCCCCGGTGCGTCCGAGGTGTCCGTCTTCGCGCCCGCCTTGCGCGCGTACTGGGCGTTCACCGTGAAGATGAAGCTCGCCCCGAAGGCATGGGCCGTGCGGAACAGCGTGCCGACGTTCGTCGGCTTGCTGATACCTTCGGCCCCAATTCCGAAATAGCCACGCATCGCTTTCTCCTAAGCCGGCGGACCCCGCGGCGCAAGCGATGCGGCGGCGGCAGGCAGAGGGAGTACACATGCGCGCGGTGCTGGTACGCGAGTGGACGCCGTTCCACGAACTGGAGATCGAGGAACTGCCGGACCCCGAGCCGGGCCCGAAGCAGCTGCGCATCCGGGTCCAGGCGACCGGCGTCAGCTTCGCCACCAGCCTCGTCGTCGAAGGCAAGTACCAACGCAAGCCGCCGCGCCCCTTCACACCCGGGACCGAGGTCGCCGGCCTCGTCGAGGCGGTCGGCGCCGAGGTGACGCGCTTCCAGCCCGGCGACCGCGTGATGGCCGCGCTCGACTGGGGCGGCCTCGCAGAGAAGGCGCTGGCGCTCGAGGTGAACACGTTCGCGGTGCCCGAGGGCGTCGCCTTCACGCGGGCGGTGCCGCTCATCAACTCCTATGCGACATCGGGGGCGGCGCTGCTGTGGCCGCATCTCCTGCGGCTGGCGGCAGGGGAGACGCTGCTGGTGCACGGTGCGGCCGGTGCCGTCGGCCTCGCCGGGGTCGAGATCGGCAAGGCGATGGGCGCCACCGTCATCGCGACCGCCGGCGGCGACGATAAGGTCGCGCTGACGCTGAAGCACGGTGCCGACCACGGCATAAACTATCGCGACACGGCGTTCCGCGACGCCGTCCTCGATCTGACGGGCGGCAGGGGCGTCGACGCCGTCCTGGACCCGGTCGGCGGCGACGTGTTCGACCAGTCCCTGCGCTGCATCGCGCCGGAGGGACGGATCGCGCCCGTCGGGTTCGCGGCCGGCCGCATCCCGCAGATCCCCGCCAACATCCTGCTGGTTAAGAACATCACGGTCGTCGGCCTGAACCTCGGCTATTATTACGGCTGGAGCCCCTACGACGCGCGCTACGATTACGAGGAGCGCATGCGTGGCCTGATGGACCGGCTGCTCGGCTGGCTCGGTGCCGGCCGCCTGAATCCCGTCGTCAGCGACGTCCTGCCGCTCGACGGCTTTCGGGACGCGATGGCGTTGGTGCTCGGCCGCAAGTCCACCGGCAAGGTCGTACTCGCGATGAACGAGGAAGCGGCGGGCAGGGGACTCTAGTCTCCCGCCGTCGAGAAGCAGGAAAGGAGCCGCCATGCGCGCCGTCGTCTGCCGCGACTGGGGACCGGTCGAGACACTGAAGATCGAGAACATGGCCAAGCCGTCGCCGGGACGCCACGAGATGGTGCTGGCGGTGAAGGCTTCGGCGGTGAATTTCGCCGATTCGCTGATGGTTCAGGGCAAGTACCAGACGCGGCCGGAATTCCCGTTCGCACCCGGCCTGGAGGCCTCCGGCACCGTGCTGCGCGTGGGCGAGGGCGTCACCCGCTTCCGCACCGGCGACCGGGTCATGGCGCTGCTCGACCATAGCGGCTTCGCCGAGCAGACCCTGGCGCGCGAGGACCAGACCTTTCCTCTGCCGGCAGGCATGGACTTCGTCACCGGCGGCGCCTTCCTGCTGGCCTATCTTTCCTCCCACGTAGCGATCCGCTGGCAGGGGCGGCTCGAGCCCGGCGAGACGATGCTGGTGCTCGGTGCGGCGGGCGGTGTCGGCCTCACCGCCGTCGAGATCGGCAAGGCGATGGGCGCCCGCGTCATCGCCTGCGCCAGCAGTGCTGAAAAGCTGGCCATCTGCCGCGATCACGGTGCGGACGCCTGCATCGACTACACGACCGAGAACCTGACCGAGCGCGTGATGGCGCTGACGGACGGCAGGGGAGTCGACGTCTGCTACGACCCCGTCGGCGGCGATCTGTTCGACGCCGCCGTCTCCTCGCTCGGCTGGGGCGGGCGCATCCTGGTCATCGGGTTCGTCGCCGGCATCCCGAAGCTGGCCACCAACCGGCTGCTCGTGAAGCATCGCGCCGCCCTCGGCTCGTCCCTGCGCTACTTCCGTTTCGACCGCCCGGACCAGCTGCGCGTCAGCGCCGAAGAGCTGATCGGCTGGTATGGCGAAGGCAAGCTGAAGCCCCTGGTCTCGGAGACCTTTCCGCTCGATCGCGCCGTCGAGGCGATCCAGGTGCTGACGTCGCGCCGTGCCCGGGGCAAGGTCGTGGTGACCGTGTGACCGATCCGGTCGCCGCCCAGTACGAGGCGCTGCCCTATCCCGCCCGCGACCCGCGCGACGAGCGCAAGCGGCTGATCGTCGGGTCGCCGAGTCATCTCGACGAGGTCAACCACTACGTTTTCGGCGGCCGCCTCGACTTCGCCCGGCCGTTCCGCGCGCTGGTGGCGGGTGGCGGCACCGGCGACGCCACGGTGATGCTGGCCCAGCAGATGGCCGACCGCGGTGTGCCCGGCGAGGTGGTGCAACTGGACATGTCGCGGGCCTCGCGCCGCATCGCGGAGGCGCGCGTCGCGGCGCGCGGCCTGACGAACGTGCGGTTCGTGACGGGCTCGCTGCTCGACGTGGGCGAGGTGGCGCCCGGCTCCTACGACTACATCGATTGCTGCGGCGTGCTGCACCATCTGGAAGATCCGGCTGCCGGCCTGCGGGCGCTCGTCGCGGTTCTGGCGCCGCATGGCGGGCTCGGCCTGATGGTCTACGGCATGTTCGGCCGTGCCGGCGTCTACGAGGTGCAGGATCTGCTCCGCCGCCTGGCACCGGTCGACGAGGCCCCCGAGGTGCGGCTCGCCCTGGCGAAGCGCCTGGTGCCGGCCCTGCCGTCGACAAATCCGCTGGTGCGCAATCCCTTCGTCCGCGACCATGTCGGCGGCGGCGACGCCGGGCTCTACGACCTCCTGCTGCACCCCCGCGACCGGGCCTACACGGTCGACGATGTTCACGTGCTCTGTGAAGAAGCTGGGCTCACGGTGTTGAAATTCATAGAGCCCTGCGCCTACGACCCTGCGACCTATGTCCGGGATCCGCACCTGCGCCGGGTTCTGACCGACCTGCCTCTGCGAGACCGGCAGGCGGCGGCGGAACTGCTCGCCGGCAACATGACCAAGCACGTTTTCTACGCGGCCCCCGCCGCGCACCGTGTGTCCATGCCCGACGCGGCCGATCCGGCCGTCGTGCCGGTGCTGCGGCGCCTCGATGCCGCGGCACTGGCCCGCTCGCTGCGCAGCGGCAGCATAGCCGTGACGGTCGGGGGACTCGACCTGCGCTTCCCGGTGCCGCCGCTGGCGGCTGCGATCGTCGAACGGATCGATGGCAGGCGTACCGTCGGCGGGATCGCGGACGATCTGGCCGTGGGCGACGGCACGGAAGGGGCGGAGCGTTTCCGGAGCCAGTTCCGCGCGCTCTACGACGTGCTGAACGGTCTGAACGAACTGCTGCTGCGTCATGCCGACGTGACAGAGTGACGGCTGGCGCTTCCATGGCCGCTCGCGGAGCATTATGCGCTGATCGCCCGTCGGTCCGGCCGGCGGACGCGGAATCGGAGGTCTCCGGCTGATGCTCTTCGACGAGGTGATATGGGTTTTGCTGGCGGCGGGCCTCGTGCTCGCCACGCCGGTCCTGGCCATCGCCGGCTTCGTCCAGGCGCGCCGCGCCCGCCGCGAACTGGCCGCCCTGCGCGCCGACCTGGCCGCCGGCCGCTTCGGCCCGGCCCAACCGGCCGCGGAGGTCGTCACCTATCCGCTGCCCGCACGGGAGGAATCGCGCCCGACGACGCCCGAGGTGTCATCGGAGGTGCCACCCGAGGTACAGGCCGAGCCGCCGCTGCCGCCCGAACCCGAACCGGCGGCCCTCGCCGGGCCCACGGCGAGCGTGCGCCGCAGCCTGGAGGAGAACCTGACCTCCCGCTGGCTGGTCTGGCTCGGCGGCGCGACGCTGGCCCTCGGCGGCGCCTTCCTCGTCAAGCTCTCGATCGACAGCGGGCTGCTGGGCCCCGCCGTGAGGCTGACGCTCGCCGTGCTGATCGGCGCCGCCCTCGTCGGCTTCAGCGAATGGCTGCGGCGGCGCTCCCCGCCCGACGGAACGGGGGGGCGGCGCGATTTCGTTCCGGCGGCCCTGTCCGCGGCCGGTCTCTGCATGGGCTTCGCGGCGGTATTCGCCGGACATGCGCTCTACGGTCTCCTGCCGGCGCTCGTCGCGTTCGCCGGGCTGGCCGCGATCGCCCTGTCGGCCATCTTCCTGGCATTGCTGCAGGGGCCGTTCGTCGCCGCCCTCGGCATCGCCGGCGGCTATCTCGTCCCCGCGCTGATGTCGTCGGAGGAGCCCTCGGCCTGGCCACTCTTCCTCTATCTGCTCGTCGTCGCGGCTGCCGGCGCTGGCGTGCTGCGCTGGCGCGGCTGGGCATGGCTCGCAGTTCTCAACCTGGCGGGGGCGGTCGCATGGCCCTTCCTCTGGTTCATCGCGGGTTGGAGCGCGGGCGACGCCGTCCCGGTCGGACTCTACCTCCTCGGCCTCGCCGCGATGATGGTCTGGCTGCGCCCGCCGGCCCTGCTGCCGGCAGTGATCGGCGCGGCGGCGATCTGCGTCGTCGCCTTCGCGCTCGTCCGCACGGATCACTACGGGGCGGCATCCCTCGTGATCCTCGTCCTGCTGTCGCTGCTGTTCTGCACGGCCGCCCGCATCCGGCAGGAGGTGGATCTCTATGCCGTCCTGCCGCCGGTCCTGGTGACGGCACTGCTGGCCACATGGCATCTGCCGCAGATCCTCTATGCGTCCGAGGTGCGGCCGCCGATCGTGCCGCCGGAACTGGAGGGCTTCGTCTTCGCCGCGGCGGGCTTCGCCGTCGCGTTTGCCGCGGGCGGTTTCCTCGCCCTGTGGGGCGCACGCCGGCCGGGGCTGTGGGCGGCGGTATCCGCTGGCGCGCCGATCGCCCTGCTGGCGGTCGCCTATTGGCGCCTCGCCGATTTCGAACTCGATCTCAGCTGGGCCGGCCTGGGTCTCGTCCTGGCGCTGCTGCAACTCGCCGCCGCCGCGCGGACGGCGCGCTATCGCGATCGTGGGCTGGAGGCGGCGCTCGCCGCCTATGCCGCCGGCGTCGCGCTGGCCCTGGCCCTCGCGGCGACCATGGCCCTGCGCGAGGCATGGCTGACCGTGGCACTGTCCCTCGTCCTGCCCGCCTTCGCCTGGATTGCCGGCCGGGTCGATCTTCCCGCACTGCGCTGGCTGACGGCACTGTTCGCGCAGGCCGTGCTCGTACGGCTCGTCTTCAACCCCTACGTGCTCGACTACGATCTCACGATCGGCGTCGGGCCGGTCAACTGGCTCCTGTGGGGCTACGGGGTACCGGCGGTCGCGATGTTCGTCGCGTCGCGCCGCTTCGCCGCGCTCGGCGCCGGCGCGCTGGCGGAACTGCTGCGCGGCGGGACGCTGGTTCTGACCGTCCTGCTGGTCAGCCTCCAGATCCGCCACCTGACCGGCAGCGGCGAACTGGCCGCGCCCTTCTATCCCCTGGCGGAGCAGGGGCTGCACGCCGCGGCATGGCTCGGCATCGCGCTGCTGCTGTTCCGCCTGTACGGCGGCGGCGTCCGCACGGTCGTGGTCACCTGGGGCTGGCGCATCCTGGGCGGCCTGACCGCGGCACAGCTGCTCGTGCTGCATCTGATCGTCGACAACCCGCTGCTGACCGGCGTCCCGGTCGGCGACCGGCCGATCCTGAACGACCTGCTGTTCGCGTTCGGCGTCCCGGCGGTCCTCGCGGGTCTGTTCGCCGGCGAGGCCCGCCGGCAGGGCCTCGACCGGTTCGCCGATATCGTCGGCGGGGCGGCACTGCTGCTGGCGTTCGCCTGGATCTCGCTGGAGATCAGGCGCAGCTTCCATGGGACGGTCCTCTCCGCGGGCGCCGATACCGAGGCCGAACTCTACGCCTATTCGGCCGCCTGGCTCGCCTTCGGCGGCCTGCTGCTCGGCCTCGCCCTCTGGCGGCACAGCGCCGTGCTGCGCTATGCCTCGCTCGCCGTGGTACTCCTGGTCGTCGCCAAGGTGTTCATCGTCGACATGTCGGAACTGGAAGGGATCTACAGGGTGCTCTCGTTCATGGGCCTCGGTGCCGCGCTGATCGGCATCGGCTGGCTCTATCAGCGGTTCGTCTTCCTGCCCGCCAAGGCTCCCGAAGCGGGGCCGGCGTGATGGCCGGCACCGACGGGACCAGGACCTCCTGGGAGGGCGGTCCGGCAATCGTGCTCGTCGAGCCGCAGCTCGGCGAGAATATCGGCATGGCGTCGCGCGCCATGCTGAACTGCGGCCTGACCGATATGCGCGTGGTGAATCCGCGGCAGCCCTTTCCTAACGATTATGCAATGGCAGCGGCCGTCGGGTCCGATCGGGTGCTGACCTCGGCCGGCGTGTTTGGCAGCGTGCGCGAGGCGATCACCGACCTGCAGCACGTCTTCGCCGCGACGGCACGGCCGCGCGACATGGTGAAGCCGGTCGTGACGCCGCGCGAGGCGGCGCGCCTGATGCGCGAGGCGGCGGCGCGTGGCGAGCGTTGCGGCATCCTGTTCGGCCGCGAGCGTACCGGCCTGCACAACGACGAGCTGATGATGGCGCAGACGATCGTCACGGCGCCGCTCAACCCTGCCTATTCCTCGCTCAACATCGCCCAGGCCGTTCTGCTGCTCGCGTGGGAGCATCTGATGGCGGCGGACGCGACGCCGGTGCGCGACCTGCCGCTGGGCGGCAACCGTCTGGCGAACGGCGAGGAACTGGCGAACTTCTTCGACCATCTCGCGCGCGACCTCGACGAGGTCGAGTTCTTCCGCGCCGAGCATATGCGTCCGGTGATGTGGCAGAACCTGCGCAACATCTTCCTCCGCGCCGAACTCACCGAGCAGGAGGTCCGAACGCTGCACGGTGCGCTCGCCCGCCTGTCCGGCCGCCGCCAGGGGCGCCAGAACTGAAACGATCTGCCGCACCGGGCCGCGTCCTGGCCCGGCGTTTGCTTCTTGCGGCGCGACGGCGGACGCCAGTAGCCCGCACCCGATTCATGCCCATGCCGAGGATCCGACCGATGCCGACCGAACCCACCCGCGCCGGAGCGCCGCCGCGCTTCCGGCCCGCCGCATTCTTCGCTGCCCTGTTCGTCGCCGCTGCGGCCGTGGCCCCTGCTTCTGCCGCCGAGAAGATCGTGTTCGGCAACGTCACGACCTTTTCCCTGAGCCAGGCGCCGATCGTCGTCGCCGAGGAGATGGGCTACTTCGACGCGGAAGGCCTGGATGTCGAGCGGATCAAGCTCGAAGGGTCGGCGGCCCTCATTCCGCAGATCGCCGCGGGTCGCGTCCAGATCGGCTACCCGAACCCGGACATCCTGATCATCTCGCGTCAGCCCGGCCGCGATCACCTGCCGATCAAGTTCATCTACAACGCGACCCGCGAATCGGCGTGGGAGATCGTCGTTCCGGAGGCCAGCCCGATCAAGGCCGTCGCCGACCTGAAGGGCACGAAGCTCGGCGTCGGTGCGCTCACCTGGGGCAACATCCCGATCACCAAGGCGATCCTCAAGAATGCGGGACTGACTGCCGGTACGGACGTCGAACTGCTGCCCGTCGGCACCGGCGCGCCCGCGTTCCGGGCGCTGACCAGCGATCAGGTCGCGGCACTCAACCTGTTCGACGTCCAGCATGCGCTGCTCGAACAGAGCGGCGTGGCGATCCGGCGCGTGCCGCTGGAGCAGAAGTTCCTCGACCTCTTCAGCAACGGCTTCGTCGCCCACGAAGACCTGATCGCGAACAAGCCCGAGGCGATCAAGGGATTCGGCCGCGCCATGGCCAAGGCCACCGTCGTGTGCGAAGCGCGGCCGGACGCCTGCGTCCGCATGTTCTGGAAGGCCTATCCCGAGCAGAAGCCGACGCAGGGGACCGAGGCCGAGCAGGTCGCAAACGGCGTGAAGGCGATGCGGGCGCGCTTCGACAAGTGGGTGGCCTTCCCGGAAGGGGAGCGCCGTTACGGGGAGTTCCCGGAGCAGGGCTGGCGCGACTTCGTCGAGGTGCTGCACTCCGTCGGCCAGATCTCGACGGACAAGATCGACATCGCGTCGCTCTACACCGGCGCCTTCGTCGCGGACTACAACGATTTCGACGCCGAGGCGGTTCGTGCCGCCGCGATGAAGCTGCCGTGACGGCGGCGGACACTGCGGAGAGCCGTGCGGTGCGGGACGTCCCGGAGGCCTCTCCCTGCCTGACGGTGGAGGGTATCGACGTCGCCTACCGGACGACGCGGGGTCCCGTGGTGGCGTTGCAGGACTTCTCGATGGAGGTCGCGACCGGCGAGTTCGTCGCGATCCTCGGCCCCTCCGGCTGCGGCAAGTCCACGCTCCTCAAGATCGTGTCGGGCCTGATGAAGCCTACGGCGGGGCGGGCGACGCTGCTCGGCCGGCCGATCGAGGGGCCGCGGCCGGAAGTCGGGATCGTCTTCCAGCAGCCGACCCTGCTGCCCTGGAAGTCGGTGCTCGACAACGTGCTGCTGCCGGCCCGCGCGCTCAAGCAGCCCCCGGCCGAAGCCGAGCAGCGGGGCAGGGACCTCCTGCGCCTCGTCGGCCTGGAGCCGTTCGCGCGGCACTACCCGCACGAACTGTCGGGCGGCATGCAGCAGCGCGTCGGCATCGCCCGGGCGCTGGTGCACGACCCGGCCGTCCTGCTGATGGACGAGCCGTTCGCCGCGCTCGACGCGATGACGCGCGAGCACATGACGATGGAACTGCAGCGTATCTGGATGTCGACCGGCAAGTCGGTCGTCTTCATCACGCACAGCATCCCGGAGGCGGTGTTCCTCGCCGACCGGATCGTCGTTCTGTCCAGCCGCCCGGGTCGCGTCATCGAGGAGGTCGTCGTCGGTCTCGGCCGGGAGCGCGACCTGGAGACGATGGCCGACCGGCGCTTCACCGAGACCTGCAACAGGCTGCGCGCCCTGTTCCGCGAACTCGTCACCTTCGACTGAGTGAGGATAGTCCGTGCCCGCCGCAGTGAAGACCGTCCTCTATCCGCTGATCACCCTCGCCGTGATCCTCGCCGCCTGGTATTTCGGCCGGATCTGGTTCGACGTGCCGAGCTACGTGCTGCCGGCGCCGGAGGCCGTGTGGACCGCCCTCGCGCGGGCCTATGTCGACGGCGTCTTCCTGCCGCACATCGCCTTCACGCTGCAGTCGACGGTGCTGGGCTATCTGGCCGGTTGCAGCATCGCGATCGTACTGGGTGCGTTTCTGGCCGAATCGCGGACCTTCGAGCGGTTCGTCTATCCGTTCGTCGTGGCCCTCCAGTCGATGCCCAAGGTGGCGCTCGCACCGCTGCTGATCGTCTGGTTCGGGTTCGGACTGGAATCGAAGGTCGTCATGGTCGGGCTGATCTGCTTCTTCCCGCTCTTCATCAACACGATGGTGGGCGTGCGGAGCACCGACCCCAACCTCGTCGACCTGATGCGGGCCTTCTCGTCGTCGCGCCTGCGCATCTTCTTTGAGGTGAAGCTGCCGTCGGCCGCCGGTCACATCTTCGCGGGCCTGCAGATCGCCGTCGTCCTCGCGCTGATCGGGGCGGTCGTGTCGGAGTTCATCGCCTCCAGCAAGGGCCTCGGCAACGTGATCCAGGCGGCGTCGGTTAACATGGACGTGGCGCAGATGTTCGCGGCACTGATCACGCTCGCGGCGATCGGCATTGCCGGCAGCCAACTCGTCCGGTTCGCCCAGCGCAAGGTCGTCTTCTGGGAGCGCCGCGCGGTCGACACCGGCGCCGAAGCGTCCGGTTGAGGGATCGCCGATGTCGGTCTACGTCGCGGACGATCCGGTCGCCTATGAGGCCTTCATGGGCCGGTGGAGCCGACGGCTCGCGCCGCGGCTCATCGCCCATGCGGGCATTGCGGCGGGCGACCACGTGCTCGATCTGGGCTGCGGCACGGGCACGCTGACCGAGGCGCTGGCGGATCACGGCGCCGCCGTCACCGCCGTCGACTTTTCGCAGGCCTACGCCGACCATACCGCGGCGCGGCTCGCCGGCCGCGCCGTCGTCGAGCAGGGCGACGCACGCAGCCTGCGGTTCGGGGACGGCGCCTTCGACGCCGCCATGGCGTCGCTCGTCCTCGACACCATCCCGGAAGCCGATCGGGCCGTTGCGGAAATGCGGCGGGTCGTGCGGCCGGGTGGTACGGTGGCGGCCGGCGTCTTCGACTATTGGGGCGGCTACGGCGTCTTCGCCCTGCTCTGGGACATCGCCGCCGTGCTCGACGAGGCGGGCAGGGCGCTGCGCGACGAACTCCTGTCGCACCCGCTGCCGCGGGCCGGTGCACTGACCGGCCTGTGGCGTGCGGCGGGCATGGCGGAGGTGGAGGAGGTGCCGGTCGTCCTCTCGTTCGACTATGCGGATTTCGCCGACTACTGGTCGACCTTCGAGACGGGACAGGGCCGTACCGGCCGCTACGTCCTGTCGCTGTCGCCGCCTGCCCGCGAGCGCCTGCGTGGCCATGCGGAAGCGGCCTACCGGGCCGCCATGCCGGACGGACCGCGCTCCTTCGCGGTCATCGTCCGGGCGGTCAGGGGGAGGGTGCCGTAGGGGCAGACGCGCGACCTCCGCCCCTGAAGCCCCGGCGCAGCGACTTCTCGACCTCCAGCACCACCAGCAGCGCCACGCCGGTCGCGACGATCGCGAGACCGTCCAGGACGGTCACGGGCCGGGTGTGGAACAGCGCCTGCATGAACGGCAGGTAGGTGAACGCGAGCTGGAGCACGACGACCAGACCGACGCCGATCAGGACCGGCGAGGTGCCGCGGACGCCGATGAGCGTCATCGACCCGACGCGCAGGTAGCGAACGCTGAAGAGATAGAACACCTCCATCGCGACCAGGGTGTTCACCGCAATCGTCCGCGCCTCCTCCAGCGGCAGGCCGCGCGCAGTCGCCCAGGCGAACATGCCGAAGATACCGGCGACGAACAGGCCCGACACCAGCACGACCCGCCAGACCAGGAAGGCCGAGAGCAGCGGCTCGTCGGCCGGTCGCGGCGGCCGGCGCATGGCGTCCTTCTCGGTCGGCTCGAACGCCAGCGTCATGGCCAGCGCCACCGAGCTGACCATGTTCACCCACAGGATCTGCAGCGGCGTGATCGGCAGCGCCCACCCGAGCAGGATGGCCGCGACGATGGCGAAGGCCTCGCCCCCGTTGATCGGCAGCAGGAAGGCGATCGTCTTCTTAAGATTGTCGTAGACCGTCCGCCCCTCGCGCACCGCGGCGGCGATCGAGGCGAAATTGTCGTCCGTCAGCACCATGCCGGCGGCTTCCTTGGCGGCTTCGGTGCCCTTCCGGCCCATTGCGATGCCGACGTCGGCGCGCTTCAACGCGGGCGCATCGTTGATGCCGTCGCCGGTCATGGCGACCACCGCCCCCTCGGCCTGCAGGGCGGCGACCAGCCGCAGCTTGTGCTCGGGACTGGTGCGGGCGAACACGTCCGTCTCCACGACGCGCCGGCGCAGGGCCGGATCGTCCAGGCCCTCCAGTTCCTGGCCGGTCGCGACGCTGTCGGTCTTCTCCAGTCCCAATTGTGCGGCGATCGCCCGTGCGGTCGCCGCGTGGTCGCCGGTGATCATCTTGACGCCGATCCCCGCCGCTCGGCAGTCGGCGACGGCGGCGATGGCCTCCTCGCGCGGCGGGTCGATCAGACCGACGAGGCCGAGCAGGACGAGCCCTCCTTCGACGTCGCCGAACGCGAGTTCGTGCATGCCGGGCGCCGGTCGGGTCGCCAGCGCGAGCACGCGCTGCCCGTCGGCGGCCAAGGCTTCGACACGCCGATGCCAGTCATCCGGCGCGATCGGCACGTCGCCGTCGGCCCCGCGCGCATGGGAACACATGCCGATGATCCGTTCGGGGGCTCCTTTCACGACCACGAACCGGTCGCCGCCGGCATGGCCGTGGTGCAGCGTCGCCATGAAGCGGTGCTCCGCGTCGAACGGGATTTCATCCGCCCGCCGCCAGCGCACCCGGTCGTCGTGCTCGTCCAGTCCCGCCTTGATCGCGAAGGCTGCAAGAGCCCCTTCCATCGGGTCGCCGTCGACCGCCCAGCCCTCGTCGGTCCTGTGCAGTGCGGCGTCGTTGCAGAGCAGGGCGGCGCGCGTCAGCTCGGCCAGGGGCGCCGTCTGCGCCGGATCCACGTCCTTTCCGCCGGACCGGATGGCGCCGCGCGGCTCGTAGCCGACGCCCGTCACCTCGTACTGCCCGGAGTGCGTCGCCACCGAGCGCACCGTCATCTCGTTGCGGGTGAGCGTCCCCGTCTTGTCGGTACAGATGACCGACACCGCCCCTAGAGTCTCGACCGCCGGCAGGCGGCGGATGATGGCGCGCCGCGCGGCCATCCGCTGGACGCCGATCGCCAGCGTGATCGTCATGACCGCCGGTAGCCCCTCCGGGATCGACGCAACCGCAACCGCCACCGCCGCGAGGAACATCTCCGCCGGCGCATAGTCGCGGACGAAGACGCCGAAGGCGAAGATCGCGGCACTCGCCGCCAGGATCACGAGCGTGAGCCGGCGTGCGAGCAGGTTCATCTGGCGCACCAGCGGGGTGGTCAGTTCCTCGACGGAGCCGAGCATCCGGCTGATCCGGCCCAGTTCGGTACCGCTGCCCGTCGCGACCGCCACGCCGCTGCCCTGGCCGCCCGTGACGAGGGTTCCGGAGAAGGCCATCCCGGTGCGGTCTCCGAGCGGCGCGTCCGGAGCCACGGCGGCAGGCGACTTCTCGACCGGAACCGATTCGCCGGTGAGGACGGCTTCCTCGATGCGCAGGTTGCGGGCGCGCAGAATCCGGACGTCCGCCGGGACCCGGTCGCCGGCTTCGAGCAGCACGATGTCACCCGGCACCACCGCGTCGGCGTCGATACTGGCGCGACGGCCGTCGCGCACGACAGATGCGTGCGGCGTCAGCATGTCGCGGATCGCGTCGAGGGCCCGTTCGGCTCGGCCTTCCTGAATGAAGCCGACGCTGGTGTTCACGACGACGACGAGGAGGATGACCGCCGCATCGATCGCATGGCCGAGGAGGGCGGTGACGCCGGCGGCGCCGATCAGCACGTAGATCAGCAGATTGTCGAACTGGGCGAGCAGTCGGCGCAGTGTGCTTCGGCCCTGCGCCGCCGGCAGCCGGTTGGGACCGTAGGTTTCGAGCCGACGGGCGGCTTCGGTACCGCTCAAGCCGTCGGGGCCGGCATCGAGCGCCTGGAGAGCGGACTCGGCGGGCGTCGCGTGCCAGTCGTCCCGACGGGACTCCACGGGGGCGTCAGGTGGCATGCGCATACTCTCGTTACGGATCGGATGAGCGGCGGTCGCTCGCCAGTAGGCTGGCCCTGCATGAGATCGACGAGCCCGGCTCCGCACGCTGGTCTCCGAGACAAACGCGTCACCCATGCTTACGGGTGCAGTCCGCCCCCGCATTGACGAACCTCAATGCGCGGACGGCCCGTCCGCCCCGACCGGCTCACCCGACCGGCTGCCCACCAGGCCGATGCGCCGGAATCAGTAGGTCGCCGTCATTGTCGCTGCCGTTCCCGCTTGCCGCACCGCCGCCACCGCCGCACGCAGGTCCGCCACATAGGTTTCCCGCGCGTCCTCGTGCAGCAGCGACATCATCATGTGCAGCGCCGGGGGCAGGCGGGTGGCGTTCACCAGCCATCCTTTCGCCGACATGCGTTCGCCGACGGCCAGGATGTCGAGGTCGCGCGCGCGGTAGGAGATGACGCTGATGTCGGGCGATCCGACGATCTCGAGCCCGTCGATCGCCGCGATGTCGGCGATATAGGCCTTCGTCATCCGCATCAGGCGGCCCGCGATCTCGGTATAGCCGTCCTCGCCGAGATGGTTCAGTAACGCCCAGGCGGCCGCCACGGCGCCACCGGGGCGGGTGCCGACCAGCGTCTCGGTGATGAACCGGCCCGACGACCACTCCGCGTGGTCGAACTTCTGATGCTCGCGATAGGCCTCCGAACGGTAGAAGACCGTCGAGGCGGGCTTCGCCGCCCAGCCGAACTTGTGCAGGTCGGCCGACATGGAGCGTACCCCCGGCACCGAAAAATCGAAATCCGGGATTGGGTAGCCGGCGCGGCGCACGAACGGCGCCAGATAGCCGCCGACGCAGGCATCGACGTGCAGCCACAGGTCGCGCGCCTCGGCGATCGCTCCCAGTTCCGCGATCGGGTCGATCACGCCATGCGGAAAGCAGGGTGCCGATCCAACGATCATCATCGTCGACCCGTCGATCGCCGCATCCATGGCGCGGGCGTCGGCACGGTAGTCGGGGCGCAGATCGACCCGCCGGATCTCCAGGTCCATCAGGTCGGCCGCCTTGTCGAAGGCGGGGTGGAGCGACAGGGGGGCGACGATGTTCGGCCGGCCGTGCACGGGCCTGTTCGCCCTGGTCCAGTCCCGGCACGTCTTCACCGCGAGGAGGATGCTCTCCGTCCCGCCCGTCGTCATGTTCCCGCAGGCCTCGTCGGGCGCGTTGAACAGGCCGAGCGCCATGTCCACCACGTCCTGTTCCATCCGGCGCAGGCTGGGGAAGGCGCGCTTGGCGCCCAGGGCGTTCTCGCTGAAGAAGGCCATGTAGGCGTGTTTCACCACGTCCTCGGCCTCGGGCGTGGCGCCGAACATATAGGCCGGGGTCCGGCCTTGCCGCCAGGGGGCGTCGTCCGCCTTCATCGACGCGAGTGCGGCGTCGACCGTGGCGCGGTCCAGGCCGTGGGCGGGCAGGGTCTTGCGCATCGTCTTCTCCTTCGGTCCCGTCCGCGTCAGGCGCCGGCAGTCGCCAGGACATAATCCTTGAAGCGCTCGCGCAGGGCGGTCTTCTGGATCTTTCCCGTGGCCGTGTGAGGAATCTCGTCGACGAACACCACCGCGTCGGGCAGCCACCATTTCGCGATCTGCGGCGCCATCCAGTCGAGCAGGGCGGCGGTCGACACGACCGTTCCGGGCTTTCTTACGATGACGAGAAGCGGCCGCTCGTCCCACTTCGGGTGCCGGACGCCGATGACCGCCGCCTCCGCCACGTCGGGATGACCCACGGCGATGTTCTCCAGGTCGATCGAGCTGATCCACTCGCCGCCCGACTTGATGACGTCCTTGGAGCGGTCGGTGATCTGCAGGAAGCCGTGGGCGTCCAGCGATCCGACATCGCCCGTGTCCAGCCAGCCGTCGCCGTCGACGATGTCGCCGCCTTCTCCCTTGAAGTACCTCGCAGCCACGCCGGGTCCGCGCACCAGGATGCTGCCGAACGAGACGCCGTCGCGCGGCATGACGCTGCCGTCGGGTGCGACCACCTTCATCTCGACGGAGAAGGCGGGCCGGCCCTGCCGTGTCTTCAGCGACAGGCGTTCGTCGTGGGACAGGTCGCCCATGCCGCCCTTCATCGTGGCGATCGTGCCGAGCGGCGACATCTCCGTCATGCCCCAGCCCTGGAAGACCTCGACGCCGTACCGGTCCTCGAAGGTCTCGATCATGCTGCGCGGCACCGCGGATCCCCCGATCGTCACGCGCTTGAGGGTCGAGAGGTGGCCGCCGGTCTTCTCCAGATGCTGCAGCAGCATCAGCCAGACCGTCGGCACCGCCGCCGTATAGGTCACCCCCTCCGTCTCCAGCAGCTCGTGAATGCTGGCCCCGTCGAGCTTCGTGCCCGGCAGGACCAGCTTCGCGCCGGCCATGGGCGCCGTGTAGGGCAGGCACCAGGCGTTCGCGTGGAACATCGGCACCACCGCCAGCACCGTGTCGGCGCTGGTCAGGCCCATCGCGTCGGCGCCGTTGATGACCATCGCATGCAGCAGGGTCGAGCGGTGCGAGTAGAGAACGCCCTTGGGGTTGCCCGTGGTGCCGGAGGTGTAGCAGAGCGCCAGCGCGTCCCGCTCGTCGACGCTGCGCCACCGGAAGCCCTCGTCCTCGGCGGCCAGCAGGTCCTCGTAGCAGTGGACGGGGACGGTCAGCCGGGTCGGGGGCATGTGTTCCCGGTCGGTCATCAGGACCACCGCCTCGACGCCCGGGATCCGGTCCGCGATGCCCTCCAGTACCGGCAGGGTGGCGAGGTCCGCCAGGATCACCCTGTCTTCGGCGTGGTTGACGATGTAGGCGATCTGGTCGGCGAACAGGCGCGGGTTGATCGTGTGCAGCACCATCCCGGTGCCGGCGGTCGCGAAATAGGCCTCCAGGTGGCGGTAGCCGTTCCAGGCGAGCGTGCCCACGCGGTCCCCGGCCTTCAGGCCCAGCCGCTCCAGTGCCGCCGCGAGGCGCCGCGTGCGTCGGTGAAGTTCCGAATAGGTGTATCGGTGGAGTTCGCCCTCGACCGTCCGCGTGACGATCTCGCGCTCGCCGTGCCAGTCGGCGGCATGGTCGATGATGCGCGGAACGAGAAGTGGCCAATCCTGCATCAGGCCGTGCATGCGATTCTCCCCATGAAGCGCGATCTTTGCGATCGTCGTTGATCCGAATCACTCTAACACCGATGCGCCAGGGTACGATCTCGCCACGAGATTGCGCGACCCGCCTCCGGGGGTACACTCCGCGGCGGCCGGTGCGTCGGCCGCATCGGAGGATGTGCCGCCATGACCAATCTCCACATCGGGGACCCGGCACCCTGGTTCATCGCGCCCGCCTCGAACAATCCGCGCTTCGTCTTCGCCAGCGCGGGCGGCCGCCACATCGTGCTGACCTTCTACGGCTCGGCCGCAGACCCCGAGGGCGGCGAGGCGATCCGCCGGATCGAGGCCGCCGCCGCGCTGTTCGACGACACGCACTGCGCCTTCTTCGGCGTGACGGCCGACCCGGCCGACCGCGACCAGGGGCGGGTGACGCCGAATCGCAACGGCTATCGCTTCTTCTGGGACACCGAGGGCGAGGTCGCCCGCCTCTACGACGTGCTCGACGAGAATGGGCGGATGCGGCTGACCACGCTGATCCTCGACCCCAATCTGCGGGTCCTCGGGCGCATCACCCTGCCGGACGGTGCCGCCCATGCCCAGGCACTGCTCGACATCGTCCCGCGCCTGCCGCGCAACCCGCCGCCGGCGGCGGCGGCGATGCAGGCGCCGATCCTCGTGGTGCCGCGCGTCTTCGAGCCGGAATTCTGCCGCCACCTCATCGGTCTCTACGAGTCGAACGGCGGCGAGGAATCCGGCTTCGTGCGCGACGAGGACGGCCGCACCAAGCTGGTGGTCGACCACGCGCACAAGCGCCGCCAGGACTACATCATCGCGGAGGAAGGCGTGCGCAACGCGGTGCGCGCGAGGATCCGTCGACGCCTGCTGCCGGAGATCCAGAAGGCGTTCCAGTACGGCGTGACACGCATGGAGCGCTACATCGTCTGTTGCTACGACGCCGGCACCGGCGGCTATTTCCGGCCGCATCGGGACAACACCACCAAGGGCACGGCCCACCGGCGCTTCGCCGTGACGCTCAACCTCAACGCCGAGGAGTTCGAAGGCGGCGAGCTGCGGTTCCCCGAATACGGCTCGCACCTCTACAAGCCGCCGACGGGCGGCGCGGTCGTGTTCTCATGCTCGCTGCTGCACGAGGCGATGCCGGTGAGGAAGGGCAGGCGCTACGTCTTCCTGCCGTTCCTCTACGACGATGCCGCCGCGGCGATCCGCGAGCAGAACAACGCCTATCTCGATGAGAGCATCGGCGCCTACAACCGCTGAGGCGCGGTCGCGGCTCCGTCATGCCCTATTGCACGGCGGCCGAAACCACCGGCCAGACCTCGTCGGCGCCGCGCCAGATCATTTCGATTGCGACGTAGAGGATCACCAGCAGGCCGACATAGGCGATCCACCGGTGCTTGTTGAGCAGGCGGGCGATGAAGGACGCCGCCAGCCCCATCAGGGCGATGGAGAGCGCCAGGCCGAAGATCAGCACCTCGGGATGCTCACGCGCGGCACCGGCGACCGCCAGGACGTTGTCGAGCGACATAGATATGTCGGCCACGACGATCTGCCATGCGGCCTGGGCGAACGTCTTGCGCGGCGGTTCTGCGGGCGCTTCGCCACTCTCCAGTGCCGCCGCGGCCTCCGCCTCGTGCTGATGCGAGATCCGCAGCTCCCGCCACATTTTCCAGCAGACCCAGAGCAGCAGCACGCCGCCCGCCAGCAACAACCCGATCACCTGGAGCAGTTGGGTGGTCAACCCGGCGAAGACGATGCGCAGCACCGTGGCCGCGATGATGCCGACCAGGATCGCCTTGTTGCGCTGGTCCTTCGGCAGCCCCGCGGCGGCGAGCCCGATGACGATCGCATTGTCGCCGGCCAGCACGAGGTCGATCATGATGACCTGGAGCAGCGCGGTAAGCGCCTCCGGGGTCAAAAACTCAGTCATCTAAGCGTTTCCTCCCAGCGGATGCGGCGGAGGGTGCACCAGAGGACCGACCCACTACGCCACGGCCAATAACGTTCCGGGCAAGGTGGGGTGCCCTGGAACGGAAGCAGCAGTGGGATGGGGAGGGCGGCGGACCACTCCGACGAATGATCAGTCCGACATCGCAACTCACGGGAGTTGCCAGAGGGGCCCGGCCTGAGCGACGGATTTATCCCGGAACCGGGATCCGCTCAAGGTGCGGCGGAGTGTCCGACGGATCGAGGGGAGATGGCGCGCCCTGCAGGACTCGAACCTGCGACCCACGGCTTAGAAGGCCGTTGCTCTATCCGGCTGAGCTAAGGGCGCGTGTCTCGGGCGCTGCGGCGATCAGCGCGCGCGGTCCCATCGGAAGTTGTCGGCGTAGGCCTGGATCCGTACGAGCCGCTCCTGCGGTTCGCGCACGCTGTAGTCCAGGCCGTGCTTCTCGGCGTACGCGATCGCGGCGTCGCGGGTCTCGAAATAGAGACGCACCTGCTGGCGGGTGTCGCCGGAACTGGTCCAGCCCATCAGCGGGTCATGGCGCCGCGGCAACTCGGGCTCGTAGTCGAGCACCCAGTCGTTGGTCTTGCGACGGCCCTGCTGCATCGCCGTCCGCGAGGGCTTGTAGATCCGCGCCTTCATCGATCCGAACCGTTACGCTGGAAGTATGAGGTCAATCTAGGTGTCCCGCCATGTCCGGCGCAAGCGTCGTGCGGTTGGTTGGTCGGGGAGCCCGGATTCGAACCGGGGACCTTCTGCTCCCAAAGCAGACGCGCTACCAGCCTGCGCTACACCCCGCCCTAGAGAAACCGCCGTTTAGCACGCCCACCGCTCGATGGAAACTGCGGGATTTTCCGGAACGCCGCGGGAACTGTGGCCATCTGTGGCCAGGAATTCCCCATAGTGACGTTCATGGCGTGTTCGGTGTTGCCGCCGCATGCGATGCGGCACCTGCCATGGAGAAGAATGCGTCGGAGGCGCGAAGACACCCGGCAACAAAGGCAAGCAAGGATACAAATGCGAATGCGACCGCTATCGCCCTGACGTTATTCCCCCACTTAGGGAGGATGGGCTTGGCCTTTGTGCCGAGCCCGTACCAGTGCCAGCGGCTCGCATGGATCGGCCTGCGCCAGGTGCGCCAGCAGGGCGTGTTCCAGGGCACCCTCGGCCTGACCGGAATGAAGGCGCGCGCCACGGACGGCGTGCGGCTCACATTCCCGCGCTTCGGTTTCGACGCCCGCACGATGGTCTGCCAGCGGTGGGAACTGACGACCGGCGACGATGGCCATCCGGTGATCGAGGTAACGCTGCAGGATGACGCCGCCTCGGTCTATGCGCAGCCCCAACTGGTCGAGATGCCGCCGGTCGGAAAGTCGAGCGTCTCGAGCAGCTCGTTGTCATTGTCGTCGGCGACCGCCTGCGTGTCCTGGCACTGCGGATAGTCGCGAGGCTGCCACAGCCCGTCCGGGTCGACGAAGGTCCCGCGGATCGTGTTGAACAGCTCCTTGCGGCTCCGGCGGGGGGCGAACGTGACGCCGCCGACGAAGTCGCCCTCGTCGAAGTCGACCGTCGGCTCGATCCATGCCCCCGCATAGACCCGCCACTGGCCGCCGCTGTAGGTGTAGCGGCCGCCCATCGCGGCGCTGAGGCCCTGCAGGATCTCGCGCCGGTCCTGGCTGGTGTCGACGATGCCCCAGCAGCGGTAGCGCGCCTCGGTGCCGGTCGTCGTCGCCACCGTCTCGTCGCAGATGTTCGCCGCCGCGGCGATCAGGTCCCAGTCGATTTCCTCGGCCGGCGCCCGGTATCCGAAATCGGCCGTCAGATAGTCGGCGAAGGCGAGAGCGGCGTTGTCGCTGTAGGCGGTCAGGCCGGTGCGCGGGTCGTAGAGTTTGCGGCCGCGCACGACGACGGTGACGCTCGGCAGGCCGGATGCGAACGCCTTTGCGTCGAAGGTCGCCTCGAACGCAATGTAGGGCCGCCCGCGCAGGCGATGGCCCGCCGTCCACTTGTCCGGGCACTCCGCCAGCAGCAGCGGGTCGGCCGCCTGGTCAGCCGTCCCGAGGCCGCTGCTGACGCGCAGATAGCCGGTGAAGTCGCCATTGAGCACCGTCTTGCCATCGGCGATCGACAGGTTGGCGCCGCTCACCGCCAGCGGGAATTCCGGATCCGGCTGCCCGTCCCAGGCGATGACGATCCGGCCCGTCGGCGTGAGGATGTCGCCCTCGGAGGTCTCGATGTCCGTTCCGTCGTAGACGGTCGAGATGTCGGCCTCCTCGACCCGGCCAGGCTGGCTGCCGGCATTCAGGACGGCGTCGATGTTGTCGAGCGTGGTTTCCAGGTCCACGCCGATGTTGATCTGCTGACCCGTCGCGCCGGAGGCGACGAAGGTGTAGGTCACGCCGTCGAGCGAGAAGGTGTCGCCGGCGGTCGGCTGATCGGCGAACTCGATCGCCGCCTCGGCCGGGTCGTATTTGCCGTAGGGCTCGGTCGTGACCCAACCGTCTTCGTTGATCCGCCGCCACTGGCGCCGGACACGCCGGACCGTGTCGAACCCCAGCCCGCCGCTTCCGGCGGGTTTTTTCATGCCCTGATGCGGAGGATCTTCGGATGAACGCCTCGACCGGTCGCTACAAGCTCCCCGACCGCAACGTGCTCGCCGGCGGGATCGCCGGCCTCGTCACCTGGGGCCTCACCCTGCTTCTGGCGCGCCTCGGCGTCGAGATCCCCGCCGAGCTGGTCGGCCTGCTCGTCACCGCGGCCGCCGGCACTTTCGCCTACATGGTGCCGCCGACGGCGCGCGACTTCCTGGCGCGGCTCGACGGTGTTGTGCGGCGCGCCGGTGCGGCAGACCCCGCGACAAGCCGCGGTGAGGTCGAGGCGGCGGCCGCGGCCATCGCGCGGGCGGTCAAACTGGCGGACTGCGGCAACGGCACCGAGCAACGAGGTGCGGCAGGTAGCTGAGGGACGATACGATTGTCGGTGCTCTTCTGGGTTAAGCCAGTAGCGGCCCTCGCTATCGCGCCTCCTTCGCCCGCCGCCCCTCCGGGCCTGGGACCGCACCTCTGGCGAAGACAACTATTATAACTTAACCTCTCCGCCGGTTGCGGAGGGGGCGCTTAGGAATGCTGACGGTCGATCTCAACACTCGCGTTCTGTCGCAGGACCATCAGGTTTTCTTCGCACGTCCAGGGCATGCATACCGCCTATATCCGGAGTTTGTGGAGCATCGCGCCGTCTTCGCTGAGCTGCCACTTCTCGATCTAACTCAGGGCGTTCCGATCGAACAGCAGCCTCGCCTCAATGCGAGGATACATCGGTCCAGGGCAATACGCTCTTGGTATGCGGCCGGTCGGCCCGAACATCGGGTTCCGAGCCGGGAACTCGATGATTATCCTGACGGCTTAGGTGATCGGGGGGTGTCGCAGATTCGCGGTTCGCTGTTAGGACTGTTTGGACGTGCGCGAGTCGGCGATCTGGTGGTTGTTTCGCCGAAGGCATACTCCCTTCCTGCATTAGTTGGAGAATTCACGGACGAAGCAGGAAACTACGTGACCCACCGCTCCGAGAAGTACGGGCGTCAGGAATTTCTCACTGGCCGCAGTGTCAGGTGGCTCGGCCGCACGACTAGAAGGAAGCTTCCTGCGCGGGTCAACGAAACCGTGACGACAGGGGGAGGCCCATGACCGTCGCTAAAATCGCGGCTGCGCTCGAAGTCCTCTACGATAGTAGCTCGTATATGACGAGCTTGGCGTTTCGCGGCGGGTACGCTGGAACCTACTCGTTGGACGATGACAGGGCCTGGGGAGAGGCGCCGTTCCAGGAATTGCTGCAGGGGGAAGCGTGGCTTCAGCCTCCCGGCACGCCGGAGGTCGGAGCCAGCTACCTACGGTCATACCAGGTCACGGCCGATCCTGCCTTTCTCGTCGCTGCTACAGACGTCGGTCTCGCCCTGGCAGAAGCCCAGAAGGAATTGGGAGGCTGGAGCTATCTGAGCCGGCGCACCGATCGTCAAGCCGACTATCTCAGCGCCGATCTTTCTCCAAGGGTCACACTCGACGATGACGTTACGACCGGAGTGCTACGGTTTCTGATCGACCTCGATAATTATCTCGATGCGCCTTGGCTGACCGTTGCCGTTGAGGAGTCGCTTCACTTCCTAGAGACGGTGCAGTCGCCCGAGGGGGGCTGGTCTCACAGTTACCCAGACTATGGTGACTACCGGCGCAACTACACCTACGCGGATAACGTCCACGGAGGCGCAACTCAGGCCTTCATCAATGCCTTTGTCAGATGGCCAGAGCAGTCCAACGAAACGCGCGCTACTCTTCTCGAACGCGCAAAGCTCGGAGCTGAGTTCATCCTCACGACGCAGCTCGGCGGTGCAACTCCCGCGTGGGCGCAGTTCTATGATCACGATCTCACTCCTGCACACGGTCGCGAGTTCGAACTGCCCGCGGCCGTGAGCCGAGAGTCCGCCTACAATATTATGGCGTTGATCGACGTTTATGAGTTCGACCGCGACCCACGGTATTTGGACGCTGCGCGGCGTGCCGCCGACTGGCTCCGTGACAGTGCGATCGCTTCCGATGAGAACGGCAACCCGTCCCTTTGGACGCGCTATTATGAACTGGAAACGAATCGGCCCTTTTACGGCGTGGACACCAACGGCGCGAAGCTCTACACGCCAGAAGACGCTGAAGCGTTTGGCACTTACCCGACCTACGAATGGACCGGGAGCTACGGAATTCTCAAAGCCCTCCGATACCTCGACGAACTATTGGCGGATCCGGAAAATTTCTACGATAATGTCTATGAGCGCGGCCCACTCGATCATCGGCTTGTCTTTGAGGAACTCGAAGCGGCGGCGCTTGCCGCCAGCGACGTCTGGTCGACGGGGCGCTGGGAAACTACCGGTTATCTCGATCCAAACGATCCAGACACGCGCTTCTTCACGACCGCGGACTTCAACGACCGTACGCTGGAGATCCAGCGTTATCTGATCGCCGCACGCGACGAGTTGGTTGCTCAGGGTCGCGAGCAGGACTGGGTCACGCTGGTCGAAGCGGCCCGCGAGGCCCTAACGACGGGCGAGCGCCGCTATGAGATTTTGGGTACCGGCGGCGACGACGACCTTCTCGGAGGGAACTTGTCGGACACTTTGACGGGTGGCGCGGGTAATGACCAGCTTTCCGGCGGGGGCGGCGCGGACATCATGACCGGCGGCCCCGGCAATGACCGCTTCAATGTGGACCATCCCCTGGATCTCATTGTGGAAGACAAGGACGGCGGGCTGGATGCGATCTGGGCGAGCATCACCGACGTAATCCTGCCGGAGAATGTCGAGAACCTTATGCTCTTCGGTGCCGCCGCGATCAACGGCACCGGCAATGCCGCCGACAACCGCATCTCCGGAAACGACGGCACGAACTTGCTGATTGGATCCATCGGCAACGACATCATCACCGGAGGTGCCGGATCGGACCGCTTGCTCGGCTCATCCGGCAATGACCGGATCGACGGCGGGGAAGGGGTGGATCGACTCGAAGGAGGCCTCGGCAACGACATCTTCACCGTGGATATGCCAAACGACATTGTCATTGAAATGGCCGGTCAGGGGATCGACACGGTTCGGGCCGCCGCCGACTTTTCCTTGCCGAATCACGTCGAAAACTTGGTGATCATCGGATCCGCTCCGCTTACTGGCACCGGCAACGCCTCAGACAACGTGCTGAGCGGGAACTTAGCGAGCAATCTTCTGATCGCGGCTGGCGGGAATGACCGCATCTACGGGGCGGCCGGTGACGATCGATTATTGGGCGGCGCTGGGAGCGACGCTCTTTTCGGAGAAGATGGTAACGATCGTCTAGAGGGAGGCCTTGGTAACGACACGTTGACGGGCGGCCCCGGCAACGATCTTTTCCTGTTTCGCGACGGCACGGGACACGACCAGATTGCGGACTTTCAGCCCGGCATTGGCGTACCAGACGTGATCTATCTCCGCGGCGACGCGCAGATTAGCAGCTTTGCGCAGATCCTAGCGAACGCGGCGCAGGTCGGTGCTAACACCTTGATCGACCTAGGGGACGGCGACAGCTTGACCCTCGTCAACGTGTTGAAGAGCAGCCTCGTGGCGGATGATTTTGTGATTTGAGACCGTGTCGCCGGCGACCGCAGAGGTGCGGCCGGTGATGCTCTCGCCGTTGATGGCGAACGGCATTCGTGTCGCTATGCTCCGCCCATGTCCGAGCCGTTCCTGTCCAGCAATCCCGAATTCGACCTGATCGGCTACTGCGAACACATAATGCCCGACGGCCGCCGCTGCCGACACTCCGCTCAAATCGACCGCGCCGCCATGCTCGTCCGCTTCGGCGACATGCC
Organism: Constrictibacter sp. MBR-5; assembly: GCF_040549485.1. Taxonomy (NCBI): domain Bacteria; kingdom Pseudomonadati; phylum Pseudomonadota; class Alphaproteobacteria; order Rhodospirillales; family Allostellaceae; genus Constrictibacter; species Constrictibacter sp. MBR-5. The sequence continues at coordinate 608,533 of NZ_JBEPTK010000002.1, forward strand.
GAGGTCCGAGTTTGCCCGCCGCATGCGCTGCCCGGCCGGCCATCGAGGCGGGTCGGTGCGTCTGGGGATCAGGGGAGACAGCGGATCGCCGTGGGAGGCGTGGCCGGTGCAATCTGGCCAGGAAATCCCCAAAGCGTAAATTGGGGATGCGGTAGAACCGAGGATTCCCGCGGGCTTGCAACGAACCGCGCCACTGCTCCCAAAGCAGACGCGCTACCAGCCTGCGCTACACCCCGCCCGTCACAGCGGCTCCTAGCACGCCGGCGTTCGTTTGCAAACGATGCTGCGACTGGATGGATCCTTCAGCCGCCGTTAACCGCGGATTTACCTCGTCGCGCAAGGATCGTCGGCATCCTGTAAGGGAGTGTGCCGATGATCGCCATGCGTTATGTGCAGCCACCCGTGTCGCTCCTCAAGGAGATCTCGGCCGTCCAGAACCAGGATATCTCGCTCGACGTCTACTGTTCGGAGCAGCGGCTTCTCCGCGACTTCTTCTGGCTGCGGCTGCGCCTGCTCACGGCGCTGATCCGGTGGATGAAGCCCGCGACGCGACGCTGCCTGGATTTCGGCGGCGGAAGCGGGGTGTTCGCGGCGAGCCTGTCGACCGGATTCAACCGCGTGACGCTGATCGACCAGAATACCGACGAGGCCCGCGATCTCGTCCGTAAGCTCGGCATCCGCAATGTCGACCTGGTGGGCGCCAACATATTCGACCACGACTTCGCGCCGGGGACGTTCGATGCGGTCACGGCGGCCGATGTGCTCGAACATTTCGTCGATCCGCGAGAGCCGATTGCCCGTATTCGCCGCTGGATTGCCGACGATGGGGTCCTGTTCACGTCGCTCCCCACCGAGAACGCCTGCTACCGGGTCCTCCGCCTGATCTTCCGCAAGCAGAAGCCCGTGGATCACTACCACTCCGCCGCCGAAGTCGAGGCCTTGCTGCGTGCCGGCGGCTTCCGGAAGGTGATGGGCCTGTATCACCCGCTGTTGCTGCCCGTGTTTCCGCTCTTCCGGATCAGCGCGTGGCGCAAGGTCTGACCGTTCATTGGCCGCCGGCGCAGTCGAGCAGCGGCCCGAGCTGCCCGATCCGGGTGGAGATGACGTTCGCCCGCCGGGAGATGTAGCCGGTCGGTTTGCCGGCCGACCAGCGGCGCGGGTTGGGCAGCACTGCCGCCAGCAGCGATGCCTCGCGCCGCGTCAGGTCGGCTGCAGCCTTGCCGAAATGCGCCTGCGCCGCCGCCTCCGCGCCATAGATGCCGTGCCCCCATTCCGCGACGTTCAGATAGACCTCCAGGACCCGCCGCTTCGGCCATTGCAGTTCGATCAGCATCGTGAACCAGGCCTCGACCGCCTTCCGGACCATCGTGCGGCCCGGCCAGAGGAAGACGTTCTTTGCCGTTTGCATGCTGATCGTGCTGGCGCCGCGGAACGAATCCCCGCTGCGGTAGTCGTCGTAGGCGTCGCGCAGTGCCCCCCAGTCGAAGCCGGCGTGTTCGCAGAAGCGGTTGTCCTCGGCGGCGATGACGGCGGCGCGCAGGTCCGGCGCGATCCGCTCCATCGGCACCCAGTCGTGATCGATGCCCTCGCCCTCGACGAGGCGGATGATCATCAGCGGGGTGAACGGTGGCGGGACGATTCGGTAGATCAGGATCGTCGCCGGCGGGCCGAGCAATGCCACGAGCGCGGCGATGCCGAGCCAGCGGCGCAGCGGTGCGCGCCATGCCCGCAGGCGGCCGCTCGCGGGCGCCGCCTTGGCCGCCCGCGCCTTTGCGGACGGCGTCTTCATGCGCGACGGGGGATGGTGCGGCCGGGATCCGGCCCGTTGACGATCTTTTGACATTTGCAGGCGAAGCTAGATAGCGGCCAGGGGCCGACGCAAGGCGCAACGAAGATTTGAGCGTCTGCCGGTGTTCGTCGAACAGAAGGCTCTAAGGTGACAAAGGACCGCGTCGAACGGCTCCTCGCGGATTTGTCGGCACGGTCGCGGACCGAGACGGCATCGATCGTTGCCGCCGAACTGTCGTCTGGCCGCTTGAGCGACGCCGAACGGCAGATCGCGCTCGACATCGTGGCGGTGCTGGCCCAGGACGCCATCCAGACGGTTCGCGAGGCGCTCGCCGAACATCTGAAATCCTGCCCGTTTCTGCCACGCGAACTCGCGCTCACCTTCGCGCACGACATCGCCACGGTGGCCGTGCCGGTTCTCCGCTGCACCGAAGTGCTGCGCGACGAGGATCTGATCGCCATCATCCACGCCGGCAATGTCGCCAAGCAGATCGCCATAGCCGGCCGCAGCTCCGTACCGGAGGCGGTGTGCCATGCGCTCATCGCGACCTGCGACAGAGCCGTCGTGAAAACCACGGTCGGAAATCTCGGGGCGCAGTTGGGCGAGGGCGCGATGCACCGCGTCGTCGAGCAGTTCTCGCATGATCCGGCGATCCAGCGCCTGCTGATCGACCGTCCGGCGCTGCCGATCACCGTCGCCCAACGTCTCGTCGAATGCGCTGCGGACGATCTGCGGGCGCGACTGATGTTGCGGCATCGCCTGCCGCCGGCCCTGTTCGAAGAACTGATGATGCACGGCCGGGACCGGGCCTTCTCCAGCATGATCGCCGACGTTCCGGAGGAGCAGACGGAGGCCTTGGCACGCAGCCTGTCCGAGCGCGCCATGCTGCCGCCATTGCTGCTGTTGCGCTGCCTCTGCGACGGCAGCATCGCCTTCGTCGAGGCGAGCTTCGCCGTTCTCGCCGGGCTTCCGATCGATCGCGCAAGGATACTCATCCACGACCAGGGGCCGCTGGGGTTCCAGGCGATCTATCGCAGGGCGGGCCTGCCTGACGTTCTGCTCCCCGCCTTTCGCGCCACGGTCACGGTGCGGAAGGGCGTGGAGGAGGGGGCGGAAGACCTGATCCTCGAACGCATCCTCGATCACTACCCGGGGCTCCACGCGGCGGACCTGGAGCAGGCGCTGGCGCAACTCTGGCGCGTGCTCATCCCCGACGCCACCGCGTTGCCGCCCCCGGCGCTTCCCTGAGCTTTCCTCGCTGCCGGCTGCGGCCTAAGATCCGATCCCTCGACGGATTAGGACCAATGCGGCGCACGCGACTGGCAATCACGGCTCTCCTCCTGCTGGCGGCACCTTCGGCCGCCATGGCGCAGGCGGGAGAGGAATGCCTGCTTCCCGGAGAGACCGGCGCCCGTCCGATCGATGGACGGGGTAGCGGATACCTCACATTCCGGACGCCCCGAAGCGAGATCTGCATTCCCCGATCGAGTCCCGGATGCTTCGGCTGCGAGCCGGGTTACGTCCATCGCTGTATCGACGGCGGATGGCAGCCGCTCGCCGAGCGGCGCTGCGGCGGTGAGGGATACGTCGGCGCGGCCGTCCCGCCCGAGCGCGACGACGCCGGGCGGAACACCGCGTCGGACCGGGATGCGGCATGGCCGGGGAGCCTCGACCGGCAGCGGAGCGGCCCGTCCGGCACGGTGCCCTTCAGGCACTGCCGCTATTTCGACGGCGATGGGACCGAGCTTCGGATTCCCGCAGCTGAGGCAGGACGGGCCCGGGAGCTTGGCCTCGTCGCGTGGCAGAGGTGCGAGACCGTGTTCTGCCGGCTCTACGGCGGGGACGGGCGGCCGCTCTATTATGCGCCCGATGATCAGGATCTGGTGCGCGAGGACATCCGTAGTGGCCATGTGTCGGTGCGGGCGTCGGAATGCCATGTGTCGCCGCGCCCCACGGCCGGAGCGATGGCCGGCGAGCGGCGTTGAGCGCATGGGGAGGGCTGCATGTCTGCACGCTCGATCGATCCCCGCGTTCCGCCGTCGCGGCGGTCAGGCCGCCGCCAGCCGCGGAACCGGCCGATCGTCCATGAGGACGTTCAGGAGCGCCGCGGTGAAGCCGACCGCTATCATCGCCGCCCAGAGCAGACCGTAGGAGCCCGTGGCATCGAACACGAGGCCGCCGACCCAGGCGCCGAGGAACGATCCGACCTGATGGCTCAGGAACACGAAGCCGTAGAGCATCGACATGTGTCGCAGCCCGAACAGCTGAGCCACCAGCGCGCTGGTCAGCGGGGCGGTGCCGAGCCACAGGAAGCCCATCGTCCCGGCGAAGACCAAGGTGGAGGTCGCGGTGATCGGCAGCGCCAGATACACCAGGATCGCGACCGTGCGGGCGAAGTAAAGGCCCGCCAGCAGGTTCTTCTTGCTGTAGCGGCCGCCGAGCCAGCCGAACGTGTAGGTTCCGACGACGTTGCACAGGCCGACCAGTCCAAGAGACTGGGCCGCCACCATCGGCGATATCCCGCAGGTCGACAGGAAGGTGGGCAGGTGGGTCACGATGAACACCAGTTGGAAGCCGCACGCAAAGAAACCCAGCGTCAGCAGGAGGAAGCCGCGATGGTTCATCGCCTCCGCCATGGCGTCGCGCAGGGACTGGCGCGTTCCGGCCGTATCGGCACCGGTAAGGGCGGGCTTCGGCCCCAGCATCCAAGCGAACGGCAGCATCGCCAGCGCCAAGCCGGCCATGCAGAGGATTGCCATCTGCCAGTCCACCGCCTCGATCACGATCTGGGACAGCGGTGCGATCAGCATCGTCCCGAACGAGCCGAGGGCCGCAACCGCACCCAAGGCTTCGCTGCGGCGCGCCGGCGGCACGTGAGCGGCGACGGCGCCCATCAGGATGCCGAAGGCCGTCGCGGCCACGCCCGTACCCACCAGCACGCCGGCGCCGAACACGAGGCCCCAGGTTCCGCCGGCGGTCATCATCATCAGCAGCCCGAGCGCATAGACCAACGCGCCGCCGACCACCACCGGCCGGGCGCCGTAGCGATCGGCGAGCATGCCGAGCGGCGGCTGCGCCAACCCCCAGACCAGGCTCTGCAGAGCGATCGCGAAGCCGAACCCGGCGGCCGTTACCGGCAGGTCCGCCAGGACGGGCGCCTGGAACAGGCCGAAGCTCTGACGCATGCCCATGCAGAGGGTCAGCACGACGGCTGCCCCCGCCAATGCGAGGGCGCTGTTTCTCTTGATCATAGACATGCTCTCATCATGTATACCGACCGGTAGGGATACTTTATGGCCGACGCGATGAGCAGGCAAGACACTCCCGAGCGGATTCTCAAGGCCGCGACGCGGCTGTTCTATGCGCAGGGAATCCGCGCGGTGGGGGTCGACGCCGTGGCGGCTGCGGCCGGGGTCACCAAGCGGACGCTCTACTATCACTACCCCTCGAAGGACGCTCTGATCGCGGCGTTTCTCGCCCGTTGGGCCGCGACGGTTCCGGATGCGCCCGATCTCACGCCCGATGCCGCCATAGCGGCGATCCTGGGCCGGTTCGGCGAACTGCGCGCCTGGTTCGGCACCGACCGTTTCCGCGGGTGCCCCTTCGTCAACGCGGTCACCGAAGTCGGCACGGAGAACCAGCCGGCGGTCGCTGTCGCACGGTCGTTCAAGGCCGGACGTCGCGCATGGTTTTCGGCTCTCCTTGCCAGGGCTGGGGCACGAGATCCGGACGCGCTGGCGGGGCAGCTGATGCTGCTCGTGGACGGCGCCATCGTTGCGGCGCTGGTCAGGGGCACGCCCGAGCCCGCGGCGGAGGCGGAGGCGGCCGCCCGGACGTTGCTCGGTGCGGCCGGACTGCTTCCCACGGAGCCCCGCGGCTCATAAGCTGCGCCGGCAATAACTCCAGGAGGGGGCCATGCTGCTCGACGTTCGAACCTATACGTGCCGCCCGGGCACGATCCGCAAGCATCTCGAACTCTACGAGAAAATGGGCTTCGGCCCGCAGAGCCGGCATCTGGGACAGCCGCTAGCCTACCTCACGACCGAGACGGGCGACGTGAACCAGTATGTCCACATCTGGGTCTACGAGAACGCCGCCGACCGGGAGAAGAAGCGTGCCGCCATGGCGGCCGATCCGGACTGGGTGGCCTACACCCAGGAGAGCGCCAAGCTCGGCGCCCTGATCGAGCAGAACAACAAGCTGATGGTCCCGACCAGCTTCGCGCCGATCAAGCGCTGAGCCCGGCCGCCCTGTCCGACCGCAGGTGGGCCACGAGGTCGCGTGCAGGGCCGGGCAGGGCGTCCAGGCGTCGGACACAGATCAGAAGGCGCCGCGTCGTCCAGGCGTCGCTCAGCGGAACGATGGCGATCGCCATCGTTCGCCGGCAGCGCATCGCTGCGGTTCGCGGCAGGATCGCGAGACCGACGCCGGCCTCTGCCATGCGACAGACAGCGTCGAAGCTGTCGAGGCGCACCCGCATCCGCAGAGGCTTTCCCTCCGCCGCGGCGTAGCGCGCCACATGTGCCTGGAGCACGCTGCGCGCATCGAGCCCGACGAAGGGCTCGTCGAGCACCGTCCGGAACGCGACCGCGCGCGAGCCGGCCAGGGCGTGCGAGGCCGGGACCGCCAGGACGAGGCGATCCCGCGCGAACGGATAGGTTTCGAGCCCGCCTATGTCTGTCGTGTCAGCCGCGATTCCGACGTCCGCCTGACCTCCCGCGACCGCTTCGACGATCGCGTGGCTGGGTCGTACCTCCAGGTCGATGTCCAGTTCCGGGCGCGCCGCCAGGAAGCGAGCCAGCGGCTCTGGCAGCGATTCGCTGACCGCCGACGTGTTCGCGAGCAGCCGCACATGTCCCTTGAGACCGCGCGCATAGGCGCGGAGGTCGCCGCGCATGTGCTCCATCTGCCCGAGCAGCAGGATGGCGTGATGCTGCAAGGCGCGTCCGGCGGGCGTCGGGTCGACGCCACGTGCTCCACGTTCGAACAGTGATATGCCGAGCATCTCCTCCATGCCACGGATCCGTGCACTCGCAGACGCGAGCGCCAGCCCGGACCGTTCGGCACCGGCCGTGATGCTGCCCGCCTCCGCGACGTTCAGAAACAGCCGGAGGTCGGTCGGATCGAAACGCATACCGATTCTCCAAGGGGGCGTGGCTTCGCTTTTTCCGAAGCACGCTTGCCGAAGATCCAGATTGAGGCTGGCGTCGATCCGCCTCAAGCATTACCGATGCTTGATATAAACACCGTCTTCGCGGTCGTCGTGGCGACCTTCATTCTCGCAGGCTTCGTCAAGGGCGTAGTCGGCCTTGGGTTGCCCACCGTGGCGATGGCGCTGCTGGCGCTGGCGATGCCGCCTGTTCACGCGGCCGCGCTGCTGATCGTGCCGTCCGCCGTAACCAACCTGTGGCAGTTCGTGGCGGGGCCTAGGGGCTCGCGTGCCCGTCTGCTTCGCCGGCTCTGGCCGATGATGCTGGCCAGCGGAGCGGCGACCTGGATCGCCGCGGGAAGCCTTCTGGCAGACGGTCCGGGCATCGCCGGCACGGCCCTGGGCATCGCTCTCGCGCTTTATGCCGTCGTCGGACTGACGGAGGTGCGGGTCGGCATTCCGGCACGGCTGGAGCCACTGTTGTCGCCGATCGCCGGGGCGGCGACGGGGCTCGTCGCCGGCGCCACGGGCATCCTCGCAGTCCCCTCGGTGCCCTATCTCCAGGCGCTCGAGCTCGACCGGGATGACCTGGTCCAGGCGCTCGGCCTGTCCTTCACCGTTTCCACATTGGCCCTTGCGGGCGGTCTGGCGCAGAGCGGCGAGTTTGACGCCACGCGGGCGTTCGGCTCGACGCTGGCCCTGTTTCCGGCCCTCGCCGGCATGGCGATGGGACAGTGGCTCCGGTATCGGATCGCGGCGCGGACCTTCCGTCGATGCTTCTTCGTTGCGCTCTTCGCTCTCGGCCTCCATCTCGCGTTCTAGCAGGGATGGCGCCGCGCTTGCCGGGCACCCACCCCGTCCGTATGGTGCGCGCCGCTCGACCCGCCACGATTCAGCCGCGAGGCCTCCCGATGATCCCCCGCTACAGCCGGCCGGAAATGGCAGCCATCTGGGAGCCGGAGACGCGGTTCCGCATCTGGTTCGAGATCGAGGCGCACGCCTGCGACGCCCAGGCCGAACTCGGGGTGATCCCCAAGGAAGCGGCGAAGGCGGTGTGGGAGCGCGGCGGCTTCGACATCCCGCGCATCGACGAGATCGAGCGTGAGACCAAGCACGACGTCATCGCCTTCCTGACCAGCGTCTCCGAGCATGTCGGCCCCGAGGCGCGGTTCGTGCATCAGGGCATGACTTCTTCGGACGTGCTCGACACCTGCCTGTCGGTGCAGCTGGCGCGCGCCTCCGACATCCTGCTCGACGATCTCGACCGGCTCCTGGTCGCGCTGCGCCGGCGCGCCGAGGAGCACAAGTTCACGCTCTGCATCGGCCGCAGCCACGGCATCCATGCCGAACCCACCACCTTTGGCCTGAAGCTCGCCGGTCATTACGCCGAATTCGCGCGGAACCGTGCGCGCCTCGCCGCCGCGCGTGCCGAGATCGCCACCTGCGCCATCTCCGGCCCCGTCGGCACGTTCGCCAGCATCGACCCGGCGGTCGAGCGGCACGTGGCGGAGAAGATGGGCCTGACGGTCGAACCCGTCTCGACCCAGGTCATCCCGCGCGACCGGCACGCCATGTTCTTCTCGGTCCTGGGCGTGATCGCCAGTTCCGTCGAACGGCTGGCCGTCGAGGTCCGTCACCTCCAGCGTACCGAGGTGCGCGAGGCGGAGGAGTATTTCTCGCCGGGCCAGAAGGGCTCCTCGGCGATGCCGCACAAGCGCAATCCCGTGCTCAGCGAGAACCTGACCGGGCTCGCACGCCTCGTCCGCGGCATGGTGGTCCCGGCGCAGGAGAACGTCGCCCTCTGGCACGAGCGCGACATCTCGCACTCTTCGGTCGAGCGCGTGATCGGCCCGGACGCGACGATCGCCCTGGACTTCGCGCTGAACCGGCTCGTCGGCCTCGTCGACAAGCTGGTCGTCTATCCCGAGATGATGCAGCGCAATCTCGACGCACTCGGCGGCGTCGTCTTCTCTCAGCACGTGCTGCTCGCCCTGACCCAGTCGGGAATGGGCCGCGAGGACGCCTATCGCGTCGTCCAGGCCTGCGCCATGAAGGTCTGGCACGAGGGCGGCCGGTTCATCGACAAGCTGCGGGGCGATGCGGAGGTGATGCGCTGCCTGTCGGAGGCGGACCTGGAGCGCGCGTTCGACCCGGCTGTGCAGACCCGCCACGTCGACACGATCTTCGCCCGCGTTTTCGGCAGCGCCTGACGGCGCGGCGCTTGCCGCTCCGCGGCGTGCCGCTTACCCTCAGGATCCCTTGTTCCGAAAGGTCGGATGGATGGACGTCCGGGACGGTTTCATCGGCGCGATCGGCAACACGCCGCTCATTCGCCTGCGCAGGCTCTCCGAGCAGACCGGCTGCGAGATCCTCGGCAAGGCCGAATTCCTCAACCCCGGCGGCTCGGTCAAGGACCGTGCGGCGCTCTCGATCGTCCGCCATGCCGAGGCGAAGGGCCTGCTGCGGCCCGGCGGCGTGATCGTCGAAGGCACCGCGGGCAATACCGGCATCGGCCTCGCCCTCGTCGGCAATGCGCTCGGCTACCGCTCGGTCATCGTCATCCCCGAGACGCAGAGCGACGAGAAGAAGGACATGCTGCGGCTCTGCGGCGCCGACCTGCGCCAGGTGCCCGCCGTTCCGTACAAGGACCCGAACAACTACGTCCACATCTCCCAGCGCCTCGCGGAGGAGATCGCCGCGAAGGAACCGAACGGAGCGATCTGGGCGAACCAGTTCGACAATGTCGACAACCGGCAGGGGCATATCGACACCACCGGCCCCGAAATCTGGGCGCAGACCGACGGCAAAATCGACGGCTTCATCTGCGCCGTCGGCACCGGCGGTACGCTGGCCGGCGTCGGGATGGCGCTGAAGGAACGGAGCAAGGACGTCACCATCGCCATCGCCGATCCGATGGGGGCCGCGCTCTACAGCTACTACAAGACCGGGGAGCTGAAGTCCGAGGGTAGCTCGATCACCGAGGGCATCGGCACCGGCCGGATCACGGCCAATCTGAAGGACGCTCCCGTCGACGATGTCTTTCAGATCCCCGATGCCGAGGCGTTGCCGATCCTGTTCGATCTCGCGAAGCACGAAGGCCTGCTCCTCGGCGGCTCCAGCGCGATCAACGTCGCCGGCGCGGTGCGGCTGGCGAAGCAGATGGGGCCGGGGCACACCATCGTCACGATCCTCTGCGATTCGGGCCAGCGGTATATGAGCAAGCTCTGGAATCCGGCGTTCCTTAAGAGCAAGGAACTCCCGGCTCCCGATTGGCTGTGACGGCGGGCGCGGCCCAAGCTGCCGCACCGATGGCTGCCGCGCCGAGGGTGGACGTCAGGCCGCCCGAACCGCTGCTCGAGGTGCGCGACGTGGCGCGCCACTTCGACGTGTCCGGTCCCTGGCTCGCGCGAACCATCGCCGGTGCGCCGCGTCTCTCCCTGAAGGCGGTCGACGGCGTCAGCTTCGACATCCGCCGCGGCGAAACGCTGAGCCTCGTCGGCGAATCCGGCTGCGGCAAGACGACGGTCGCCCGGCTGATCGTCGGCCTCTACCAGCCGAACCGCGGCCAGATCCTGTTCGAGGGCACGGACCTCACATCGCTGCGCACCCGGGCCGCCCAGCGGCCCTATCGTCGGCGCATGCAGATGATCTTCCAGGACCCCTATGCCAGCCTGAACCCGCGCTGGCGGGTGCGCGACATCGTCGCCGAACCGATCCGCGCGTTCGGCCTCGCCCGCAGCGGCAGCGAGGTGCGCGACCAGGTGGCGGCGCTGCTGCGCCAGGTCGGGCTCGGCCCGGCCGACGGCGAGAAGTTCCCGCACGAATTCTCCGGCGGCCAGCGCCAGCGGATCTCGATCGCGCGCGCGCTGTCCAACCGCCCGGAATTCCTGGTCTGCGACGAACCGACCTCGGCGCTCGACGTGTCCGTGCAGGCGCAGATCCTGAATCTGATGAAGGACCTGCAGCGCGAGCTCGGCCTGACCTACCTCTTCATCAGCCACAATCTCGCGGTCGTCCGGCACATCTCGGACCGGGTCGGCGTGATGTATCTCGGCAAGCTCGTCGAACTCGCCGATTCACGGACGCTGTTCGGCACGCCGCGGCACCCCTACACGCGCCTTCTGCTCGACACGATCCCCGACCTGGACATGACGGGCAGGGCGCGCGTGCCCGTCGGCGGCGAAGTGCCCAGCCCGATCGCGCCGCCGCCGGGCTGCTCCTTCAATCCCCGCTGTCCCTTCGCCAACGACCGCTGCCGAAGTGAGGAGCCGAAGCTCGCCCGGCACCGCGGCGGCAGCGCCGTCGCCTGCCACGGCGTGGAGGAGGGGCGTATCCCGGAGCGGCCCGTCGCGGCGGCATGAGCGACGCCGCGACGGGCCTTGACCTGCCGGCGCCCCGACATCATTGTCCGGTCATGGCCATGCATCCGCGCCAGATGCCGATCACGCGGCGAATTACCGACCCGGTCCCTTCGGGGGGCCGGGAACTGGTCGTTCGTCCCGTCAATCGGTCACTGGAGTGTGCCCGCCATGTCCGCGTCCACGCGTGAATCCCTTCCGACCACCTGTTTCTCCGTCCAGGCCTGCAGCGAACCCTCGGTGATGTCCCGGGTGCTCGAACTGTTCGTCAAGCGCGGCCTCGTGCCGACCCGCATCGTCAGCGACGTGAGCGGTCCGGCCGACGATGTCCTGACCATCGACATACAGATGCGCGGGCTCGAGCCGGAGCTCGCCGGCTACATGGCGCGCTGCATGCGGCAGCTGGCCTATGTCGACTGCGTGCTGACCAGCGAGCGGGGCACAGTGCCGGACGCCCGCACGGGATGAGCTTCCTCGACCGCATAGCCGAGTGTAATAACTGGCAGCCCGCCGGCTTTCGGCCGTTCCTGGTGGCGGCGACCGAGGTGGGGCAGGTGGGCGACGCCTTCGCCGACCGGCTCGCCGACTTCCCCGACGTCTTCCGGGTCGACGCCGATGCGGTGCGACTGCACGAGGAACTCGGCGACTTCCGGAGCCGGACGGCGGCCGTGGATGCGGTCCTGCGGCAGCTCGCGGACGAGGGGCTGATCCGCGGCTGGCGGGACGAGGCATACCCGATCGCCACCGCGTGGGGCGCCGAAGCGCTGCTGCAGATGGAGCGCGCCGCGGTGCCCTTCTTCGGCGCGTCGTCCTACGGGGTGCACCTGAACGGCTTCGTCCGGGACGGCGAGCGTATCCTGATGTGGATCGGCCGCCGGGCCCGTGACAAGCACACCTACCCGGGGATGCTCGACAACACCGTGGCGGGCGGCCAGCCGATCGGCCTGTCGCTACGCGACAACCTCGCCAAGGAAGCCGCCGAGGAGGCCGCCATCCCGCGTGCTCTGGCCGATCGGGCGGTCGCGGTCGGGGCGATCTCCTACCGTCACCAAACCGCCGAGGGCTACAAGCCCGACGTCCAGTTCTGCTACGACCTGGAACTGCCGCGGGATTTCGTGCCGCACAATACCGATGGCGAGATCGAGTCGTTCCACCTCTGGCCGATCGAGCAGGTCGCGGAAATCGTCGCCGAGACGCGGGACTTCAAGTTCAACTGCAATCTTGTCGTCATAGACTTCCTGGTGCGCCACGGCATTCTCGATCCGTCGCGGCCGGACTATCTCGCCATCGTGCGCGGACTTCACCGCTAGGCCCCGTCGCGGCGCTTGCGCGACGTGCGCCGCCGCCTTACATCTCCGCCATGTTCGCGGCCGATCCTTCCGGCCGCGCTTTTTGTGCTGGAGTCCCATGGAAATCCGCAACGTCGCCATCATCGCGCACGTCGACCACGGCAAGACGACGCTCGTCGACTGCCTGCTCCGGCAGAGCGGCTCGTTCCGCGAGAACCAGCAGGTCGCCGAGCGCGTCATGGACTCCAACGACATCGAGCGCGAGCGCGGTATCACCATCCTCGCCAAGTGCACCTCGGTCGTCTGGAAGGACACGAGGATCAACATCGTCGACACGCCAGGCCATGCCGACTTCGGCGGCGAGGTCGAGCGTATCCTCAGCATGGTCGACGGCGTGGTCGTGCTGGTCGACGCATCCGAGGGCCCGCTGCCGCAGACCAAGTTCGTGGTCGGCAAGGCGCTGAAGCTCGGCCTGCGGCCGATCGTGCTGATCAACAAGGTCGACCGCGCCGACGAGCGCGCCTTCGAGGTCCAGGACGAGACCTTCGACCTGTTCGCGGCACTCGACGCGAACGACCAGCAGCTCGACTTTCCGACCCTGTTCGCCTCCGCCCGCCAGGGCTGGGCCGCCGAGAGCCCGGAGGGTCCGAAGGAGGACATGGCGCCGCTGTTCGACCTGATCGTGCGCCACGTGCCGGCGCCGAAGGTCGAGGCCGACGGCCCGTTCACCATGCTGGTCACCACGCTGGAGCGGGATCCCTATCTCGGCCGCGTGCTCACGGGACGTATCGAGACCGGCACCGTGCGGACCAACATGGCGGTCAAGGCGCTCGGGCAGGACGGCCGCGTGATCGAGCAGGGCCGCATCAGCAAGCTGCTCTCCTTCCGCGGCATCGAGCGCGTGCCGGTCGAGGAGGCGCAAGCGGGGGACATCATCGCGATCGCCGGCATGCCGACGGCGACCGTCGCCGATACGATCTGCGTGCCGGAGGTCGACGCGCCGATCCAGGCGCAGCCGATCGATCCGTCGACGCTGGCAATGACCTTCTCGGTCAACGACAGTCCGCTCGCCGGGCAGGAAGGCGACAAGGTCACCTCCCGCATGATCCGCGACCGGCTGATGCGCGAGGCGGACGGCAACGTCGCGATCCGCGTGACCGAGACCGAGGACAACGACGCGTTCGAGGTCGCCGGCCGCGGCGAACTCCAGCTGGCGGTTCTGATCGAGAACATGCGGCGCGAGGGCTACGAGCTGTCGGTCAGCCGTCCGCGCGTGCTCTACCGCAACGATCCCGCGACCGGCCAGCGTCTGGAGCCGATCGAGGAGGTCGTGATCGACGTCGACGAGGAGTATTCCGGCGTCGTCGTCGAGAAGCTGTCCCTGCGCAAGGGCGAACTGCAGGAGATGCGGCCCTCCGGCGGCGGCAAGCAGCGCCTCGTCATGCACGTGCCGTCGCGCGGCATGATCGGCTATCACGGCGAATTCCTGACGGACACGCGCGGCACCGGCGTGATGAACCGCCTGTTCCACGGCTGGGCACCCTACAAGGGCACCATCGCGGCCCGCCGCACCGGCGCCCTGATCTCGACGGAGCAGGGCAAGTCGGTCGCCTACGCGCTCTGGAACATCGAGGAGCGCGGCATCCTCTTCATCGGCCCCGGCGAGAAGATCTACACGGGCATGGTGATCGGCGAGCACACCCGCGGCAACGACCTGGAGGTGAACCCGCTGAAGGGCAAGCAGCTCACCAACATCCGGGCCGCCGGCAAGGACGACGCGATCCTGCTGACCACGCCGGTCCGCATGACGCTGGAGCGCGCCATCTCCTATATCGGCGAGGACGAACTCTGCGAGGTGACGCCCGAAGCGGTGCGCCTGCGCAAGCGCTACCTCGACTCCAACGAACGCAAGCGCCAGTCGCGCCGCGCCGCCGAGGGGTGACGCCGCGTCGTCCCCGGCGCGTCTGACTCGTGGACCGGCCATCGGCTCGTAGAGCCGGTGGCCGGTCGTGCGTTCGGTGCTCGCTCCCCAAGATCAACAACAATGTCTTCCCGAGGAACCGTCCGCATGCTCAGACACATCGTCGTTGCCTTCTGCATTCTGCTCTTGGGCGGCTGCGTCACCGACGATTCCGGCTATGACGACGGCGGCTATCGCGGTGGCGGATATTCCCGCGGTAGCGACTATCGGCCGCCGCAGGGGCGCGGCTACTCCTGCGACATTCCCGGGCGGGACCGCGTGTGGACGGAAGATGCGGGCGACTGCCGCCGCCTGATCAAGAAGTTGGAGGCGGAGCGCAGCAATCGGAAATATTCGTGCGATGTGCCCGGACGTGAGCGCGTTTGGACCGACGACGCCGATGATTGCCGCCGTCTGGTCCGGCGGATGGAAGAGGAGCGCAAGCCGAAGAAGGTGGCGTGCGACGTGCCGGGCCGCGGCCGCGTGTGGACGGACGATGCGGACGACTGCCGCCGTCTGGTGCGCCGTGCAGAGGATGAACGCAAGCAGGAACGCAAGCCGCAGAAGTACGCCTGCGACGTTCCTGGTCGCGGCAGGGTGATGACCGACGACGCGGGCGACTGCCGCCGCCTGATCGACCGCATGCGGCAGGATCAGCGGCGCACCAACCCTCGGACCGAGTAGCAGAGTGCGGTCAATCGCCGTGGCAAATGACCTGCCCGACCGCCACTCTCAGGGACTCGCCGATCTCGGCCACGGTGCGTTTCGGTGTGGTCGGCTTTGCTAGGGTCGGTGAAATGCCGTTCGCGAGCATGAAGGTGCGGGCGAAGACTTCCTTCACAGCGAAGTTCGCGTTTTGCGGGATGTCGCCCGTCGTCGAGGCGACATACAGGGCGTTGAGTTTTGTCCGAATGACACCGATGAGAACACCGCGATCATCGACAAGTGGGCCGCCGCTGTTGCCGGGCTGAACCGGTGTACTGATTTGAACCAAACGGCTGTCGTTCTTCATGCCGGAGAACGAGGTGATGCTTCCCGCGGTAAGATTCCCGGAATCAGGCAATGTGCCCGGGAGAGGGAAGCCAAAGGTAATGACCGTGTCGCCGAGGCGGGGTGCTGGCGCTGCATCGAAGGTGAGCACTGCTGGTGAATCGATATCCAACTTCAGCAGTGACAGGTCGTTGGTAGCATCGTTGGCGAGCGTGCGCGCAGGATGCTCTGTACCGTCCGCGAGCCGCACGGTGATCGAAGCACAGTTGCCCGCAACGTGTTCGTTCGTAAGGATCTCGCCGGCTGAGCCGACGAAGAACCCGGTGCCTTTGCCGCTGCTGCGCTTGGCCTTCGCGCGGTCCGCGGTCACCGAACCGAGATGTGGTGCTGCCTCGGCTTCCGAGAGCCCAAATGAGAACCGGACTGCGCTTCCGTCGCTGGCGCGGCCATAGCCGTAGCCCGAGTTGATGCTCAGCGAAGTAAAGCGCAGCCCTGCCGTGCGCCCGTCGTTACAGAATAGGTGTGCCAGCCCGCCGGAGGGTGTCGTTGGTAACAAACCGATTCGTATGGGGCGGTGCAAGCTGTACTCGCCGATGCAACGCTTCCCGTCGGCAGTCGCCATCTCGATTTTTCCGCCGTCGGTTCCTTCGGCCGTCGCTGTGCCATAGTAGAGTTCGCTCCCTGGGTCCACTCGGCCGATCACCTCAACGGTCGTGCTGCATGCGCTCAGCAGCAGGAGTCCGGCGAGAAGCGGCGGTACGAGCTTCCAGGGCATGACGTGCATCCGACTGCAATCAGGGATGCACAAATCTAGATCGAGCGCACGGAGTGAGGCAACCGCACAGGCGCGTGCCCATACGATGTTGCGAGGCCGAACATGTTGTCGATGGTGAGGCGCGACATGCGCGCGGTGGTGATCCCACCGGGACCGTCGAAAACGCACCCGGACAAGCACTTACCAAGTCTAACCGGCCAATATGCCGGCACTGATTCCAAACGGATATTCGCGGGACTGTCTAACCCGCTCTCGATGCTGCCCCCTGGAAAGCGAAGCGCCGCCGGCTGGTCCCCGGCGGCGACTTCAAAGACAGCGCGCATGCAGAACTACAACGCGCCGAAGAATACCAAGGGCCGGCGCTCTCGGCAACGCCATCGGGGCCAGCCATGAGCGGCGAGCTACTTGCCCCGGCCGACCGCCAGCGCTTGGCGAAGATCTGCGGCCTCCTGGGCAGCGACCACGACGGCGAGCGTGCGAGCGCTGCCCGGGCCGCCACGGCAATCCTCCTGGCCGCCGGCCTCACCTGGGAGCAATTGATCCTCGCGGTGGCACCTGAGCCCGCCGCCGAGCCGCAGCGCGATCCCACCGACGATGCCCTGGCCTATCTCCGGGACGCCGTCATCGTTGATGAATGGTCCCAGCACTTCGTGGCATCGCTCCGGCGCCTCCGCGCTGCCGGACGCGAGCTGACCGAGAAGCAGAAGGCGAAGCTCTACGAGGTGGCCGTCGATTGCGGCTGGAGCGGGCTGGCATGACGAAGCCCACCAGCATGCTCACCAACTTCGCGGCGATACCGTCGCGCACGGCCGGCGACCGAAACCTGACGGCGCTGCACCACGCCGTCCTGACGGCGATCTGCCGAGCAGTGGACCCGAGCACGGCGCAGGCCGTGATCACGCACCAGCGCATCGCCACGATGACGAACCGGCCGCGCCAGAAGGTGGTCGGAGCCGTCGCGGACCTCGCGGCGCTCGGCTACATCACGCCGATCAACAGGGGCCGCCAGTCGCATAGCACGACGCCGGGCCGCTACCTCACGAACGCTTACGTAATCCACTACGAAGGCGAGGTGGTCGAAGGAAAGGCCCTCCCACCGAGGAAGAAGCCCGACCCGAAGGCGCCCTTCCGTGTCACCCCAGGGGTGACAAGGGAAAACGCCCCGGAGACCTCCGCCCCATGTCACCCCTGGGGTGACAGCGCCCATGTCACCCCAGGGGTGCGGAGCCGTGTCACCCCTGGGGTGGTAGAATCAGACCTTTACCTATCAGACCGTTCTATAGCGTCAGACCTTCAGGCCGCGGCTGCGCCGCGCGCTGCTGCTGACGCTGCTAAGCCTTCAGCCCAAATTCTGCCGTTCAAGGGCAGTGCGACCCGCAAGAGTGACGACGACGACGACGGCATGGGCGATGCCCAAGAGACCGCCGATCGGAACCACGACGCGAACCGCGAGATCCTGATCGGCGCCCTGCAGAAGCGGCTCGGCAAGTCGAGGCGTGAGGCGCAGGCGATGATCGACCCGCTCTCGCGCGACCGGATCGACGCCACCGCCGTGAAGGTCCGGGCTGACCATCTCACCGACGACGATCTGCGGGCCTCGCTCGCAGATGCGGGGCTGAAGACCTGGACCGATGCGAAGGGCCGCATTCGCGACTACCCGCCGCCGGAAGGCTGGGATCCGGAATGGCACGGCGAATGGACGGGACAGCGAGAGGCGCCGGCGCCATGTCCTCTGCCGGATCTGGCGCGGCGGATCACTCAAGGGTCGGATCTCGACCTTCCAGGGGCCGCCGGTCACGTCTCCGCCTTGGTGGACTTCTGGGGCACGGAGGCAGTCATAGCCGCGGTATCCGATGCTGGCGAACTGAGCGGCATCGCGCTGCTGATCGCGATTTATTCCAGCCTCAAGGCCGTCCCGATGCTGCCGGACGCGCGGGCATGACCCGCACCCGCTGGCGAGCCGCGACGCCCCTGCCGAAGCGCTGGCGCGAGTGGCAGGCGCCTATCCGGCCCCGGCGCGACCCGCCGGCCGACGCAGCGGAGCTTCCGCAGCATGCCACCCCCGAACCCGTAGACCGCGACCAGGAGCGCGACGAATGACGACTGACGACCGCCCGTTCCCGGCCGAACTGCCGATCCGCCTGCGCAAGGTGCGCCTGCGCAGGACCGAGGCCGCCGAGTACGCCGAGATCGTGCACGGCATTCCGATCGCCCCCGCAACCCTGGCGAGGCTTGCGTCCGTCGGCGGCGGTCCGCCGGTCGAGCGGTTCGGCCGGACCGTCTTCTACAGGCGCACCGACCTCGACCAGTGGATAGACGGCCGCATCGTGCGAGAAGAACAGCACACTCGCGAAACGACGAGCAAAGAGCGGCAAAATTAAGTTCGTCGTCGGGCAGTAAAGAGCGGCCATATCCCTTGTCGGAGGCCGCCCTTACCACGCTTTATACATCGCATGGAAGCAAGGCTCGCCGAGCGCGTACTCAATTTCTTCGGACTGGAGCGCCGCTCCGCGTGGTCGCTCAAAAACCCGACGCCTGAGATGGTCGCGCTGTTCGGCGCCACGCCGACGGCCGCGGGAGTCGCGGTGACCGCCGAGACCGCGCTGGGCAGCCCGACGATGCTGGCCGGCTGCCGCGCCATCTCCGAGCCGATGGGCATGCTTCCGTATCACCTCTACCGCCGCGGAACGAACGGCGCGAAGGAGCGGGACACCGAACACCCGGCCGCCGCACTGCTCGCGGGCGACTGGTGCCCCTGGAGCGGTGGCGCCGAGACGAAGGCCGCAATGCAGATGGATGCGCTCCTGCATGGTGCCGCCTACGGCCTCGTCATCCGCGCCGGTGGCGTGCCGAAAGAGATCCACCGCCTCGACCCTCGCACCACGACGCGCGACACGACCGGAGCGGAGCCCGCCTTCACGACCAGGGAGAACGGCGTCGAGCGCAAGCGGGACTGGCGCGACATCCTCTACCTGCCGACGCCCGGCTCGACCGACGGCCGCCTCGTCAACCTGACGCACCACGCCCGCGAGGCGATCGGCCTCGAAATCGTCATGGCCCGCCACCAGGGCGCCCTCTTCGCGAACGGCGCCCGGCCCGGTGGCGTGCTGAAGCACCCGAAGACGCTCCGCGACGAGGGCGTTCTGGCGCGGCTCCGGGCGCAGTTCGACGAGCGGTACAAGGGCGCCGCCGCGAGCGGGAAGACCATGATCCTTGAGGATGGCATGGACTTCGCGCAGATCGCGTTCTCGTCGGTCGATCTTCAGTTCCTCGAGCTGCGGCGCTTCGCCGTGCAGGAGATCGCGCGCGTCCTCCGCGTGCCCCTGACACTGGTGGGCGATTTCGACCGCGCCGTCTGGCGCAACGTCGAGGAGCTGGCGCGGCAGTTCGTCACGACCACGCTGATGCCGTGGGCCGAGATATGGCAGGCAGGGCTGGAGCGCATCCTCCTGACGCCCGACGAGCGGCGCAGCCACTTCATCGAGCCCGTCTTCGACGACATGCTCCGCGGCGACATCGCGGCCCGCTTCACCGCATACCGGCAGGCCGGTGGCGGCGCCTGGCTGACGCGCAACGAAATCCGAGCCCTCGACAACCGCCCGCCCGTGCCCGGCGCCGACGACCTGATCCTTCAGGCGGGGCAGGCCGACGAGCCGCCGCCGGCTCCGGCGAACCAGCAAGGAGACCCGCGCGATGCGGCTTGAGATCTCGACCGCCGCGGTTCCGGAACTGCGCTTCGACGGCGCCGAGGCCGGCACGTTCACCGGCTATGCCAGCCGCTTCGGCGAGCCGGACAGCTACGGCGACACCATCAAGCCCGGCGCCTTCCGCAAGACGCTGGCGCAGCGCAAGGCCACCGGCGGCCCCTCGATGTTCTGGAACCATGATCCGGGCTCGCCGATCGGCGTTTGGACGGAACTTGTAGAGGACGCCCGCGGCCTGAAGGCGACGGGGAAGCTGGTCACCGAGACCGCCCGCGGTGCCGAGACCCTGGCCCTCCTGAAGGCCGGCGCCGTCAACGGCCTGTCGATCGGCTTCCGCGCTCGCGCATCCGAGCGTGGCCCCGGTGGTGGCCGCGTCCTGACCGACATTGAGCTGGTCGAAATCTCGATCGTGACGCTGCCCGGCCGGTCGAACGCCCGCATAACCGACGTGAGAGGGGCGGCCGTCCCGACCGGCGCCGCGGCATTCATTCAAGCGGCCCGCCGCGCCGCAATCTGCATTCGGAGCCGCTGACCATGAACATGCACCGCCCCTACGAAACCCGGTCGGCGCTGCCGATCGAGACCCGCAACGAAGGTGACGCCGATCCCATCGCCGCGGCGGTCGCCGCCGTCGAGGAGCTGCGCACCGCGGTCGAGACCAGCCGCACGGCCGCCGACGAGCGCATGACCCGCGAGCTTCGCGGCATCACCGAACGCCTCGACGCGATCGACGTCCGCACCCAGCGGCCCGGCAGCCCCACGCAGACGCAGACCGACGAGGCGGTCGCGCTGCAGCGTCGCGCCTTCACCGGCTTCCTGCGCCACGGCCGCGAGGGACTGCCCCCCGAGGAGGCCCGCTCGCTGATCGTCGGCGACGACACGAAGGGCGGCTATCTCGCGCCGGCCGAGTTCACGACCGAGGTTCTGAAGGACATCGTCGAGTATTCGCCGGTCCGCATGGCGGCCCGCGTCGGCGCCACGGCGAACGGCAGTGTGATCCTGCCGAAGCGCACCGGCCGCCCGACCGCCCACTGGGTCGACGAGACCGAGGACCGGCCGGAGACCGGCAGCACCTACGGGCAGGTGGAAATTCCCGTGCACGAGATGGCGTGCTACGTGGACGTCTCCCTCCGCCTCCTGGAGGACTCTGCGGTCAACGTCGAAGCGGAAGTCGCCAGCGACCTCGCCGAGGAGTTCGGCCGGTTGGAGGGCGAGGCCTTCATCGAGGGCAACGGCTTTAAGAAGCCCGTCGGCCTGATGGTCGACACGAATGTGCCGTACACGCCCACCGGGAACGCCTCGACGCTGGGCAGCACGCCCACCGACCTCCTCATCGACGTGTTCTATTCGGTGCAGCCCTTCTACCGGAATCGCGGCGCCTGGATGGTCAACGGGACGACCCTGGCCGCAATCCGGAAGCTGAAGGACGGCGAGGGGAATTACATCTGGCGGGCTGGGCTAAGCGAGGGCCAGCCGGCGACGATCCTGGGCCGCCCCGTGATCGAGGCCGTCGACATGGCCGACGTGGGCAGCGCAGCGGAACCGATCCTGTTCGGCGACTTCAACACCGGGTACCGGATCTACGACCGCGTCAACATGAGCATCCTCCGCGACCCGTATAGCGTCGCGACGAAGGGGCTCGTCCGCTTCCACGCCCGTCGCCGTGTCGGCGGTGCCGTCGTCCGCCCGGCGGCCCTGCGCAAAATCCGCTGCGCCACGTCCTGATCGGCCGGAACCTGAGGAGTAACGAACATGCAGCGTGACCTTTCGCACAACGTCGGCGTCGTGGCCGCGGTGGTGCCGCAGGTTCTCTCGGCGACCGACACGTCGGCCGCAATCGACCTGATCGGCTTCGAGTCCGCCATGGTCATCATCAACACCGGCGCCATCGCCTCGTCCGGCAACTTCACGGCGACGATCGAGGAGTCGGACACCACGACGTCGGAGGACTTCGACACGGTGGCCGCCGCCGACCTGATCGGCACCCTGCCCGCCGCTCTGGCGGCGAGCACGGTCTACAAGGTCGGCTACACCGGGACCAAGCGGTACATCCGGACCGTCCTCACGAAGAACAGCGGCACTTCGATCGCGGCCGGCGCCGTGGTCGTGAAGGGCCATGCTCACGAACGCCCGGTCGCCTGACCGGAGCAACCGTGCCCGCGAGCGACGTGGGTGGCATCGGGCATCACCCGGCCTTGAGTTCAGCCGGGGCCGCGTCAGTCGGCGAGTGGCGGCGCCCAACATAACCCCGACGGTCGGCAGCTTGGCTCTCACCAAGCGTGGCCGGCAACACCGCCCCGACCGGCCCGACAGCCGGAAGGGGCGGCCCCGCATTGGAGACGACAATGCCGATGGCACCGCCGAAGCACTGCCCTCGCGGACACCCGCCGTTCACCGGCCGGCGTTGCCCTGTGTGCAAGGGTGCGGCCGATGCCGCCCGGCCGAACGCCCGAGCCCGAGGCTACGATGGACGATGGGAGCGCGCCCGCGCCGAGTACCTGGCGGCGAACCCCGTCTGCATCGTCGCCGGCTGCGGCTGCCCGGCGGTGGCCGTCGACCACCGGGTGCCGCACCGCGGCGACGCCCGCCTCTTCTGGGATCAGAACAACTGGCAGCCCATGTGCACCCCGCACCACAACGCGAAGACGGCGCGAGAGGACGGCGGCTTCGGTCGCCGGCTGCTGGCGTGAGGGCGCTCCGGGCCACGGTGGTGCGCGCCGCGGACATCGCCTTCAGCGGGTGGCACGGCACCGGCGAGGCCACCGGCCGCCCGCCGAGCGACGGCACGAGCGTGCAGGCGCCCCGAGGGGGAGGGGGGCGGTCCGAGGTTCGGCAGGGTAAGGGGGCGGACCGCCGGGTTTCGCTGCGCGCACCCACCTGGGAATTGGGTGTTCCGGGTCGGACGGCGCCTTCGGGGCGGCCCCGTGACCGATGAAGGGCAGGAAAGCGGCCCCGCAACCGCCGTCCGACGAGGCGGCCCTGGCACGTTGTCCGGCTCCGCCGCGGTGGTTGTCGCCGTATGCCAAGGCGGAGTGGCGCCGGCAGGCCCCGGACCTGTATCGCCGCCGGCTGCTCGGCGTCGACACGCTCGGCGTGCTGGAAACCTACTGCACCGCCTACGGCATGTTGCGCAGCTACCACGAGCGTCTGGCCGCCGACGGCATCATGACCGAGGGCGCCGAGGGAAAGCCGAACCAAGCCGCCAAGATGATCCTGGCCGCGGCGCGCGAGGTGCGCCTCTACGCGGCGGAGCTTGGGCTTGGCCCGCACCGGCGCGGCGTGCGCGGCGCCGGCACCCCGAAACCCGACGAGAAGGGAGGGGACGATGACGCCTGGGATCCCAGTCTTCTCGCCTGATCCGCGCCTCTACCCTGACCCGACCGGCCGCGCCGGGAAGGTGACCGCCTTCATCCGCCGGCTGCAGCTATGGGAGGGCCGCGCCGCTGGGCAGCGCTTTCCCGTGCAGGACTTCCAGGAAGCGATCGTCCGGCGCATCTACGGCCCGACCCGCGGCGATGGTGGCCGGCTGGTCCGCATCGCGTGCGTCTGGATACCGCGCGGCAACGCCAAGACGACGCTCGCCGCCGGCCTGGGGCTGGCGCACTTCATGGGGCCGCAGAACGAGCCGGGCGGGCAAATAATCATGGGCGCGGCGGATCGTGAGAACGCCGGCATCGCGTTCAATTGCGCGTGGCAGATGGTGAAGCAGGACGACGTCCTCCTGGCCCGTGTCCGGCCGCAGGAGAGCCGAAAAACCATGCACCATCCGCGCTCGGCGAGCGTGCTGAAGGCGATCAGCAGCGAGGCCTATTCGAAGCATGGCTTGAACTGCTCGTTCTTCCTCGCCGACGAGGTGCACGCCTGGAGCCCGGTGGAAGCGAGGAAGCTTTTCGCCGTCGTCTCCGACTCGATGGTGAAGCGCGACGAACCGTTGACCGTGATCATCTCGACGGCCGGCGAGGGGACCGGCGGCCTCGCGCATGACCTCTGGGCGTACAGCCTGGGAGTCGCCCGCGGCGAGATCCTCGACCCGACGTTCGCGCCCATCATCTTCGCCGCCGACCCGACGGCCGACTGGCGCGACGAGAGCGCATGGCGCGCGGCGAATCCGGCGATCGAGGCCGGCTTCTGCTCGCTCGACGAGCTGCGCACCAAGGCCCGGCGGATCGAGCACTTCCCGGCCGAGGTGGCGGACTTCCGGCGCTTCCATCTCAACCAGTGGCAGGCCGGCGCGGCGAACCCTTGGCTGGCGCTGGAGCTTTACGATGTCGCCGACGAGCGGACCGCCCTCGACGATCTGGTCGGGCGCTCCTGCTACGTCGGCGTCGACCTGTCGAGCGTCGAGGATCTGACCGCCGCCGTCGCCGTCTTCCCGGATGGCGAGGACGAGGATCGATCCTATGACGTCGTGGCGCAGTTCTTCCTGCCCGAGGCCGGGCTCGCCGCGAAGGCGGAAAAGGACAGGGCGGACTACCTCCGCTGGCAGGAGGAAGGCTTCCTCACCGTCACGCCCGGCAACGTCGTCGACCACGGCGCCATCGTCGACCAGGTGGTCGCCTGGGGCATGCGATATCGCGTCGAGGAGGTGGCGATCGACCGCTGGAACTCGACGGCGGTCAACGTCCGACTTCAGGAGGAAGGCTTCGACGTGACGCAATTCGGACAGGGGTTCGCCTCGATGGCGGCCCCGGTCAAGGAACTGAAGCGCGCCATCCTGAAGGGCGTCTTCCGGCACGGGGACAACCCCATCCTGCGCATGTGCTTCGGCAACGTCGTCGCCGACAAGGATGCGGCGGAGAACGAGAAATTCACGAAGGAGCGCTCGCACGGGCGGATCGACGGGGCGGTGGCCGCGGCGATGGGCGTGGGGCGGATCATATCGGCCGAGACGGCGCCGTCGGTCTACGCGACCGGCCGCCCCGACGGCTTCCTGCTGGTGTAGGAGAAGGGCATGAACCAGGCCGTCGAAATTCTCGACCTCACGATCGACGCTCGAGGTGCGCAGGCCGGCGCCGAGGCGTTCGACAATGCGGTGGACGGCGTAGCGGACAGCGCGGCCCGCGCAGCGGCGGCGGCCGACAGTGCCGGCGCCGCGATGGACGGCATGGGGCGCGCCGCGCTCACGGATGCCCAGATGCTCGACAAGCTCCGGGCCGCGGCAGATCCACTTTCCGACTCCACCATTCGCATGGTCGAAGTCAACACCCGCGCCGAGCGCGCGCTGGAGCGGGTGCGTTCGCAGGCTGACCCGCTCTATCGGGCGCAGCAGCGATTGACGCAGCAGACCGACGTTCTGGACCGCGCCTTCCGCCAGGGACTCATTGCCGAGGAGGAGAAGTCGCG